>JAFZVR010000060.1 GCA_017617725.1 Prevotella sp.
GAAAAAAGGAATGTAGCCCCTGTTCATCACATCTCAAATGCTGACAAGCCTATGTGGGTTGAGGTAATACATAAGGACAACGTGGATAATGATGTCAAGATGACACTCGACACTTGCTTCATCAATGACAAACAGCTTCTGCAAACAGCTTTTTCCGTTTCAATCGAGTTACAGACAGGTAGAAAGCTACTGTTCTTCACCCGGTATCTCAAGCAGATGCTACACCGTTTACATAATAGGTTTATCCCACGCAAATGGTAACTCTTAAAAATACCTTAAACATCAAATAACGATATGAACAAGAAACTGCTGACATTATTTCTTTCCATTTGTTTATTCTCACTTCCGATATGGGCAATTGTGAGCGGACGCTCCCTGACCAAGACACTCCAGGAGCTTTGCACAGAGCTACAGACAGCCTGTATGCAACGTAAGGACGCACAGAAGCGTTTCAATGAGGATTATGGACGCCAACACCAACGGATGGTTGATGTCATCAAGAATTCAAACGAACTGTCCATCTTGCTTTATTCGCAAGAGCAGGCAATGACATTCGATTTGGCCTATGCACTGAAAAAAGTTACCGTCGAATACGAAGAATTCAATAAGGACAGGCGTCCTTACGACCATATTGTCAGCAGTCTGGATCTTGAAATCGACCGCTATGGTCGCCTCATAGAGGCTCTGCGTCGTCTCCCTCCGATGAAAAAGGAGATAGAAACGAAAATACTTCCCGATAGTCTGCTATACCATAATGACTCGATTGACGTCCATATCTCCGATGAAGCCTCTTCACTGGAGAAAGAAGTCATCAGTATAGCTACCAAGGACACTCATTCCACACCGTTCATCTTGGACAAGAAGGGAGAAATATATCGTGACTCCTGTATCCGCTATGCCTCGGAACTTTTGAAGATGAATGCTGACAACCGCGCAATCGTGATTGCAGACAGCACACACTATCAGGAGGCCTTTTGGCGCATGAAAGAAGCTTACGACTATGCGGAGGCTCGCTATCAGGAGCTGGAGAAATATGTTTTTTCAGAAGGACAGACCCCGTTCCTGGAAATCATGACAAACCCGTCATACTATTGGAATAAGGTATTAGTGGATTTGCATGAACAGTACGACTTTGATGAATTATTCGGAGATACTGCAAAGTCAAATGATACTGTCGATACCCATAAAGACAAGAACAAGAACAACAACAGCAACAAATCAGATAATCTGAAAAGTCTTTCCAGCAAAGGCGAGAATGCCCTCTTGGTATTCGGGTGCGCAATACAACTTATATTCCTGGCTGTCTTCTGGATAACAACATTCCTGATACTATGGCTGATTCGACGCTTTATAAAACCAAAGCGTTTTATTCCTCAAAAGAAACTGCTATTATTCTCAGTGTTGACAGGAACAATATTGTACTTCATGACAATCGGTCTATTATGGAAGGGAGATGAATATTTCCAGTTGGGTGTCAAACATATCAACACATTACTCTGGCTGCTCGTTGCCATCTCTGGTTCATTGCTGCTAAGAGTGAAACCAGAACAGATCCGTCACGGCTTCCAACTCTATTCCCCCGTCTTCCAAATAGCACTGATAATTATTATCTGTCGCATCACCTTCACTCCTGACAGGCTGATGACATTCCTATTTCCACCCATTCTGTTCCTGGTAGTTCTTAGACAGTTGTTTTTCTGCATCAAAGAACATGGTCGGGCCACATCTATCGACAGTACGCTGGGCTGGATATCGCTTGTCATCTACCTCATAGCTTTAGTTGTTTCATTCTTGGGCTTCACATTTATGTCCCTACTCATCCTGATATGGTGGTATTTCCAGTTAGCAGCCTTGCTTACCATAGTATGTATCTCCGACTTACTGAACAGATACAAGGAGCGCTGGCTGGATAAGCGTGTGGCCGCTATGCGTAAACGCATTACATACGTAACGGGTGCCGACCGCGAATCGCTGCTTTTCGGTGCCACATGGTTCCACGATTTCATCAGACAGGTTGGCATCACGGCACTTGTATTGCTATCGCTGCCACTTTGCGTGCGGTTGTCACTGAACGTCTTCGACTTCAACGACCTATACGTTAAATTCTACTGTAATCCATTTGTCCTGCTGACAGACAATAACGGCATCGAAACACTACGTATCTCTATCCGAAGCATCATATACCTATTAATTCTGCTCTTAGCCCTGCGTTATGTCAACAAAGCCATTCATACCATTTGGCGATACTTCCGTTATGCAGTATTCATGCGTAAACACAATCGTTCCACCATCAGGGCAAATGAAATCAATCTTTCACTCGCCAACAGCATCATCAGCATAGTCATCTGGATGGGATATATCATAGTTGTCGTTGCTGTATGGCAGATACCGACAGGCTCCCTTGGATTGATAGCCGGAGGTTTATCAGCAGGTATCGGTATTGCACTTAAGGATATCATCAACAACTTCATCTATGGCATACAAATCATGGGTGGCCGATTGCGTGTTGGCGACTGGATAGAGTGTGATGGAGTACGCGGACAAGTAACAGCCATCAACTATCAATGCGTTCAGGTGGAGACCATCGAAGGTACAGAGATGTCATTCCTCAATTCCTCCCTCTTTGGCAAGAACTTCAACAACCTCACTCGAAACAACTCCTATGAGCTAACCAAAATCATTGTTGGCGTAGCTTATGGAACCGATGTCAACCGAGTGCGCAAGGTATTAGTGGAGGCAATGCAGGAGATGCGCACCAAAGACCGCTACGGTCGCGAAATAGTTGATCCTAAGTACGGAGTATATGTCGTTGTTGAGAATATGAGCGACAGCGCAGTGGATATAGCCGTGAAGCAGTACGTACTGGTTGCAGAAAGAATCGGCTATGTTGACCGCTCTAAGGAAATCATCTACAAAGCCCTTAACGATGCCGGCATCGTAATTGCCTTCCCACAATGCGACGTCCATCTGGTGAGTCCGGTTTAGAAGATGCATTTTTTTCCGTATAAATAATAAGACTTTACAATGTGCGTTAAAATATGGTAAAATGACGTAAGTTTATATAAAAATAAACGTAATCGTTTGCATGTTTTGCAAAAATTAACGTACCTTTATAGCTGAATTAAAGCAATATGGTCCTGACACAAACCTGTTGCTGAGTTGCATTTGCATTGCTAACGATAAACATTTACTAATTACTATTAACATAAATGACTATGGAAAAACACCTCACCCAACCATTTGACGTAATTGTGGTTGGAGGCGGCATCACAGGAGCTGGAACTGCGCGCGACTGTGCCATGAGAGGAATGAAAGTTCTTTTGCTCGAGAAATTTGATTTCACTAACGGAGCAACGGGACGAAATCATGGACTATTACATAGTGGTGCCCGCTATGCCGTAACCGACAGTGAGTCTGCCGAAGAATGTATCAAGGAAAATATGACGTTGCGTAAAATTGCACGCCATTGCGTGGAAGAGACCGACGGATTATTTATCACACTCCCTGAGGACGACTTAAGTTATCAGAAAACATTTGTTGAAGCCTGTCTGAGGGCTGGTATTCGTGCCGACATTATCGATCCGGCAGAAGCACGTTGCTTAGAGCCAAATGTAAATCCTACACTTATTGGTGCCGTACGCGTACCTGACGCTTCCGTTGATCCTTTCCGCCTGACTATTGCCAACGTCGTTGATGCTCAGCGTCATGGTGCAGTTGCGTTAACCTATCACGAGGTTACCGAACTGATAATTGAAAGTGGCACAGTGAAAGGAGTACGCGTGCGCGACAACCACACAGGCGAGACAACGGAGGTTCGTGCACCGCTTGTTATCAATGCAGCAGGAATCTGGGGACAGGGGATTCTGCAGAAGGCCGACATCAAGATTAATATGTTCCCTGCTAAGGGTTCACTACTTATATTCGGTCACCGTGTGAACAACATGGTTATAAACCGCTGTCGCAAGCCCGCCAATGCGGACATCCTCGTACCTGACGATGCTGTATGTGTCATCGGTACTACCAGCGACCGGGTACCTCACGACACAGTGGATAACCTGCGCGTGACACCAGAAGAGGTAGAGGTACTTATAGCTGAAGGTGAGAAGCTTGCTCCGGCATTGTCAACAACACGCATCCTAAGAGCCTATGCAGGTGTGCGTCCTCTGGTAGCATCAGACGATGACCCGTCTGGACGTAGCATCAGTCGCGGTATCGTTTGTCTCGACCACAAAGTCCGCGATGGTTTTGATGGACTTATTACTATCACCGGCGGTAAGATGATGACCTACCGACTGATGGCAGAGATGGCTACAGATATGGCTTGCAAGAAACTTGGTATCAACAAGCCGTGCGAAACCGCCTCTACCCCACTGCCAGGCTCTGAGACAAAGGCTGCTGCCGAGACCGGCAAGCACAGCGTATCGCTGACCGCAGCCGAAGGCCGTCATGGAACACTTACTACAAACGTGAAAGACGATACTCCTGCCGACCATGCATTGGTTTGCGAATGTGAACATGTCACCGTAGGCGAGGCAGAATATGCCATCGACCAGTTACATATTCATAACTTAGTGAACCTGCGCCGTCGCACCCGTGTGGGAATGGGTACATGTCAGGGTAGCCTCTGTGCTTGTCGTGCTGCCGGTATACTCTGCCGTCACGAGTCACCAGCAAAGGCTAAGGCAGACCTTGCTGGATTCCTGAACGAGAGATGGAAGGGTGTACGCCCTGTAGCATGGGCAGAAATGCTTGAAGAGGCCCAGCTTACTGCCGTCATCTACGAAGGGCTGTTAGGAATTAACAAATTTGCAAACAGAAAGGAGGACATGGAATGAAATTTGATACTGTTATAATAGGTGGAGGTCTAAGTGGTCTTACCTGTGCAATACAACTCACCAAGACCGGTCAACGCGTTGCTGTTGTCTCTGCAGGACAAAGCACGCTGCATTTCCACTCCGGATCGTTTGAGCTGTTAGGCTATAATGAAGACGGAACGGAAGTGACAGACCTGGTCGACGGACTGAAGAAACTCAGCACAAAACATCCGTATAGCAGAATGGGCACATCAGAGACTCTGGCACTTGCCAAAGAAGCTCGACAGCTGCTTACAGATATCGGTATCAGCACGAAGGGCGATGGAGAGAAGAATCACTACCGCCTGACACCTATCGGTGGACTGAAGCCGGCATGGTTGACAATTGAGGACTTCTTCACAACAGACTCGGCAAAGGCTTTCCCATATAAAAAAGTAACACTTGTCAACATCGAAGGATTCCTTGACCTGCCAATAGACTTCTTGAAAGACAGTTTGGAGAAAGCAGGTGTGACATGTGAGGTCAAGACCGTAAACATAAAGGAACTATGTGACCGCCGTCGTAGCCAGACAGAGATGCGCGCCAGCAATCTGGCGAAAATTATGGCCAATGAGGATGTTGTCAGAAAACTCGCTCAGGAAATAAACAATGTGGCTGATGGAGAAGCAGTCCTGCTTCCCGCAATCATCAAACCAAGCGACAAGGCACAAGCATCCCTTTTCAAATCGCAAATGAAACAGCCATTCCATTTCGTAGTTGCACTTCCTCCATCCGTACCAGGCATCGCCATACAGGAACTGTTGCGCAAGAAATTCTACGAGCTGGGTGGTCGCATCCTGATGGGCGATGAAGCAGTTAAGGTGGAAGTTGCCAATGGCACCGTAAAGAATATTGAGACGGAAAATCTGCAGGACACACGTCTTGAGGCCGACAACTTTGTGCTGGCTACCGGTTCATTCATGAGCCGTGGACTACGCAGCAACTATGCTGGACTCTATGAGCCGCTCTTCGGACTTGACATTGACGGTGACAACAACCGCACTACATGGACACAGGACTATGTATTTGATGCACAACCATACATGCAGTTCGGTGTGCATACAGATGAAAACTTCCGTGCAACTAAGGACGGTAAGGCTTTCACCAACCTCTATGTCATCGGTTCAGCACTAAGCGGTCACAACGCCGTAAAGATGGCTGACGGCACCGGTGTGTCACTGCTCACTGCTATGTATGTGGCAAAGAAGTTAACGGATAGAAAGGAGAAATAACCATGACACAGACTAAAAATATCAGCGAGAACAACTTAGAGCAGTGTTTGAAATGCTCTATATGCACGGCCTACTGTCCCGTGTCAAACGTAGATCCTAACTATCCGGGACCAAAACAGGCAGGTCCTGACGGTGAGAGATATCGTCTGAAAGACGTGGCGTTCTTCGACGAGAAAGCTCTGAAGCTTTGTCTGAACTGCAAGCGCTGTGAGGTGGCATGTCCGCATGGAGTAAAAATCGGCGACATCATACAGGCTGCACGTATCAAATACACAAAGCATGCTCCGAGCCTGCGCGACTGGACTCTGGCCAATACCGACCTCGTCGGCTCATTGACCACAATGGTGGCTCCAATAGTGAATTTCTCTATCAGCCTGACACCTACAAAGTTTCTCATGCACAATGTGCTTGGAATTGACAAACACCGCACATTCCCAGCATATTCCGCGCAAAAGTTCGAGACTTGGTTTAAGCGTCACGCCGCAAAAAAACAGGAAGAGTTCGACAAGAAAGTCAGCTACTTCCATGGATGCTACGTGAACTACAACTTCCCACAGATGGGTAAGGACTTTGTAACCATTATGAACGCCGTAGGCTATGGCGTACGCCTGTTAGAGAAAGAAAAATGCTGCGGCGTGGCACTCATCGCCAACGGTATGCCAAAGATGGCTAAATCCCAGGGGGAGCTTAACATCAATTCCATGCGTAAGGCACTGAATGACCAGAAGAGCGAAGCGGTTCTGACAACCAGTTCCACATGTACGTTCACTATGCGCGATGAATACGAGCATCTGCTGCATATCGACAACAGCGACGTTAAGGACCGCCTGATGCTGGCAACACGTTTCCTGTTCCAGCTGATTGACCAAGGGCAGATCAAGCTCGTGTTCCGTAAGGACTTCAAGATGCGTGTTGCTTATCATACCGCCTGCCATATGGAACGCATGGGCTGGGCTTTCTACAGCACGGAAATGCTGCGTATGATACCTGGTCTTGAGTTCGTAATGCTCAACTCACAATGCTGCGGTATTGCCGGCACCTATGGTTTCAAGAAGGAAAACTATGAGCGTTCTCAGAACATCGGAGCACCGCTGTTCCAGCAGATTAAGGATGTCAATCCAGACGTAGTAGCTACCGACTGTGAAACCTGTAAATGGCAGATAGAAATGTCGACAGGTGTCAAGGTGATGAATCCTATATGTATTCTGGCAGAGGCATTAGACGTGGAGGCCACACGCCAAGCCAATGCGCAGTAGTTATACAGACAGAAGAAAATAACTTTTTATATTCATTAAATCTAATATCTTATGTGGAATTTTTTAGCCCCTCCTGCCCATAAACCTGAACAAACAGGTCCTGAGGCAGATGCCCGCTACAAAAAACTCAGATGGCAGGTATTCTTAGGTATTTTCATTGGCTATACAGGTTTCTACGTAGTACGTAAGAACTTCTCAATGGCCATACCTATGCTTGAGCCATTTGGTTTTGAAAAGGGTGAGTTAGGTATTGTGCTGTCAATGAACGCCATTGCCTACGGATTCTCAAAGTTCATCATGGCCAGCATCAGCGACCGCAGTAACGCTCAGCGTTTCCTGCCGCTCGGTCTGTTCATGGCAGCTCTCTCAATGCTGTTCATGATCGTACCTATCCAGTGGATCGGTGCAGATCACAAGGCTCTGGCAATCACATTGATGGCTGCTCTGAACTTCCTCGTTGGTTGGTTTAACGGTATGGGATGGCCTCCTTGCGGACGTGTCATGACCCATTGGTTCTCCATTAAGGAGCGCGGCACATGGATGTCGTTCTGGAACTGTGCACACAATGTCGGTGGTGCTATGGTAGGTCCTATGGCTGTTTATGGTGCACTGTGGTTCGGTTCATGGTTCTATGGCGCCCATGCAGACTACTACTTCCTCATCGGTACATTTGCATTCCCTGCAGCAGTAGCGACGTTAATAGCTATCATCGCTTACTCTATGATTCGCGACACTCCACAGTCATGTGGTCTTCCTTCTATCGAGAAGTGGAGCGGTGTAGCTGCAAAACACTACAGTGAGAAAGCAGAAGAGGTACTGTCAACAAAGGAAATCTTCAAAACCGTGCTCAGTAACAGGTTCTTGTGGTACATTGCCTTAGCAAATGCTTTCATCTACATGGTTCGTTACGGATGTCTTGACTGGGCACCAACAATCCTTACCGAGAAGGGTATCGATATCAAGAGTGCAGGATGGGCTTACTTCGCATACGAAATGGCTGCCATCCCAGGCACCATTATCTGCGGCTGGCTCTCTGACAAGGTATTCAATGGTCGTCGTGCCCTGCCAACTATCATCTTCATGTTATTAGTGGCAGTTGCAATTGTTATCTATTGGCAATTCCTCGACAATATCAACGTTGTCATCGGCTGTCTTATTGCTATTGGCTTCCTTATCTATGGTCCTGTCATGCTCGTGGGAGTACAAGCCCTCGACCTCGTACCAAAGAATGCTGCCGGAACAGCTGCCGGTCTGACAGGCTTCATGGGTTACGTTCTCGGTACCGCCCTGCTGGCTAACATCGTTATCGGTTATGTGGCACAGGCCGTAGGCTGGGACTGGACATTCGTAGTACTGCTCATCGGCTGTCTGATGGCTATCTTCTTCATGGGTCTTACCTATCGCGAGGAGCAGTATCTTGCTAAACAAAAATAAAAATTATACCTTTATTATTCACTAAAATCTAATTCAACATGATTAAGAAAATCTATCGCGTTGGCTTGATGGGCATAGCAGTGCTCGCAGCCTTCACATCTTGCTCTGATGAACAGCAGTTCACCAATGAGAAACATGACGCAAAGAAAGTTGACGTTCAAGTGCTGAACGCTGACTTGGCAAAGGTGCGTGACTATGTTCCCCTCTATGCCGTTGTTGCTCACCGCGGCTCTACGTTCTGGGCTCCAGAGGAGACCGAGAGTTCTTGGCGTTGGGCACGTGAGATGGGTGCAGACTATCTTGAGTCTGACCTTCAATGCACAAAGGACGGTATCGTTCTTGCCAACCACGACGAGAACCTGAAGCGTACCACGAACATTGAGAACGTATTCTCAGAGAGCGTTCCTACCACTCGTGTACAGTTCTATGAGATGCTCGGTTTCTCTCATGCAGATGCCTTCGCACAGTATCAGCGTGACATCGCAGCTTTCCGTCCGTTCTACACCCTCTCCTACTACTATGCAGAGCTGCTGATGCTTGATGCTGGTTCTTGGTTTGACGAGAGCAGCCTTGAGCAGGCACGTATCAGCTTTGAGGCTTCACACAACGGATATTTTAAAGATGGCAAGCTTGTTTATTCTGACGGTCAGTATGTATCAGCTCTTCAGGACCAGATTGCCTTTGCAAAAGGTCAGATGCTGAAGCGTAACGCCAATGGCGAGCGCGTGCTCCCATTCAAAGTTAAGGCTGAATATGCTGGCATGACTCTGGAAGAGATCTGGTCAGCTATTAAAGCTAAGGGCGAGTACAATGCTAAGTACATGGACTTCATCGAGTACGACTTCGCTAACGCATACGTTAACGACCCAGAGGATACTGGCAACCGTCCTGGTATCTACATCGAGTTCAAGGAGTCTTGGCTGAACCCAGGCAATATGGAGAAGCGTGTTTATGACGTGCTCAACGAGCAGGGCTGGAACATCATCACACAACCAGCTACAGAGACCGCTTTCTACAAGAATGGCAAGGTGAACGTGGGTAATACCAACGGTAAGGTTATCCTCCAGACCTTCTCATTCGACGCTCTCCGTCGTGCATACGATGTATTCAAGGGTCAGGTGCCAATGTGCTACCTGTTGTGGACAAGTACTCCAGCTTATGCTACCGATATTGCTTACACCACACCGACTGGTTATGCCGCATTCATCAAGTGGGCACAGGACTACGGTGCACACATCATCGGTCCGGCAATCTCTGGTGCGCCTAACAACTATCCTGAGATGAACAATCCTTGGCAGGCATACATGATTCGCAAGAGTGGCATGCTCAACCACCCATACTCATTCGACTCATACGCTCAGATGACCAAGTACATGGGTTACTACAACTACGGTTGGGACACAGAGTTTGACGACCTGCTCCGCCTCACCGTTCCTGCTACCCCATATACAACATTCTCTGGTGCGAGCAGCAGCAATCCTGTTTACATGGACGGCTTCTTCACCAACCGCTCAGAGATGTCCCTGCTCTACATGATTGAGAACGGCTTCCGCTGCAACCCAAGTCTGCCGAATCCATTCCATCCTGGACAGACCTACGACAACTCACAGGCTCCTTCTGTAGTTCCTGATGCTGTTGCAACTCTAAAGCGTCTTGGCTACTAAGAAATAGAGTATTGAGAATCGAAAAAAGTATATTGATAATTAAAAGAATAGACGTATGAAAAAATATATTGCAATGTCTTTGTTTGCACTTTTCGCAATGAATGTATGCGCACAAGACTTCGATACAGAGCCCACACTGAAAGTGGACAATCAGGAAAATGACGTGCACTTCACCGTTGGAGCACGTTTCATGGCAGACTATGCTGCATATCACACAGACTTCACTCCAATGCAGTCTGGTGCTTCTATCACAGATGCACGCATCCGTACCTCTATGACCTACAAGGACTGGTATTTCTATGCTGACTTCGGCTTCGGCGGTGGTAAGTTCGCTCAGAAGAACATCTTCCTGCAGTACTCTAAGAAGGACAAGAACGATAACACACATGCCATCAAGGCTGGTTATTACAATGACCCGGCAGGATCAATGGCTCGTAACACCTCACTGGGAAGCTACCACTTCATCTCTCGTCCAGGATCATCAATGGCACTCGGCGAGGGTCGTGAACTCGGTATCAGCTATCGCTTTACCAACAAGATGTTCACAGCTTATCAGGGCGTGTTTACAGAGAACCAGTACAACAAGATTGACGCTGGCTACAACGGCATCGTTGTTGCAGGTCGCTATCTCGTACGCCCAATCATGGACGAGAAACAGACCGTTCATGTTGGTGTAAGAGGCCGTTATGTTAAGCTTGGCGGCGGTACTGTTACCAACAATGTACTGAAGAAGTCAGTACGTCTGGCTCAGCCAATGGAGACCTATGTTGATGAGGACGAGCAGTTCGTATCAGCTGACCTCCCATGGGCAGACAGAATCTGGGATCTCGGTGCTGAGGCACTCTATCACAACGACCGTGTATTCCTGCGTGGTGAGTATTTCTTCAAGAGAGTAACAAAGAAACGCGACTCTTACTCACTCTTCATTGATGCACAGAACAACATTGACGGTTGGGGTGACATTGACTGGTGGACCAATGCCAACAAACTGCGTAACAACACCTTCCAGGGTGGTTATGGTGAAGTTGGTTTCATGGTATTTGGCAAGCCATATCGCTACAACCTGCAGGAAGGCGTTCTTGGTGGTCTTGACGGCAAGGCACTCGAAATCGTTGCCCGCTTCAACTACACCCACCTGAATGACAAGGTTAAAGGTGAGTACTTCAACCCAGGCCGTGGTGAATACTATGCTAACGGCTACATGGAGGACTGGCCAGGCACAGGTGCTACCAGTGTTGGCGGCGGTATCGTACGTTCTTACACCGTAGGTGCAAACTATTCATTCAACAAGTTTGCGATGTTCATGGTTGACTACACATACCATCGTCTATCTAAGGACATGCTGCCTTACGACAAGAACTTCCATCAGGTACAGGCTCGTCTCCAGTTCACATTCTAAGAATCTGAAGACTTATCAATACAAAGCGGGTGCTCATGAGCACCCGCTTTTTTGCATTATCAAATTGACCGTTTGTGATTGTGTCGCAGACTTAAAGTTTCAAGTTTCAAGCTTCAAGCTTCAAGTTTCAGTTGTTTACTGCGTTGCCTCGTAATTGCGGACAGGATTGGCATACATGGTAAGCATACGCTCACGGAGGAAAGCATCGTCCTTGTTGGGGATATTTATTTTTGCTAATTGTCCCTCCAGGTACTTGTGGAAGCGTTTCTTGTCAGCAGCAGTGTAATGCTGTGCATGTCTGTCATTATCTTCGAGTTCATCCAGCGCAATGTAGTTACATGGATAGAGGCGATAGTGAGCATGGATCTCGCGGTCGATGAGCTGACTCAGTTTAGCGAAGTACTCATTGTAAGCATAGCCATTGAGATCCTCTATCCAGCGGTTGATAGGTGTACCGCAATGGTAGTGCACACGTCCCTTATACCCCATAATGCCGACCTTCATATTATCGAGGTCGTCTTGCTGGCTCTTACGGAAATTAGGATTGTCACGTTTCTGCTGGAACTCCTGTGCCTTGAGGTAGTCACATGGGTCATACTCGTAGCTGATGGTCAGCGGCACAATATTGAGCTCACTGAGCTCACCACCCATCGCCAGCATCTTCAGCACAGCATCCTGCGTATGGTCACTGGAATCCTTGGCACGTCCTTCGCGCTGTGCTATCCAGATATTCTCCTGTTTTTCTGTAACAGCATAGTGGATATAACGGCTCATCAGCTGTGACGAGCGCATCATCTCATGAGCTGTCAGTCCTCGGCGCACAATGAAAGCCTTATTCATACGCACCAGGTTCGTAATCCAAGGATAGATAAGCAAGTTATTGCCGATGCCTATTTCAACGGTGGTGGGATAACCATACTTGACAAGCATCACATCAAGGAATGCAGAGTCGAGCACAATGTCGCGATGGTTTGAGAGGAAGGTGTAGCGCTTCGTGAATTTCGAGTCATCATTAAGTGCGCTGTCGTCGAATGTACATCCTTTGGTATGTTGGCGGATAATATGCCACACGACAGGTTTCATAAAGCGCTTTTGGAAGTCGAGCGGTGTCTTGATACCTGTAAAAGCCAATCGCAACAGTCCATTGCGCAGGATTTTGGGCAACCAAGGAGTGACGCCCTTCAGTACATGCTTAAACTGGCGATCATCCAGAAGTTCGTTGAATGCTTCCCGCATTTCCGACGGCTCAAATGGCCGTATCTCATCAAACTCGTTAATCATAAGCTAAATATTTTATCCGTTGCAAAGATACGATTAAGCGACAACAAAACAAAAGAACTTGTTCTTTTTTTTGTCGAGCGATAGTATCTTCGCAATGTACGACAGTTAAGAAGTTGACGAGTTTCTGCATTTTTCTCCAGCAAATAGCATTTGTTTTGTAAATAGTTGTATCTTTGTAGTTTGAAATAAGCAATACACAAACCAAGTATGAGCAGGGAGAAAGAGATATATAAAGTAACGTTGATAGGCAGTGCTGGCAATGCCGCACTACTTACCTTTAAGTTTATCGCCGGCATGCTGGGTCACAGCTCTGCGATGATTGCCGATGCTGTTCACTCCCTGTCCGACTTTGCGACAGACATCCTGGTGCTGGTATTTGTACGTATCAGCGCAAAGCCACAAGACCAGTCGCACGATTACGGTCACGGTAAGTTCGAGACTATTGCCTCGTTTCTTATCGGTCTGGCACTGGTGGCTGCCGCTACAGGTATCATGATATCGGGCATAATGAGACTTGTGGACTGGTGGCACGGTGAACAACTGGAGGCTCCTGGATGGATAGCACTGTGGGCGGCACTACTGTCGATACTCGTCAAGGAACTGCTCTATCGGTATACGGTATATCAAGGACGCCAATTGGAATCACAGGTTATGATAGCCAATGCCTGGCATCATCGCAGTGATGCCCTTTCGTCGATAGGTGCTGCCATCGGTATCGGCTTAGCCATTATGTTAGGACAGCGCTGGACGGTACTCGACCCTGTGGCCTCCATCATTGTAGGCCTGATGCTGCTGAAAGTAGCCTGGGAATTACTCAAGACGAGCACAGGCGAGCTGACAGAGTCTTCGTTACCTGCCGAGACAGAAGAGGAGATAGAGCAAATCATCCTGTCATTTGACGATGTACATGAGCCCCATAACCTACGTACACGACGTATCGGTAACCGCATTGCCATTGAGGCCCACGTGCGCATGGACGGACAATTGCCGCTTGTCACTGTTCACAATCGCGCCACAGCCATCGAGCGCAAGCTGAAGGAGCGCTTTGGTCAGAAGATACATGTTACCTTACATATGGAACCCGTAAAACTACATTAATTGTGAGAACAGAAGTAAACCCCAAGGAAACGAGTCGTGCCGAGGCATTCAGTATGTGGATGTCCTCGCCCATGCCTATGGTGACCTTTGTGAAGACATTTGAAATCAGTCGTTTGTGTAAGGTCAGTCGTAAGACGGGACTGAAATTCAACGTACTGATGTGCTGGTGCATCGGTAAGGCAGCAAGCAGCGTGGACGAATTCTATCTGCTTCCAGTGAAGGACCATATGTATCGCTACGACAAACTCGCCATCAATGTAATAGTACCAAACAGCAAGGGTGGCATCACCCTGTGTGACGTACCCTATTCCGATGATATAAGTCAGTTCAATGCCGACTACCACGAGATTACCGGCACAGCAGCACAGACCTGCGAAGGCACATCGTTGGAAGATCGTATGATTATCGGTACATCGGCAATGCCACATACAGAGTTGGACTGCATTATCAATCAGTATACCGGCCGTTATAACAATCCGTTCCTTGTATGGGGACGCTATCGTAAAGGTCTCTTCAAGACCACCCTACCCCTCTCCCTTCAGTTCCATCATGCCCAAATGGACGGTGCTCACGCCTGCCGTTTTCTTGAGAATCTGCAGGATGAAATCCGACGGTTATAACAGATAATACATATAAGACAATTATGGCACAAAAGAAAACTTTCCATCGTCATTTCGAGACTCCCGGTCTCCCACTCTACTGGATTATCTTTGCATATATCATCATAGCATGGTTCTACCCCGTCGTGGGACTACTGGCATTCATCTGTATGGTCGGTCCCGTGCTTACTTCAATATGGCGAGGCCGCTTCTGGTGCGGTCACATCTGTCCGCGAGGCAATATGTACGACCGTCTGCTGTCAAAATATTCACCCCATAAGCCGATTCCACGTTTCGTGCGTACCTTCGGCTTCCGCCTCTTCATGGTTTTCTTTATTTTCGGTATGTTTGGCTTCCAGTTGACATTTACCGTCCCTTGGAGTGAAGGAGGTCTTGCAATGTGGAGTGGTATCGGGCGTGTATTCTGGACCATTATCGTGATGACGACCGTCGTAGGCATCATCCTCTCGTTCATCTATGCGCCACGCACCTGGTGTTCATTTTGCCCTATGGGAACAATCTCTAATTGGGTAGCACCTAAAAAAGCACCTTTACCTAAAGCCTTCACCAATATCCATGTGGACAGCTGCTGTCAAATGAAGTGCAAGATGTGTTCCCGCGTCTGCCCTATGCAGCTCACACCATACGACTCACGCGGACAGGAAATAGGATATCTCCATCCCGACTGTCTGAAATGTGGCAAGTGCGTGAAAGCCTGTCCGACAAAGATTATGGAGCTATCATAGTAGTATCGACTATGAAACGGAAGCTGTTCTGTGAGATATCCCCCCTAACCTATCGCATTTCGATGGAGAAGGAAATCCTGAAGCGACGCCTGAAGGATTTCTTCCGAAAGACCCGTTTCGCAACAACACGGACAGACAGTTCCCTACCGGTACTCATCTACCGCCATAAGTCACTCATTCGTCGACAATTGGGCAATGTCAAGATGCAGTTACAGGAAAACAAGGCCATTAATCTCAGTCTTGCCGTTCCCCTGCTCGATGGTGTAATTATCCACCCTGGCAACACCTTCTCCATTTGGAAACTCATCGGACGCACCACTCCGCAGAAAGGCTATAAAGAAGGATTGACAATAGAAAAAGGGCAACCTGCACAAGACATCGGAGGCGGTCTGTGCCAACTCTCCAACCTGCTCCATTGGATGGTGCTACATAGCGAACTCACCATCACGGAGCATCATCACCACGATGGTCTCGACCTCTTTCCCGACTATGGACGGCAGATACCTTTCGGCACAGGCACCAGTATCTCATACAACTACATTGACTACCGTGTAAAAAACAATACCGACAACACCTATCAGCTACGCCTATGGGTCGATGACAAATATCTCTGTGGTGAGCTACGTGCCGCAATGCCCCAGCCCCACACCTTCCATATTCATGCCGAGAACGAATTCTTCTCACACGAAGGCGATGTTATCTATCGCAACGGTCAAGTCTATCGCGACATCATCGACCGTGTCACAGGCCGTCACCTTGACACCCAACTCATCCGCACCAATCACGCCAGAGTAATGTATGAAATGACAAAAAACAATAGCAACGATGATTAAACAAAAGCATAGCCGTATTCAGGTTATAGTATCACAAGAAATAGAGCAAGTCTGTCCTGACTTTATAGGGGCATGCTTGGATGCTATGGTTATCAACTCCCCATATAGCGAAGCCCTATGGAAGGAAATAGAGACATCCTGTAATAAATTTCGCGAAGAGCTGACAACAGAGTCATTGAAAGAAAGGGCCAGTATTGCTGCCACCAGACAGGTATATAAAGCCTGTGGCAAAGACCCCTCACGATACCGTCCCGCCTCCGAGGCGCTAATTCGTCGTGTACTCCAAGGAAAGGAACTGTATAAAGTGAACACTCTGGTTGACCTTGTGAATTTGGCCTCAATAGTATACGGATACAGCATTGGCGGCTTTGATGCTGACTTGTTCGATGGTAACACCCTGACATTGGGCATCGGACGCGAAGGGGAGCCATACGATGGTATCGGTCGAGGAATGATTAATATCCACGGACTACCCGTCTATCGTGATGCAACAGGAGGCGTAGGAACACCAACCAGCGACAACGAGAGAACCAAGATTTCAGAACAGACCAGTCACCTGGTAGTCCTCATCAACGGCTATGACGGTAACGAGCTGCGTGTAAGAGAGAACGCAGAGTATATACAGGAATTACTTCGTAAATACTGCCAAAGTGACGGTGGAACTTATTACATTTACAGATAGAACTATGAAAAGATTGATTATCATTCTGACAGCAGTATTGTTTGCTGTCAACGCAAATGCTCAGGCAGGATTGAAAAAAGTCTATAACGAGGATATCAACCCTATAGAGCAGATTGACCAAGCACTAAGCAAAGCCAAGTCTGAAGGGAAATTCGTCATCTGTCAGGTAGGTGGCAACTGGTGTCCCTGGTGCTTACGGTTTGCTGATTTCGTAACTAATGACACCACTATCAGTAAAGTCATTGATGACAGCTATGAGTTCATTCATGTGAATTACAATCCCCGAAAGTCAGGTAATGAGGAACAACAGCTACAGGCAAAAGAGTTAATGAAGCGACTGAATAACTGTAGTCGTTTCGGTTTTCCTGTTTTCGTCGTGCTTGATGAGGACGGTAAGGTACTCCACATTCAGGATTCAAGTTTCATGGAGGAAGGAAAGAGCTACAATCAAGAAAAGGTACTTCGCTTCCTACAGAACTGGACTCCCAAAGCAGTCAGGAACTGACAAAGTATAAGGTTTTCATTTGAGTCCACTTCAAAAGTGGACTCTGTTAATAAGCCTTTTCGTCGCGGATGAAGATGGTTTTGATTGTCATCCAGATGATGCGCACATCAAGCCAGAAACTCCAATGCTGGATATACCATATATCACGCTCAATACGCCCTTCCATCTGCCACAACTCATGCGTCTCACCCCGGAAACCAGTCACTTGTGCCCATCCTGTGACACCAGGTTTCACGAAATGACGAATCATATATTTATTTATAAGCTTGGAATACTGGTCTGTGTGAGCCAACATATGCGGGCGTGGTCCAACAATACTCATATCGCCAAGCAACACATTCCAGAACTGTGGTAGCTCATCGATATTCGTCTTGCGCATGAAATTCCCAAATGGGTATTTTCGCGGATCATCCTTTGTTGCCTGAACTCTATCGGCTTCTTTATTCACGTGCATAGAACGGAATTTGTAACAATAGAACACGTTACCATCAAGACCAGTACGTTTTTGCTTGAAGATGATAGGACCAGGACTTTGCCACTTGATTATCAATACAATAATGGGGAGCAGCAGGCACGTAAATAATAAGAACAATGCCGAAAGGATAATATCAGACAGACGCTTGATAGCTCTGTTAAGTGCATCCTCGAGCGGACTTGTAAAAGTTGTGAACACCTCAACATCCTCAAGCAAAGCAGGCTGGAGAAATAGCGTTTCCTCTGGTATTGGCAAATAGTAGAACTTTACAAATCGGCTGTTGCACATCCGTGCAGTCTTTTCAATGATTTCACGCTTTTCGCGCGCAATACACAAATATAGTTCATCGCCCAGTTGCAACTCATCAGGAGTATCTATGAGACTGACAAAATCATCCACGCTTCCTTGCCGAGGCAAATCCTCCAATGTTCCATAATAACCCTGCAATTTATAACCGAGTGTCGGATTGTTCAACAACTTTTTATAAAATTCTTTGATAGCAGCATTGGAACCAACAAGGGTGACACTTCTTGTATTATATCCCAATCTGCGGATTTTCTTCAGTATCCAGCGTTCTATCAATCGTAACGAAATGATAACCACCAACAATACGGAACCTATAGCAAGCAAAGGCAAACCAACTCTGGGATCAAATTGGAAGGCACGCAACACAATGTACGATACCAGCGTTTGCGTGAATATAAGCATTGTAGAACGCTTCAGGATGCTGTCTGCCCCCACTATTCGCTGATGGATAATTGTCGGGAAGTTGTATTCGCCTATGCTCAAGGCAAAATTACATGCCAGCATATACATTCTAATATCTTCAACGCTCCACGGATTTCTAAACAGTTTCGTCTTAAACGCAAGGTATAATATGATATTGAATATCACAAAATCACCGGCGATTATCAACCATTTTATCAGATTGTTCGTTCTGTTATTTCGACTCATGTTTTTCAATGTATATCTTATTGTTAATTATGTATTTTCTCTTGAATTATATTCCACAGGAACAAGGGATTGCCGATA
>JAFZVR010000061.1 GCA_017617725.1 Prevotella sp.
AATGCATAATGCATAATGATGGCTGCGCAGAGTATAAAGAGTCATATTTTCAGGTGTTGGTAAAATCGACATCGAAGGTTTTGCTTGTGAAGATTGTCACCTATACGGTTAGTTGGTGAGTCCATTCAGTAATATGTAGTAATCATAATTACTCATTACTAATTACTCATTACTAATTCGAAGACTTATCAGGTGGTTATTGCGGCGGGGTCCCACCTCTTCCCATTCCGAACAGAGAAGTTAAGCCCGCCTGCGCTGATGGTACTGCAATGCAATGCGGGAGAGTAGGAGGCCGCCACTTTTTCTGAAAGAAGCCCTTTCGTCAGCAATGATGAGAGGGCTTTCTTCATTTTTTATCAAATTCTTGTGTAAAAGTGTTGTTTTTCCAATATAAATGATTATCTTTGCATGCTGAAATCAGACATAATCATTCCTAATGAAGAATTATTTTTTGTTTATTACATGTACGTTGCTTACTGGTTGTGGCTTGGGTCATAACAATGAAGACGACAATGTGCTTACTTCCAAGTTTAATAGCACTTGGAATATTCATGAAGGTGTTGACCGTGCTTTTGATGGCACTATTACATATCATGCACTCCCATGGGGAGGTCTTGTCGCCAGTGTAAAAAAGCAGAATATGCCTGTCGATTGGTCGGGTTATGAGTCTATCAGATTTGAATTTGCAGAACCGACAGAAGTCCCTACTCAAATAACGATATCCGACAAGATTAGGACTTCGGGTAAAGCAGGCATTACTTCGTTGACGTGTTATTTTGACGGTCAGGACATGAGGTCAATTGATGAGGTGGCTCTACAGGCAGTTGATACCAGCACGCTCTTAGTGAAGAGTGTATATTTGACTCCTGGTACAAGTGTGTGGGAATCAACGCCCATTTGGACGGGTAATTGTTCTTTCGGTAATTGGGCCAATGGCTTTGTGGTTAAGCCGGAACAATTTACTTCGGCCTTGGAGGGTGATAAATTGGAATTTATATTTAAAACGGACACAAGCGATCCGAGTGTTACATATTGGCTTTTTAAGACGATTATCAATACAACAGATACAACCCTTGAAGGCAATGACAACGAATTGAATCAGTGGGGTTGTGTGATGATGGGTAAGGCCTCGACGGTCTATCGTATTATCCTTACTGCAAATGACATCAAAAAATTGCGTGAGAAAGGATTATTTGTGAATGGCTATTATAATATAGTTACTCAAGTGAATCTGCTGCGTAGGGATTATGTAGCGCAGTAATACTTCAGATACAAAAGTAAACGAGGTACGTTTGGTTGCATTTGCCTTACGTACCTCGTCATATTTTATATAACTTCTATTCCTTGTTCTTCGCAAAGTTTCAAACTCATCTCTTTCAGCTTGAACTTTTGGATTTTTCCACTTCCCGTCAACGGGAACTCCTTGATGAAGAACACATACTTCGGAATCTTGTAGCGGGCAATCTTTCCGCGACAGAACAGCTGCACATCCTCTGGTGTCATCTTTGCGCCCTCCTCCAGAATGATGAAGGCACCGACGGCCTCACCGTATTTCTTTGAAGGAACGGCAGCAACCTGTACGTCGCGTATTCCAGGCATGTGGTAGAGGAACTCCTCAATCTCACGAGGATAGATGTTCTCTCCGCCTCGGATAATCATATCCTTGATACGGCCTGTGATCTTATAGAATCCGTTCTCATCCTTAACACCAAGATCGCCAGAGTGCAGATAGCCATTCTTGTCGATAACCTCAGCTGTAGCCTGTGGATTTTTATAGTAACCCTTCATCACGTTGAAGCCCTTACAGCACATCTCACCCTGAACACCTACGGGACACTCCTCGCCCGTTTCTGGGTCGAGCACCTTCACTTCTACAAATGGGTAGTCGCGTCCTACTGTGGTGCAGCGCTGTTCGAACGAGTCGTTCAGACAGGTCTGGGTCATACCTGGCGACGACTCTGTGAGTCCATACACGCTGGTAATGGTCATATACATCTTCTCTGATACCTGTTTCATCAACTCCACAGGGCAGAGTGAGCCAGCCATGATACCTGTTCTTAAGCAACTCATGTCGAACATCGAGAACATCGGGTGGTTCAACTCTGCGATAAACATCGTTGGCACGCCATAGACGGCCGTACATCTTTCCTTATGGATAGAGGCCAGCACCACGAGGGGGTCGAACTTCTCGACCATCACCTCTGTACATCCGTGTGTCAAACAGTTCATCGTGGCTAGTACCACACCAAAGCAGTGGAACAGAGGTACACATACACAGAGCTTATCGTCCTGAGTGAAACCCATGTTCTCGCCAGTGAAGTATCCGTCGTTGGCGATGTTGAAGTGCGTCAGCATCACACCCTTGGGGAATCCTGTGGTACCGCTGGTATACTGCATGTTTACTGTATCGTGGCAGCTTACGTTCTTTTTCATCTCGTCAAGAACCTCGTCCTCGATGTTCTGTCCCAAAAGCAGCAGCTCGGCAGTATTGAACATGCCGCGATATTTCTCCATACCTATATATACAACGTTCTTCAGGTGTGGGAATTGCTTGCTGTTCAAGTGTCCGCGCTCACAGGTCTTCAGCTCTGGGAGCATCGTGTAGGTCATGTCTACGTAGTTACAATCCCATGTACCATCGGTGATACAAAGGGTGTGCATATCAGAGTCCTTACACAGATACTCCAACTCGTTCTGCTTGTAGTTGGTGTTTACTGTTACCAGCACGGCACCAATCTTTGCTGTAGCGTAGAGGAAAGTGAGCCAGTCGGGAACGTTTGTGGCCCAAATACCTACGTTAGAGCCTTTCTTCACTCCGATGGATATCAGACCTTTGGCCAGATTATCCACACGCTCATTGAATTTAGACCAAGTAAAACGCAAGTCACGATCGCTATATACGATATATTCCTTGTCGGGAGTGGTCTCTGCCCAATATTCCAGCCACTGCCCCAGCGTACGCTCAGAGAGAGAATAGCCGGCACTTCCTGTTTCGGCAGGATATGTTCTTTCTGGCAGTGGTCTTCCTGCCATGTCTAATTTATTCATTCTTTTCCATATTTCGTTATACC
>JAFZVR010000062.1 GCA_017617725.1 Prevotella sp.
CCTGTTGCGCTGGTTATAGCATAGCGTGAGAGCTGGTTGTCGAGTGGAACGATATTTGAAGCCACAATGTTGTTACCTACAGTAGCATGGCGACCGTTAGGCAGGTCGTTGGCGTAAGAGGCATCGAACACGTAATGGTCCAAGCCTTCGTCCATTGGCCAGTAGAGTGCCAGACCCGTCTCGCGACCATTCAGCACACGGTCCTGATAGTAGTTCTTTTCCTTGTCGGTAAGAATGTGATTCCATACACGCACCTCGGCGATGTTGCCTTTGAATGCTTCTTCCTCAGCAATGTCTTCAGCACCTCCGACAGAGAATCGTCTCGCAAGGTTTTCTTCCGTACTTTCTGAGGAAGTGCAGGTCGTAGTGAAGAAATCACCCTTACTCGTTGGGGGTATACTCTGGTATAAAGCCATCAAAGCATCATTGTTGACACCATCGACGGTGTAAAAACAACTTTTTCTTTCTTCGTATTTGTATTTCGGATCAAGCTCATCGCCTTTGGAATAATTCTTGGTTGACACAACAGACTGTGCGTTGACCTCTCCGGTTTTGTCATTGACATAAACAACGGGATAAGGCTTTCCGTTCTGTATGGAAACCAATGAATAGAGGTTGGCAGGAATGGTCAGTCCTGTCTTCATCAACGTACCTGTCCAGGTTCTTGTCTTGAGACTTATCGGCTTAGGCAGCTGGACAGCTTTGTGATATAGAGATAGGTAGTAGTCATTAGATCCGTATATGTCAGTAATCCATCCGCCTAAATAGCTATAATAGCCAACCCCTAACTTAGCAGCTATATCGCTGCGTGCAGCACTTACATCCGCCTCGGTTGTGTAGATGTATGTGTCGTATAAATCGCTATGATATCCTGCTTTGCCTTCGTCTCTGGCTTTGGTATCAATGATACAACCCTCTGTTTGCCAGTATTCGGTAAAGGTTTTCTCGGAGACGTTGACGTCGGAAAAGACTTCTACGAGCAGTTCATAGCCGTCGCTATTTCTTTTACCGATACGTAGGCGTCCGATATTTGGGATGTCACCTATGACAGCTCCTTCGCTAAGTCCTTCATCAGGACGTACGAACATTTGTACGGTAAAGTCCTTATCTTTGCCGAATACTTTCACCATCTCTTTTTCGTCTGTATTCCATACTACACCTGTAGATGCTCCGTCAACGCGCTGTGAATAGCCTTTCACTGCATTGCCGTCATCGGCATTGGAGGGACGAAGTGTCAGTCGCACATCTTCAACGGCATCGCCGCTACCGAAGGTGACGCGACCGCTGATGATACCGCGTGCCTGACAGAAACCAGCATCGATAATTGAGTTTTGAAGGACATCACCGCTATAAGCCTCAATCTTATACTCGTAGTAGTAGCCGGGCTGCACAGTATTGTCTTCGTAGGTATATTGTGCATTGGTACCGCTGGTGGTATTGATGCGTATGTATTCGCCTTCGCTGTTCACATAGCGACGCGAGATGACGAAGGTGGTATTGTCGGTACCTACCTGATCAGCCTCCCACGAGAGGCGCACTGTACCTTCGTGAGTACCCTTGGTGGCACTGAAGCTCTTAACGCTGGAGCCATTGAGCAGTCCTGCTGTAATAGCATCACTGTCGAAGTCGCTGTCGTTAAGCGTCAGTCGTATCTTATACTGATAGCGCGCACTAATGTTGGGCAGGTCACTGTCGGTGAACGACAGAAGAGTTCCTGCTGAGGGCTGGGCATCGCCGTTGACGGTGCCATATTCTGCCCATTCCGCATCATCACTCGTCTTGCGCATCACCTTAAAGGTAACACTCGATGCTGTTGTCGGGATACGCGTATATTGCCACGTCAGCTTCACCTTATCGGTGACGCTCTCGTCTTGCTTCAGGTCGTAGATGCTGACATCTGGCTTGGTATTCATCAGTTCTGACTCTACATGACCTAATCTATTCAGTAGGTCGTCGCTGGGACTGTTAAGTGATGCTTCGTTGATGCCGTTACCTATCCATTCTTTTGGCACGTTGAGAACCATGTATTTATAGTAGGTGGCGGTATTCACATTATTGTCGTTACAGCCCAGAGCCTGGTTAGTGCCGGCATCTTCAACGGTGCCGCGCTTGTTCCACGAGCCTCCGGTCGATTTTCCGTCCTTGTCGGTCTCCATGCGATAGACGTAGGGTTTGCACTCTAAATAGTTGTTGCTACCCGATGGATAGGCGTTCCAAGACAAGTCGGCAGCCTTGTCGAACTGCCGGTATTCCGCAGTAAGCGAGTTGGGGACTGGCACCACCTTGAACACATCGGTCTTGGTGTAGGTATAGGTGTCTTTCCAGTAGTAGTTGCGTGAGTCTTTTACACCAATCACGGCTTCTACTTTCATGTCTATCTTCTTAGGATTACCCACATCACTTGGGATTTCTATATCGTAGGTTTTCTTATTTCCCTTCTGACATTCAAAGATCTCTGTCATGTCCACCACGGTATTGTCTTGTCTGGTATAAGACGTCGTTACCGTGTATTTTCCCTCACGGATATGAACCTCGCTCAGTTTGCTGGGCACATCGTTAGGCATTGCAGGCACGGTGAACTTAATCTTGTCGGGACCACTGCGCTCATACTCATAGTCGCCAGCACTGAATCGAGGGTAGAAAGAGGGATTCAGATAGGCCGATCCCAACGTCATCTCATAAGTGCCGCCGTCGTTGTGGTCATACTTATAATAGAACGTCCATGTTTTACCCGCCATCGATGCGTGATAATAGAAATCGATAGCTGGCGTACAGTAATGGTTGTCGCCACCCCATTTCTGTATAAGGAAGTCTTTGCCGCCAAACTCAATCTTCTGTTCCTGTGTGCCGTAGCCGTTAGTGAACCATGCACGCGACTCACCTACACAGTAGCGGGCATGTACCTTTCCGTATGGGTTCTCATCGCTGCCTTCCTCTTTGTAGTAGAGGTCCATCAGCCATACGGTCTGGTTGCCGCACTTAGCATAGATACCTCCATTCTTAGCATAGGTATTACCCCTATCCAAGTCGCAGAGGAACACATTGAACGTAACATGATCGTTATGGTTACTCATGTAGAACTTACTGGAGTTGTGCATCCAGTCACTCGCCTGCATATTCACTATATGCATGAATAGCATCGTCACCACCAACCAAACCCACAGCTTCGGCAATGCTTGGTAGTTGCGGAAAAATCGTAGTTGCGTCATAATGGTATTATCGATTTTGTGTTTCACTTTGCAAAGATATAAAATGTTTATGTTATTTTGTGCAAATATTGTCGTGAATTTAGAGAAAAATGTTACCTTTGCAGGCATTAAATTAATTAATAGATAATCATGGATAAGGCAAGTTACAATTTAGGACTCAATATCGGGCGCCAGTTGGTGCAGATGGGAATAGGTGAATTGAATATCGACGATCTCACAGCGGCAATAAAGGAAGTTGTTGCAGGTGCCCAACAAGCAGGTAAGGCAGCTAAGGAAGCTGGTGAGAAATACCTTGCCGAAAATGCCAAGAAGGATGGTGTAACGGTGACAGCTTCCGGACTACAGTATATGGTACTCCAAGAGGGAACAGGCCGTCAGCCAAAGGCTACAGATAAGGTACGCTGCCACTATGAGGGAATGCTCACTGACGGTACACTGTTCGACAGCAGCATCCAGCGCGGTGAACCAGCAGTGTTCGGACTGAACCAGGTTATCGCCGGTTGGACAGAGGGTCTTCAGCTGATGAAGGAAGGAGCCAAATACCGCTTCTTCATCCCTTACAACCTCGGCTATGGTGAGCGCGGTGCAGGCGGTAGCATTCCTCCTTTTGCAGCACTTGTCTTTGATGTGGAACTGATAAAAGTCATATAAATTCTGTTTAATCCGATAAAATCTTATTTAAAAACAATAACAACAATGAAAAAATTAGCATTTGTAGCCCTCGTGGCTATCGCCGCAATGATTTCTTCATGCGGAAACAAAGCACCTAAAGCTGACCTTGCTACAGACATCGACTCATTGAGCTATGCTTTCGGTATCGAGCAGTCACAGGGTGTACGTAATTATCTTGAGCAGATGAACATTGACACTGCCTATATCGAGGATTTCGTTGATGGCGTGCTCAAAGGCGCTAAGGCTGGTGATGACAAGAAACAGGCTGCATACAACTCTGGTATTGCCATCGGTCAGCAGCTGAACATGATGAAGGATGGCTTCAGCCGTCAGATCTTCGAGGGTGACTCTACTAAGGAGCTGTCAATGAAGAATCTTGTAGCAGGTTTCGTAGCAGGACTGCTCAAGAAGGATACTCTTATGACTCCTGAGAAGGCTCGCGAGATTGGTATGCGCATCGCAACAAATCTCCAGGAAGAGCAGGCTGCAAAGAAGTTTGCCAAGGAGAAGAAAGCTGCTGATGACTTCATGGCTGCCACAGCAAAGAAGGAAGGCATCCAGAAGCTTGGTAAGGGCGTCCTCTATAAGGTTGTGAAAGAAGGTAAGGGCGACAAGCCTACAGTTGACGCTACAGCAATCATCAAGTATGAGGGTAAGAACACCGCTGGTAAGGTATTCGACAAGAACGACCGTGCTGAGATGCCATTGCGCTCTGCAATCCCAGGTTTCACAGAGGCTCTCCTCAATATGCCTGTCGGTTCTGTATGGGAAATCTATATCCCTTATAGCTCAGGCTATGGCGCACGTCAAGCAGGTCCAGACCTTGCTCCGTTCTCTGCACTTGTATTCACAGTGGAACTCCTTGGTATTAAGGAGGAGCCAAAGGCAGAGGCTCCAGCAGCTCCGGTTGTAAAGAAGTAAGATTTATTCATAATCATAGACGATAATGAAGAAGATACTTATCGTAGCACTCGCACTCGTGGCGAGTGCTACTTTCAATACTGCCGCTGCAGGAGATAAGAAAGACAAGAAAAGCAAGGAGGCTGAAGTACAGACTATCGTACGCCCACAGATTCTCACTGCTGCAGATACACTGAGCTATGCCGCTGGTATGACTATGACGCAGGGACTCACACAGTACCTCGCACAGCAGTATGGTATCTCGGAGACTCACATGTCAGATGTGGTACGTGGCTTCCAGGATGCTATCTTCAAGAGTAATGACTCCACATATGTCGCTTATATGGCTGGTCAACAGATACAAAACATGGTGAAGACACGTATGTTGCCACAGATGACCAATGAGATAGGCGAAATAAATACGGAGTTCCTATACGCTGGTTTCGTTGATGCAATGTGCAAAGAGAATAGTGTTCTTACCGATTCTGCCGCAAATGCAATATTTAACGAAGGACGTATGGCTGCCATTGCAAAGCGTCAGGAGACTGTACGTACAGCCGGTGAACAGTTTCTTGCTGAAAACGCGAAGAAAGAAGGTGTCATAGTGACTCCTTCCGGTCTCCAGTACAAAATCCTCCAAGAGGGTAACGGTGCCATTCCAAAGGCTTCAGATAAGGTAAAGGTAATTTATGAAGGCCGTACCCTCGATGGTAATGTGTTCGATGCAACCTCCAAGCATGGTGTCGAGACAGACAGCTTCGGTGTCAACGGACTCATCAAGGGATGGACAGAGGCTCTCCTCATGATGCCTGTAGGTTCCAAGTGGGAACTTTATATCCCTCAGCAGCTCGCTTATGGTGAGCGTGGGGCAGGTGCAAACATTCCACCGTACTCTGCTCTTATCTTCACTTTAGAGCTTGTTGGGATAGAATAAGACGGTAAAAAGCCTTAAAAAATGACATTTTAACAAAAAAGCGCCCACTATGGGCGTTTTTTTGTGCTTTTCCTTTGCGCATTCGCCTAATTTGTCTATTTTTGCTGACAATATGTAAGTTTTTCTCTGCTAATACTAATATTATATATAACAGAATGGATAAGATAGACAAATTAGACAGAAAGATTCTGAATATTCTGTCGCAGAATGCGCGCATTCCTTTCAAGGATGTAGCAACAGAGTGTGGTGTTTCCCGTGCCGCCATTCACCAGCGTGTACAACGCCTTATTGAGGACGGAGTAATCCTTGGCAGTGGTTTTGAGGTCAATCCCAAGAGCCTTGAATACCACACCTGCACATACGTGGGTCTCAACCTTGAACGCGGTAGCATGTACAAGGAAGTGGTAAAGCGCGTTGCTGCAATACCGGAAATCGTGGAGTGTCACTTTACGACCGGTCCATATACCATGCTGGTGAAACTTTACGCCCGTGACAACGAACAGCTCATGGACCTGCTCAACAATCAGTTGCAGAGTATTCCTGGTGTTGTCAGCACGGAAACTCTTATCTCTCTTGAACAGAGCATCAAACGTGAGATTCCTGTGAAGGTGGAATAAATAGGAAGCCTCTGAACCATGAACTATAATTTAGGGTCATATCTAAATACTGTGTACACTTCTTCGCCCAAACCAAAGGCGAAGCCGGTCATTGGTATTACTACCAATTACAGTGATATCGATGCCACACTGAGTGAGCGTTACTATGATCAGGTGGTGAAGGCTGGTGGTGTACCGGTACTCATTCCGCCTATAGAAGATGCTGATATAATCCGTACTACCCTCGATTCCATCGATGGGCTACTACTCTCTGGGGGTGCCGATTATAATCCTCTATGGGCTGGTGAGGAGCCGCGCCCAGAGCTTCACCATATAAACGCGAAGCGGGACCTGCCAGAGCTACTCATCACACGGCTTGCCTACGACCGCCAGATTCCTATGCTCGGCATTTGCCGTGGCATACAGACACTCGCAATGGCACTTGAAGGAGAAGTGGAGCAGGATATATATTCTGGTCGAGAGTCGAGGGTCGAGGGTCGAGAGCTTCTGCGCCATTCGCAGGATGCTGACCGTAGCGAGCCTACCCACAGTGTCGCATTGACAGATGGGAGCATATTGCAACAGCTCTATGGTGCGTCCACTATCTTCGTTAATTCCTTCCATCATCAGGCAGTGCGAAAGGCTGGTCCTCATTTCTGTGTTACTGCCATAGCGCCAGACGGTATTATTGAGGCGATGGAGAGTAGTGAGCACAAGGCAATAATGGGTGTTCAGTGGCATCCAGAATGTCTCGGAGCAGATGGTCTGCCGATTTTCAAATGGCTTGTGGACTGTGCAGACACCTTTCGCAAGGCGAAAGCACTCCACCAGAGTATCATAACTATTGATACGCATGTAGATACTCCGATGTTCTTTCCTCAGAATGTAGAGTTTGCTCATCGTGATTCTCGTATCCTTGTTGACCTGCATAAAATGACAGAAGGTCGTCAGGATGCTGTATTTATGGTGGCGTATCTGCCCCAGCCAAAACCAGGTGAACCATTCGTCAGTCCCCTCAATTCTCAACTCTCGACCCTTGACTCACCACGAGAATATGCGGATCTTATCTTTGACAAGATTGGTAGCATCATAGAAAACAATAATGCCTATCTTGCTCAGGCATGCACGCCCGATGAACTCCTTGCCAATAAGAAAGATGGTAAGAAAAGTATAGTATTTGGGATCGAGAACGGCTTGGCCCTTGAAGGTGACATCAGTAATCTGAAACACTTTAAAGAGCGTGGTGTGGCATACATAACGCTATGTCATAATGGCGACAATGACATCTGTGACTCAGCACGTGGCAATAGTACAAATAATGGTGTCAGTGCATTCGGAGAACAGGTAATACATGAGATGAACCACCTCGGAATAATGGTGGACCTCAGTCATGCCTCGGAGAAATCATTCTATGATGCTCTTGATATTTCCACGAAGCCGATTGTGTGCAGCCATAGCAATTGCAAGGCGTTGTGTGATGTGCCCCGTAACCTTACAGATGATCAATTACGCGCCCTTGCAAAGAAAGGCGGTGTGGCACATACCACCTTCTATCACGGTTTTCTAAATAATACTACCGAGGCAACTATCCTCGATGGAATCGCCCATTTGGAGCATGCCGTTAAGATTATGGGTATCGATCATGTGGGTATCGGAACAGACTTTGACGGTGACGGTGGAGTACTTGGTATGGCTAATAGCAGTGAGGTGATAAGTTTCACTATCCAGTTACTGCGTCGTCGTTATTCGGAAGATGATATCCGTAAAATATGGGGTGGCAACTGGCTCCGTGTATGGAGAGAGGAGCCTCACCCCTAACCCCCTCTCCCAGAGGCGAGGTGGAAGCCTAAAGGCGGTAGGAGATCCTGATTAGAGTTTAATGAATTTGTGAATTATGAATTATGAATTAATCATAAGATATGTCATTTGTGCTGTTGTCGTGGCAATAGTCCTTGGCTTTACAGCATGTAAGAGTACTATTCATAAGACGAGTACAGATGAACAGTTGCCGGAGCCTGTAGGTCCTGAGTTTGATGCTGATTCTGCTGTGGCATTCTGTGCAAAGCAGTGTGACTTCGGCCCACGTATAATGAATTCTACGGCTCACGATCAATGTGGTGAGTGGATAATAAATAAGTTCAGGGAGTATGGCTGTTCTGTGAAATGGCAGAAGACTGACCTGAAAGGCTATGATGGTACTATCCTTCATGCTATGAATATCATGGCAAGCTATAATCCAGAAGCAAAGGAGCGTATTATGATATGTGCCCACTGGGACAGCCGTCCATGGGCAGATAATGATCCTGATGAGGCTAACCATAAGACTCCTGTGATGGCTGCAAATGACGGTGCCAGTGGTGTTGCCGTAATGCTCGAGCTTGCACGCATACTGTCGGGAGGCGAGGAACGAGACTCAACATCAATACCCAATACCCAACACCCTACACCCAATATTGGTGTGGACTTTGTATGCTTCGATGCCGAGGACTGGGGTATACCACAGTGGAGTGATGTAGAGAGCGAAGGTGATACATGGGCTCTTGGTGCGCAGTTCTTTGCTGCCAATATGCCTGAAGGTTATAAGGCACGATATGCCATCCTTCTGGATATGGTTGGAGGTGAGGGAGCTGTCTTCCACAAAGAGGGAATGTCACAGAAATATGCTCCAAATATCGTTAGCAAGGTATGGAAGGCCGCAAAGGCCGTGGGCTTTGGCAGTTATTTCCCCGATAGTGAGGGCGGATATGTCACTGACGACCATGGACCGCTGAATATGGTTGCGGGCATACCAGCCATTGACATTATTCCATATTATCCGGACTGTCAGCAGAGTAGTTTCGGACCAACATGGCACACTGTCAATGATACTATGGAACATATCGATAAGAATACCCTGAAGGCGGTGGGACAGACCATCGTACAGGTAATTTATTCTGAGGAGTAGTCTGGGTAATCTTAGTAATCTGAGTATGTGGTCTGTTAGATACTTCATAATCATCTGCTGTGGGCTTCTTTTCCCCAGTGTCCTTGCGGCTCAGGTAAGGGTCAATCCAGAAGACCGTGAGGTCAATATGGATAGTCCCACATTTGTTCCAATGGTGAAGATGGGAGAAGTGGATTATGAAGGCAGTAAGATTCCATACCTTGAGACGAACAGTATTTACGTGTTCCCGGAACCGGAATTCAAAAATGCCAAAGACCGACAGGCATATAACCGTTTGGTATACAATGTGAAGAAGGTCTTACCCATAGCGAAGGAATGCAACCAGATAATCCTTGAAACATACGAGTATCTTGAGACTCTGCCAAATAAAAAAGCGAAGGAAGAACACATGAAGCTTGTGGAGAAAGACATCAAGGAACGCTATACACCGCGAATGAAGAAGCTGACGTTGGCACAGGGTAAGCTACTCATAAAACTCGTTTACCGTGAGTGTAATTCATCGTCATATAATCTCGTACAGGCATTCCTTGGTCCAGTGAAAGCGGGATTCTATCAGGCTTTTGCATGGGCTTTTGGTGCCACATTGACAAAGAAATACGACCCTAATGGTGTAGACCGCCTTACAGAACGTGTCGTCCTACAGGTCGAAGCTGGTCAGCTGTAAAGCAGAGACAAAGAATTAATTTAAACTAATAAACTTTATACTTACCATGATACAACGATTGTGGCTTAGCGCTGCCGTCCTGGTTTATATGTACACAGGGATGGCACAGCCAGTAAGTGTTGACTGGCGGTCTGTATTTGTACAGTTGTCAAGTGTTGATGAAATGGAGTCAGAAGGTTGGCAGGAAGCATTCGATGTCCTTTCGGAACTTGAACAAAATCCTATCAATATCAATACTGCAACAAGGGAAGACCTGCAACGCATCCCATTCCTTTCTGACCAGCAGATAGAGGATATACAGGCGTATGTCTATCAGTATGGAGGTATGCAGACGCTGGCGGAGTTAGCAATGATAGAGTCACTTGACAGGCCCCGTATCCTCCTGTTGAAATCATTTGTCTATGCCCGTGTAGATGAGAAAAGCGGTTTTCCGTCACTCAAGGATATAGCTCGTTATGGTAAGCATCAGCTTACCGCAGATGCTAACATACCATTCTATAAACGTCATGGTGATGATAATGGGTATTTGGGTTATCGTTTCCGACATACCCTGCGCTACGATTTCCACTACAGCGAATTTGTAAAGGTGGGATTTCTCGGTGCTCAGGATGCTGGAGAACCTTTTTTTGCAGGACGTAACAGCACGGGTTACGACCATTATTCATTCTATGCGGTGGTACGCCGGTTAGGAAGGCTGAAGACTCTTGCCGTGGGACGTTATAAGTTACGTACTGGTATGGGACTGATATTGAATAATGATTTTGGGTTTGGTAAGACGATGATGCTGTCATCGCTCGGTCGTACTCCCACTACTATCCGGGCATATACCTCGCGATCTGCAGCCAAATACCTCCAAGGTGTCGCTGCAACGGTGCCCCTTTTCCGTGACCTTGATTTCACAGCTTTCTATTCCCATCGGAATATTGATGCCACTCTGAATAAAGACGGTACGATAGCAACGATACGCACTGACGGGTATCATCGTACAGAGGCAGAGATGGACAAGAAAAACAATGCCTCACAGCAGGTCTATGGCGGTAACATCCACTGGACGCATGGTCGCTTCCATGTCGGTGTTACAGCCTTAGCAACATCATTTAATCGTTCTTTGCAACCTAATACCTCGCAGAAATACCGTCTTTATTATCCTGCCGGCGACCGTTTCTGGAATGCGAGTATCGACTACGGCTATACCAGTCGACGGCTGACATTCAGCGGTGAAACGGCAACCGGTGACTCCCGTGCCTTGGCAACGATAAATATGATTAGTCTGCAGCCAAACAGTCAACTGCAGGTGACAGCTCTCCATAGGTTCTATTCTTTTCGTTTCACCAGTCTGCTTGGAGAGAGCTTTGAAGAGGGTGGTGGTGTACAGAATGAGAATGGTCTCTATCTGGGGTTGGCATGGAAGCCAGTGCGTAATCTACAGGTCAATGCCTATGCAGACTATGCCTATTTCCCGTGGAAGAAATATATGGTTGATGATGCCTCGCATGCATGGGACTGCTATATAGCAACGGCATATACACATTCCCACTATATTGTCGGGGGCTCTTACAGGGTAAAGATAAAACAGAAGAATAATGCAGAAAAGGACGGTCTCATCGATGATTGTACACATCGTGCACGTCTATTTCTTTCTTGGAATAAAAGTAATATCAGTCTAAAGACACAGGGAGATATTGCCGTCAATAGTTTCAAGCAACG
>JAFZVR010000063.1 GCA_017617725.1 Prevotella sp.
ATCTGTTGCGCGAAGACATCCGTCGTTTTAAAGCGGAAAAGGGCTGTAGTCGTATCGTGGTTATTTGGGCGGCATCAACGGAGATATATGTACCCATTGACGAACGGTGCCATTATCACCTGGCCGACCTTGAGAGTGCTATGAAGGCTGATGACCGTAAGCATATTGCACCGTCAATGTGCTATGCCTATGCTGCAATGAAAGAAGGTGCACCATTTATTATGGGCGCTCCCAATACTACTGTTGATATTCCTGCTATGTGGGAGCTGGCAGAGCAGACGCGCCAACCGATAGCAGGAAAGGATTTTAAGACCGGTCAGACACTGGTGAAGAGTGGATTTGCACCTATTATCGGTACCCGTTGCCTTGGTCTCAGCGGATGGTTCTCAACAAATATTCTTGGCAACCGTGATGGCTTGGTTCTCGATGAACCAGAGAATTTCCATACCAAGGAGGTGTCTAAGCTGTCAACGCTGGAAACTATCCTCAAGCCTGACGTGCAACCAGACCTCTATGGACATGGTAACGATGAGGATACACAATACTTCCATAAGGTACGTATAAACTACTATCCACCACGTAATGACAACAAGGAAGGCTGGGACAATATCGACATCTTTGGATGGATGGGCTATCCTATGCAGGTGAAAATAAACTTCCTATGCCGCGACAGTATTCTGGCAGCACCACTGTTATTGGATCTTTGTCTGCTGAGCGATTTGGCTGCCCGGGCAGGACGATATGGTATCCAGCGGTTCCTTAGCTTCTTCCTCAAGAGTCCTATGCATGACTATACCCGTGACGAGGAAGCTGTAAACAACCTCTATCAGCAGTACACAATGCTGAAGAATGAAATTCGCTTAATAGGCGGTTATGAAGCAGATGAAGAAATCGACTAATAGAATTATTTATCTTATCCTTTTTCTCCTGACATTGACAACAGCGGTAGGTGCTCAGGAGATTCATGGTTATGTTGTTGACTTTCAATCGGGAGACAGCATACCATACGCAAATGCGACATATAAAGGTAGAAAGATTGCTGTAGCAGGAACAGAAAACGGACAGTTCAAAATAGCGAAGCTGGTAGGAAATACGCTGACGGTGACGGCTGTGGGATATAAGCCACGTACGATAAAAATTACAGAAAAGACCCCGGCGGTACTGCACGTAAAACTTATTAGCGACTCCAAACGAATGGAGGAGGTAGTGGTAAAGGCGAAGCGACGCCGTAAATATACGCGTAAGGAAAATCCTGCAGTGGAACTCATGAAGCGTGTTATTGCGGCGAAGAAAGAAACCGACCTGCATAACCACGACTATTTCCAGTTTGATAAATATCAGAAGCTTACAATGGCTGTGAATAATATCACGCCACAAGAAATGGAAGGTAAGCTGTTTACAAAGTCACCTTGGCTGAAAGATCAGGTAGAGGTATGTCCATTCACACAAAAACTGATACTGCCAATATCTGTTGATGAGACGCTGACACAACATGTGTTCAGGAAAGATCCTCGAGACGAGAAAGATATCATCCTGGGACAAAGCACAAAGGGTATAAGCAAACTCATACAGACGGGAGAGACAATGAATACTATCGTCAAGGACGTCTTTGCAGACATCAACCTTTATGATGACCAGATACGTCTCCTCCAGAACCGATTCCCAAGTCCGATCGGTTCTACGGCGATAGCATTCTATCATTTTTATATTGATGACACACTATACGTGAACCAAGACCAGTGCATACGTCTGCAGTTCATGCCTGCAAACCAACAGGACTTCGGCTTCCGAGGTGAACTATACGTGCTCAACGACAGTTCCCTTCACGTAAAGAAATGTGATATGCAGCTGCCCGCCAATACTGGTATCAACTTCATCGATGCAATGAAGTTCCAGCAGGAATATACCAAATTGGACAATGGTGAGTGGGTGCTTACAACAGACAATATGGTGGCGGAGCTGGAACTCACGGACTTGATACAACGTGCTGTCGTCATTCGTAATACCAGGATGAGTAATTACTCATTCGAACCGATAGAAAACAAGCTTTTCAAGGGTAAGGCAAAGACGCGTACTGATGTAAAGGCCAAACTGCGAGATGACAAATTCTGGCAGGAACACCGTATGGTGCAGTTGACGAAGAGTGAAGAGGGAATGGGCAGTTTCATCGACCAACTATCGAAGTCAAAGAAGTTCAGTTGGATTATATTGGCATCAAAGCTGCTCATAGAAAACTTTATAGAAACAGGAAAAAAGGATCAGCCAAGTAAAATCGATATTGGACCAATCAATACCATTGTGTCACACAACTATGTCGATGGCTTCCGTCTGCGTGCCAGCGGTAGGACAACGGCAAAGCTCAACCCTCACTGGTTCTTTGAGGGCTATTATGCCTATGGCGTCACAAGCAAACGGAGTTACTATGGTACTAAGCTGACGTATTCTTTCAACAAACCAGAATACCAGCCGATAGAATTCCCTACACGTACCATTTCATTTGAGTCAACATACGATGTTATGGCGTGGGCAGATAAATTCCTTATTAATAATAAGGATAATATGTTCATGGCGATACGTCCGCAGAAAGTTCACCAGATGTTCTTCTACAACAAGCAGGAGCTACAGTTTATCTGGGAAACAGACTATGGTCTTGGTACTAACTTTACTATGAAGACGGAAATGAACCAGCCAACAGCAGACCTGTCGTTCCATCACCTTAATGGCGATAAGGTAAACAAGATACGATTCACAGAAGCGAAGCTTGGATTCGATTTCCGTCCAGGACAGGAATATGTGAATGGTAAGATATCACGTACGGAGGTAAACCGCGATGCTCCGCGTTTCACTCTGGAACATACCGTGGGTATGAAAGGTGTCTTAGGTGGACAGTTCACATATCATCTTACAGAGGCATCCGTTTACAAACGTCTGTGGTTAGGTAGCTGGGGACATATAGACACTCAGGTCAAGGCAGGCTCACAGTGGTGTAAGGTGCCATTCCCTTTGCTTATCATGCCGGCTATCAATACGTCATACTTTGAACATCAGGGATCGTTCAACTTAATGGACAATATGGAATTCCTCAATGACCGCTATGCGTCATTCAATTTGGCATGGGACCTCAACGGAAAAATCTTCAACCGCATACCGCTGATGAAGCGACTGAAATGGCGTGAATATGTAGCATTTAAAGGAATGTGGGGAAAACTGACGGACAGGAACAATCCTTTCCTAGAAAGTAATGCCAATGATCCTGATTTGTATCAGTTCCCGTCAAATACGCGCTTGATGACGCATGACCCGTATCTGGAGTTAGTAGTTGGTGTTCATAATATCTTCAAGTTCTTTGAAGTTGATTATGTGCGCCGACTAACATATAAATATCCGGGTACGGAGGTCAACGGAATCCGCTTCGGTTTCAATGTACAATTCTAAAGAATAGGCTGTTCTCGCGAGGAGCAGCTTTTTTTGTAAAGAATAATCACGTAAACGTTTGCAGGATAAAATTATTTTTCATACTTTTGCAAGGTAGTTTGTTTTAAGTAGTTATCCCATGAGTAAACGTAGAACGTCATTAAAGGATTTGGCCGAGCGTCTCGGAGTGAGTATTGCAACAGTGTCAAGAGCATTGCGCAATAGTCATGAAGTGGGCGAGGACATGAAAAAGAAGGTAAATGCTTTGGCACGAGAAATGAACTATCGTCCCAATCCTTTTGCCCAGAGTTTGCGAAAAGAAGCGCCACATATCATAGGCGTAGTTGTGCCCAATCTTGTGACACACTACTACTCGGCAGTACTGTCAGGTATTGAAGACTATGCCCGTAAACGTGACTATTCAGTATTCTGCTGTAATTCCAATGAGAGTGAGGAGTTGGAGAAGGGTGCCATAGACAATTATGTGAATATGCATGTCGAGGGTATTATTGCCTGTCTGGCACAGGAAACGAGAGACTATTCTCATTTCCATCAGATTCATGATATGGGAATACCGCTGGTGTTCTTTGCACGTACTTGTTTGCCAGAGTATTTCTCAAGTGTGGTTGCCGATGGCGATTCTGCTGCCCAAAAAGCTACAGAACACTTATTGAATACCGGTAGTAAAAGAGTGGCATTCATCGGAGGACCGAATCATCTGGATATGGTGAAACGTCGCAAGCATGGATATCTGGAAGCCCTTCGTGAGCATCGTATTCCGATTAACCGTGATTTGGTGATTTGTGATAAGATCGACTTTGATGTAGCGTACAAGTCCACGATGGAGTTGCTCAAACGACCGGATAGTCCTGATGCCATCTTGGGATTCAATGACATTATCACCTATGGAGCATATTGTGCTATCAAGGATATGGGATTACGTATTCCTGACGATGTGGCTATAATTGGATTCTCTGATTCCGAAAGTGCAGATTATGTCACTCCGAAGCTATCTACTATTGCTGATAAAGCTTATGAGCAGGGACAGTTGGCGTGTGAATTGCTTATGAAAGCATTAAACGGTGACAAACAGCGCTACAATGAGATAGTGCCAATGCAGATGATTGTTCGCGAGAGTTCTGCAAAGAAACGATAGATTAAGATATGAGAAAAACTACTTTTATTTTAGCAGTGCTGTTATGTGGTGTATTGTTTACAACAGGCTGTAAGAAAAAAAAGGAAACAGACGATATAATAACCAAGAAGGTTGAGAAGGTCGTAAAGAAACAAGGCACACAGAAAATGTCGGACTTTACCTGGAGCAAGACAGTAGAATGGCAGGGTAAAGAGTATAGTCTATTTATCGAAAGAAAAGCTGACGAGTCATTGCCTAAATGTAAAGACGAGCAGGACAATGAATATTACGACAACAAGATAACCGTTAAAGTGATAGGTAAGGGTGGCGCGAAATTCTTTGAGCATGTATTCACAAAGAATGATTTTGCTGCTTATACAAATGAGTCCTATAGTAGAAATGGTGCTTTGCTTGGTATCGCCTTAGACCGTATAGAGGATGGTAATATGATTTTTGGTGCTGGCGTTGGCTCTCCTGATGCTATGAGCGATGAGTTTGTTCCGCTATCAATCATAATCTCTCGTAATGGATCATTGACCATTAAGAAGGATACTCAGATGGATATCAGAAATGATAATCCCGAGATTCCAGAGAAGAAACCAATGGACGAAATAGAGGCCGCAGAAGCTGAGGGAATGTAGATTGGTGGAGAGATTAGGGTTGAGAGTTAAGAAAAATCCTGCAAGGTTTACTTGCAGGATTTTATATTTTAGAACTTCGCCATCTTTATGGCGTCAATAGCACATTCGTCTCCCTTGTTGCCAAGACGCCCGCCAGAACGGTCTTTAGCCTGTTGCAGGTCGTTTGTTGTGAGCAGACCGTAAATGATTGGTATAGGGCAACTGGCGTTGAGGCGTGCTATACCGTAAGTGACACCTTGACAAATGTAATCGAAATGAGGCGTCTCACCACGAATGACACTTCCTAATACAATGATAGCATCATAGCCGTCGTTGCGAGAAAGCTGTTGTGCGCCATATATAAGTTCAAAAGATCCGGGGACAGTCTTCACATGGATGTTCTCAGGCAGAGCCCCATGCTTCTCTAATGTCTTTACGGCACCATTGAGCAGTGCTCCTGTAATCTCTGGGTTCCACTCTGCAACAACGATGCCGAAGCACATATTACTGGCATCGGGCACGTTTTGCATATCGTAGTCTGACAGATTATGAAGGGCTGTAGCCATTGTAATTTACAATTTGACCGTTTACAATTTACAGATTACTCTGATACGCGCTCAATATATTTGTCAATATCCTGATATGCAGGGGTGTTGACATACTTCTCCTTGATGCTCTTGTAGATATCCAGAGCCTCTGCTTTTTTGTTCTGACTCTCAAGAATGAGGGCAGCCTTCTTCAATGCTAATGGAGCGATGCTGACATTTGTGTTATCTGCGGCTTTGTCATCTGCCATCTTTGCAGCTTTCTTGAAGCACTCGATAGCCTTGTCCAACTGGTCATTGTTTGCATAGATATCACCCAATGCCATCTGTGATGCCGGGCTGATAATCATATCATTGCCTGTGCTGAACTTCTCAACAAATTCCAGAGCTTTCTTCCAGTCAGGATTTGCCTGATGAGCATAGCAGAGACCTGCATAGAGGTTTGCAAGGTTGCCAGCATCTGTGCTGCTGTAATCATTTGCTACAGCGAGGAAACCCTTGAAACCTGCACCATCACCTTTAAGCGCTTTGTCATACTGTTCTGCTAGCATATACTCCTGTCCCTTTGCCAGAACAGTACTTGCTTCTGCTTCTTTTGGCTCGATGACATACTGCTTTGCAAGCATCCAGCCTACGACAATCAGTACGATTGCAGCTACTATAGTGATAATTGTTTTCTTGTACTTCAGGAAGAATGCTTCCGACTGGTTCAGCGCCTCAGCAACCTCCTGAGGTACTTGTTGTTCTTTTTTCTTTGCCATTTTCTTGTATTGTTTTTGTTATTTTTCGTTACTAATTGCCTATTTTACATAAAGCGCGACAAAATTACAACAATTCTCTGATATGGTGAAATTTCTTGCTTGCTTTTTTCGTTTTGATATGCAAAAGAAGTATCTTTGTACCTGCAAAAACAGTTATAGGTAATGATTCTGCAGCAATTATCCATATTTAACTTCAAGAATATACAAGCGGCAACACTCAGTTTCTCGCCAAAAATAAACTGTCTGATAGGTGACAACGGGGTGGGGAAGACCAACCTCTTGGATGCTATCTACTACTTGTCGTTTTGTAGGAGTGCGTTTACGACGATGGATTCGTCGCTGATTACGCACGGACAGGATTTCTTTGTTGTAGAGGGTGACTATGTGACGGAGCAGGAGAGTCATGAGCAGATTTACTGTGGAATGAAGCGTGGGGTAAAAAAACAAGTGAAGCGTAACAAAAAGACGTATAAACGTCTGTCGGAACATATCGGACTGATACCAATCGTCTTTGTTTCTCCTTCTGATTCACAGCTTATCGATGGTGGTAGTGAGGAGCGTCGTAGACTGATGGATACAGTTATCGCGCAGTATGATTCTTCATATATAGATGCCCTTGCCACATATAATAAAGCATTACAGCAACGTAATGTACTGCTGAAACAAGAAGAGGAGCCTGATGAAGCCCTTATGGATGTGCTGGAACTGCAGATGGCACGTAGTGGTGAACTGATATATGAGAAGCGTGATGCTTTTGTGCGTGAAATGATACCGGTCTTTCAGGAGGTGTATCATCATATCTCGCAGGAACGGGAACAAGTGACGCTGACTTATGTGTCGCATTGTCAGCGTGGTCCGTTGCTTGATATTATCCGTCGTGACAGGATGAAGGATCGTGTGGTGGGTTATTCGCTACACGGTATTCATCGCGACGACCTTGAGATGATGCTCGGAGGCTATCCTGTGAAGCGTGAGGGCAGTCAGGGACAGAACAAAACGTTTGTACTCGCCTTGAAATTTGCTCAGTTCCGTTTCTTACAGCGTACAATCAGCCATACCATACCAATCCTCTTGCTCGATGACATCTTCGATAAACTTGATGCCAGCCGTGTGGAACAGATAGTACAACTTGTTGCTGGCAATGATTACGGACAGATATTTATTACAGATACTAATAGAGATCATCTTGATTTAATCTTGCGACGTGGTAACATTCCACATCGTATATTTATAGTGGATAGTGGAGATATAAAGGTTGAAAGTTAAGGGAATAGATGTTTAGGAGAGAAGTAAAATCGATCAGTGACCTGTTAGGGCGTGTGCTCCGAGAAGAAGGATTGGAAACACCGCTGTTGCAAAAACGGCTCATCGACAATTGGGAGACGGTGACCGGTAAGACTGTTGCGCGTTATACTCAGGAAAAATTCATTCGTAACCAAACACTATTCGTAAAGATTACGAATGCAGCATTGCGTGCAGATCTTTCTATGATGAGAACACAACTGGTACGTCGGCTCAACGATTCCGTTGGTTCAATGGTTATTGCTGATGTGAGGGTTTACTAGGGGCTTTAGGTGTAGTCTTTAGGGCTTCATACTACTATATCCATTCTGACATCATTATCTTCTGTGGGTATACCCGGCATTTTCTGGAAGTCAAAGCATACTCCTATTTTATATATTTGAGGATGGCGCTTCAGAAAGCGGTCATAATATCCCTTGCCTCGTCCTAACCTGTTTCCGCGTGTGTCAAAGCTCATGCCTGGAACTACTGCAACATCAATGTCGTCATAGTCGGTGAATTGCTCTCCGACAGGCTCCATAATATTAAAGAAACCACCCTGTAGGTCATTGGCATTTGTGTATCGATGCAGTTCCATTTCTTCGTTACTGGTAACAACGGGTAATAATACAGTCTTACCACGTTTCACGAGTGTATCAATGAGCGACTTAGTACATACCTCATCGTCCAGCGAATAGTACATCATCACAATCTTGGCATTGGCAAACGCGGGGTTACTTTGCAGTCGGGCTATGACAGCTTCCGACTGCTCATGCAATTGCTCAGGGGTATACATACTCTTGAGCATTCTTATATGTTTGCGTAAATCGTTTTTTGTCATGAATAGTTGGGTTCTCGATCTTTTGAGACATTATTGTTTTTGTGGGAAAGCCTTACCGTTGCGTAATACCTGTATGGCAGCCTCTATGGTGTTGTCATCGCGGTTAAGATATTCATTCCATGCCTGTTCGTCGAGGATATTATATATGATGCGGCTATTGATATACCGATCCAACAAACGGTATGAACGTTGAATCATAAGGTTACGACGACGGAGCCCATTGCCATCAGCAAAGGTGGCAAACTGGTCAACAAGGCCAAGGCGCTTCAGATAGTTCGCTAATGGTTGCATCTCTGTATAGCGGCTTAGTTGTTGGCGATGTGCATCAGTGTAGTTGAAGGCGAATTGCAGTATCAAACCACTCATTGCTGCCTCTTTGTAGTATGACGTCATATCAAGGGTGTCCTCTGGAATGAATATGTCAGGTGTGATGCCACCGCCGCCGTATACAACACGACCGATATGTGTGTGATAGGCAGGTCCAGTGTGGCGTATACTGTCTTGTGAGAAATATTCTCCATGCTCATAGCGGCTTACCAGATCAAGCTGATAGTCGCTGTCTACACCTGGCGTATATGGCTTTTGGATGCAGCGTCCAGAAGGTGTGTAGTAGCGTGCGATGGTGAGACGTACCATACTGCCGTCAGGAAATCCTATTTGTTTCTGTACCAGACCTTTACCGAATGAGCGACGTCCGATAATCGTTCCGCGGTCATTATCCTGTATGGCACCTGCAAAAATCTCTGCTGCAGAAGCAGAACCCTCGTTGATGAGTACTACGAGTGGTATGTCCTGATAACTACCCCTGCCATCACTACGGTAATTGGCACGTGGAGATTTGCGTCCTTCTGTATATACTATCAGCCTGTTTTTGGGCAGGAATTCATTAACCATTTGTGTGGCAGCTTGCAGATAACCACCGGTATTATCACGAAGGTCAATGACTAGACCTTGGAATCCCTGTGTCGATAGTTGGTAGAGGGCAGCAAGCATCTCTGCATATGTGCGTTCACCGAAATTCTTTATGCGGATGTAGCCGGTGCTGTCGTTGAGCATATATACGGCGGAAATGCTCTTCATAGTGACATCACCGCGAGTAACAACAAATTGTTTCTCTTTTAACTCGCCATAACGCAGGATTCCTATAGTTACTTTTGTATCCTTAGGACCTTTCAAACGGTGCATCGCCTCTTCGTTGGTGACGATTTTCCCTACGAACGGCTTTCCGTCGATACTTACTATCTTGTCACCGGCAAGAATACCAGCCTTGTCAGCTGGACCGTCCTTGATGACGTTTTGTATGTGGAGGGTGTCCTTACGGATGGAAAACTCTACGCCAACACCAGAGAAGGAACCCTTGAGGTCATCGGTAGCCATATCCACATCCTTGGCATTGATATATACGGAGTGTGGATCGAGCTCGGCGAGAATCTGTGGGAATGCTTTCTCAACGAGGCTGTCGATGTTTATAGTATCCACATATTGGTCATCAATAATATGTAACAGATTAGAAAGTCTATTACTTCCACTATTGATGATGTTCAGCCTGTTGCCTGAGAAGTGGTTGGCATAAAAGGTACCTATGAGAATGCCGACGATGATGCATAGAGCCATCAGCAGCGGCATAAACCTGTTTTTATTTGGATTCATTGTCATCGGGGTTAAGATATGTGACTTCAATATTGGCACGCTGTAGTAGCTCTATACCGTCAGTAAGACGATAGCGCTCGCCGTAGACTACGCGTTTGATACCAGATTGAATTATTAGCTTTGCACATTCTATACATGGTGATGCTGTAACGTAGAGCGTGGAACCGTCAGCATTATTATGTGATCGTGCCAACTTCGTGATAGCATTAGCCTCGGCATGTAATACGTAAGGTTTTGTGACACCATTTTCCTCACATACATTTTCAAATCCGCTCGGTGTACCATTATAGCCGTCGCTGATTATCATTTTGTCTTTTACCACGAGTGCACCCACCTGTCGGCGCTGGCAGTATGAGTTTTCTGCCCAGATACGTGCCATACGAAGATAGCGTAGATCCAAGTTATGTTGCTTGTTGTTCATCATTTTTCTATGTTTCCTTAGGCTTTACTATGTGCTTGTTTAATACCGTTACGCTCTAAGAGAGCATCGATAGTCGGTTCGCTGCCTCTGAAGCGTTTGTATAATGTCATTGGATGTTCCGTTCCTCCACGTGAAAGAATACAGTCTCGGAACCGTTGTGCTGTCTGTGTGTTGAATATTCCTTCGTGTTTGAAAACGCTGAAGGCATCGGCATCGAGTACTTCTGCCCATTTATAGCTGTAGTATCCTGCAGCATAGCCGCCTGCCATGATGTGAGAGAACTGCGTTGTCATGCAGGTGTCGTGGCGCTGTTTACCTATTATAGCAGGCTCCCATGCTTTTTTCTCGAACTCAATGATATCCTCGTTGAAAGGCTCATGCTGTGTGTAATATGCCATATCAAGGAGTCCGAATGAAACCTGACGCAGACAACCTAATGCAGCCTGGAAGTTACGGCTCCTCACAATACGGTCTATGAGCTCATCGGGCATAGGTTCACCTGTCTGATAGTGAAAGGCAAAGGTACGCAGGAACTCTTTCTCCACGGCGTAGTTCTCCATGAATTGTGAGGGCAGTTCCACAAAGTCCCACCATACGTTGGTGCCGCTTAGACTCTCGTATTGTGTGTTAGCAAACATTCCGTGTAGTGAGTGACCGAACTCATGCAGGAAGGTTTCAACTTCAGAAAGACGCAGTAGGGCAGGAGTTTCTTCTGTAGGTTTGCTGAGGTTCATCACCAGTGACACATGCGGACGGATATTCAACCAACCTTCAGCCCCTCCCGCATGAGATGGGTCGGGTGTATGTTCCATCCATTGCCCTTGGAACTCCGTCATCCATGCTCCATCGCGCTTGCCCTTACGTGGGTGGAAGTCTACATAGAGAACGGCAAGATAGCTGCCGTCACGATCAAAGACCTCGTATGGTATGACATCAGGATGGTATACTGGTATATTCTTATTTTGCTTGAATGTGATACCATAAAGTTTAGTTGCAAGGCCAAATACTCCTTTTATAACATTGCGGAGCTCCAGATAAGGACGAAGCATCTCCGGGTCGAGGTTGTACTTCTTTATTTTTAGCTGTTGTGAGTAGTACGCTGTGTCCCAAGGTTCCACCTTGAAGTCATCGCCTTCCATTTCTTTCGCTAAAGTGTGCAGTTCCTCGCGTTCCTTTACGGCAGTAGGCTTATAGGCATCGATGAGTTGGTAGAGTAGCTTATATACAGTCTCCACATTCGTTGCCATACGGTATTTCATTACGTAGTCAGCAAAGGTGTCGTATCCCAGTAACTGGGCCATCTCACGACGCAGGTTGATGAGACGTTGGCAAATCTGCAGGTTGTTCTCGTCATTATCCTTTATACCCATAGTGTTGCGTGCCATATACATTTGGCGGCGCAATTCACGTTGGCTGCTGTACATCATAAACGGACCATAGCTTGGTGCATCAAGGGTAAAGAGCCATCCGTAGTCGTTTTTTTCTTTCTCTTCTTCCTGAAACTTCTCTTTTGCAGCTTCTGCAGCAGCCTTACGTATTGTTTCTGGAAGACCATCGAGTTGTTTCTCGTCTGTGATATGGAGTGTATATGCTTTGTTTTCTTTTAGTAGGTTCTGTGAGAACTGCAGCGATAGCATACTTGCCTCTTCCGTCATAGCCCTCAGCTTGTTTTTGTCCTCTTCGCTGAGCAGTGCACCACTGCGTACAAATCCGTCGTATGCATTGTCAAGCAGCATCTTCTGTTCAGGAGTAAGTTCTTTTTCACCCTCAGCTCTTTGCTCCTTTTGATACACATATTTAATACGTCCAAATAGTTTCGGATTGAGACTGATGTCATTAGCATGTTTTGTGAGCAGTGGACTCATCTTCTGTGCCAATGCTTCCATATCATCGTTTGTTTCTGCGCTGAGCATATTGAAAAATACGCTCTCCACCCTTCCCAGCAGGGAGTAGTAGTGGCGCCGATCTTTGTCTTCGCGTGCTATGGTGTTATCGAAGGTCGGTTCTGCTGGGTCGTTAATGATACTTTCTATCTGCTCGTTCTCACGTCGCATACCCTCCATGAAGGCTTCTTCATAGTCGGCAAGTGTTATCTTGTCAAATGGTACCGTCTCATGCGGTGTATTATATGGTTCAAAAAACGGGTTAATCCTTTTCTCCATGTTTCGTTGTGCTCAGTGTGTTAAAATCATTTGCAGAATTATGGCTTGCTGTTTAGTGTATAGCCTGAGTTTGAGGCCATTCTTTCAATTCTCTGATTCTCAAGTTCCCGTTTCTTCTGTTTCGCCATTGCGTCACTCAGAGCTTCTGCTTCTTTCCGGGCTTTTTCCTCCTCCCTGCGTTCTGCATACTCAATTTTCATTTCTTCATTTATCCTACGGTTCTCCTCTGTCTGCATTTGGAGTTGCTCCATAGATGGCGCAGTTGGAGAGCTGTTGGAAAGGGGTGGGGTAACACCAGGACTGTTGTATATTCCAGAGGGCTGCTGGGTTGCAGGTTGGGAAATATGTGTGCTTTGCTTGTTCTTACTCTTTTGGGAAGTGGAGACAGCTCCAATAATGGCACAGATACCGATTATAACCCACAGATGTTTCTTCTGCAGTTTGATTTCTCGGGCAGTGGTATTTTTGGTACCTGTCTCTGTTGCTTGTCTATCCTGTCTTTTGGTGAATGGTACGTCAATGATTTTAGCTAAATGTGGTTCTGTTTGGGTACCATCAATGGGCTCCTTGAGCTGGTCCACGCGGCGGTGAAGAGAATCTGCCCCCTTATAAAAGGTTTCCTTGATCCATTGGGAGCTTTCTGTAGCGTTCTTCATACCTTGCTGAGCCATTGTTTTTAGCTTTTCCTTGTGTTCTGGCATATTCTCTCGAAGCTGCGAAGCCTTTTCCTGGGCCGTATTCCTAATTTTTTCAATTTGGTCAGGCAGTGCTTCCCACTCCTCTTTCAGTTTTTGCTGAGCCTTCGTGTTTGCTGATTTCGCTATGGGTATAAGCCAACGAATAAGGCTTTTCAAAGCTCGCCAGACATATTGAACCAACGTGGCAATTAGTTCGAGAATGTCCAGAAGGACACCAAATAATGCATTTATAAACTGTTTCATGATGCCGTATTCATTTTTGTTGTTGCGTAGAACTGAAAAGATTCAGAGTCTGTTCTATATGCGGAATATGAATGAAGTTGCGTGATATGTTCAGAAGCGCTCTGTCTTGGAGCTGATGGAGGGCATTTGAGACCTCCAGTCTGCTGCACCCCATCTCTTCTGCCAGTGTTGTCATCTTTATCTTGATATGTTTCTCGCCGGCTGGTCGCAGACAGCGCGCCATAATGAAACGTATAATGCGCTGTGTCAGATTAGCTGGTGGCACTTGCCAAAGGGTACGCTCATAGTGGTGTGCCTGTGCTGCTGTGATGTTCAACAGGTTAAAGCGGAATATCATCTGTTCAGCCAGTAGGCGTAGCACTTCCTGTTTGCTAATGCTCAGCAGATGGCATGTGGAGCATGTTGTGAAAGAGCGACTGTATCGCTGATGGAGCCCGAAGAGCCGTTCCGGCTGTATAGCCATAGGACCATGTGCCGTCTCCGTGATGATATAGTGGCTGTTAGCTCCTCTACTCTCTACCAGCACGTCACCATCCAGTATAAAGAGCAGTTCCCTGCAGGGGGTGTCTTCTTTGACGATGACTGTTCGTTCCTCTGCCTTACGGAAGTCCAGCTTTGTATGTCCCACCAGTTGTGTGAGGTCATCATTGCTCATACCTTGGAACAATGGAAGCTGCATCAGCTTCTCAAAGGTCTGTTGTCTCTCCACTCGTACTTTTCTATTATTCCTCTTTCAGGTTTGGCGATTGCCATACTGCCAGTTCTCCGTTCTTATCGGAATATATTAGGTAAGCCATCAGCTCAGGATGCTTCTCCAGTATCTCCTTTGCTTTCTCCAGTCCCATCACCATAAACGATGTGGCGTAGGCGTCAGCTGTGGCACAGTCCTTTGTAAGGACTGTTGCTGAGAGCAGACTGTGTTGCACAGGATATCCGGTATGCGGATCAATGGTGTGTGCATATTTCTTTCCTCCGCGGTAGTAGAAGTTGCGATAGTTGCCACTTGTCGCCATTGCCTTGTCTGTGACATTCATCACTGTTTGGTTTTCGTGGGCTACTGCAAGAGTGTCATCAGTAGGTTTCACCACTCCTATCTTCCAAGGAACACGCTGAGGATTGTTACCGCGAGTGATTACCTCACCGCCAATCTCAATCATGAAGTTCTGGATATCGTGGGCACAAAGCAGTCGTGCTACGACATCACAGCCATATCCCTTTGCTATTGCAGAACAGTCAAGCATCATACGCTTGTCTGCTTTATGCAGTAGGTATGTGCCAGTAAGAGTCTTGCTTATTGATGGGAAAGTCTTTGGGAGTGGGGGGGTGAGAGTCATTTTCTTGTACCCGATAAAATGTCGCAGACTGTCCACCTGTTTCGCTGTTGGCATCTCACCATGTTTAAACCCGAAGCCCCATGCATTGACAAGTGGTGCTACGGTGATGTCGAAGGCACCGTTGGTCTCATCAGACACACTTTGTGCTATGCTATATACCTCAAGGAACATAGTGCCGATCTCATCGCTGTTGATTTCCTCTTCGCCTTTATTTATCCGTGTTATTACGGAGCTGTCGTTAAACATCGATAGGGCGCGGTCTACCTTTTTCAATTCTGCCTCTATCTCCTGTTGCAGGTCATCATTACTCTGGTATGTGATATTATACGTTGTGCCAAAGACAAAACCTTGGTTCTTCTGGTAAGGCATCGCGTGTTGCTGACGGATAATCAGAATGCTGCCAATAACGAGTAATGCCAGAAATGGCAGTTGCCACAATAGTTTTTTCTTTTGTTTCGTTTCCATTAGCTTTGTTTTCAATTCATGCGGGATGGGACATATTGCCGGTCAAGCCAACTCTTTTGGAATGGGGAAGACCTTAAATATCAAGAATCACATTGAATGTGATGCCGATACGCGATGTGTCCGACTTACCATATCCTGGTATATACCACGGTTTACCTATCTCGTCACCTTTCATCGTCAGCCTGCCGCGATAGCGTACGCTCCATCCTAAATGGAGAATGCTCACAATCTTGGCATCGACACTAGCTACAAGTTCATACCAGTGTTGGCTGCCGTTAGCATCCTTAGCTCCCCATGTGACCTCTCCGCCATATACGGGGTCTGCAAAGTTGGGAATGCTGACATCGTATTTGAACTTAGTGAACCCATATCGTCCTCCGACATACAGGCGATAGGCATCATGCTTGTTTCTTAAGATATTCAAGTCCACACCGATACGGCCATATGGTGCTTTTGTCTTGTACTTTATGCCAGTCATGTCGTCCTCATAGTCGGCTGTGCCAAGACCCACCTCCACGATAGGGAAGTAGCGGTCTTTGAGATTCAGTCGCAGGGCTCCCTCATACTGTCCGTAGTCGTTTAGTTCGCGTTGTATCACTCCGGCAATGTCGAAGCTAACGGCTACACCATTGAAGAGTGGTGTGCTGTCAGGTACCTCCACATGTATTTGCTTATGGTGTTGTGCCTGCACCTCCGTAGGGATTGTCAGCAGACTAATCGCTAGGACGATAATATATGAATATATGTTGTTTCGTTGCATCATAGTCTACTTCTGTTTCATTAAGCACAACATCGTCAAGAAGATGATGGGTGCAACTCACCTCCGTCAATTTATGGAAGAATGTCGGCGGACAGTCTGCCGATTCAAAATGAGGTGTATTCTCTTTCTTTATATATATGGTGTCGTTTGTGCTTACTTTTGTCGTAGGATTTGTGAAGTGGAAAACCAACATGTCTTCCTCCTGCTGATAGCTGATAGGTATAGAGAGAGTGCTGATATTGACACCACGATTAAAAAGGATGGTATCAGTACCGTTCTGTCGTACGGCCCACACACTGAGAGTGTCTGTGAGCGTACTCACCTCACCCTTAAAGGCAAACTGCGTGTGCACCATATTGTTCATTGGACAGTCAATGGCGCTACAGCCTGCCAGCCACAATGCTGTCAGCACACTAAACAGTCTTATTATCGCTTTCTTTTGATTCATTTAGTGGTTTACGCTTTACCTGTCACCTGAAAATTATATCTCCTCCGCTATCTGGTAGTCATTCCTTTGGCTCGATGAGCGGCTTATCAGGTCACCAAGGAAACCTGCAAGGAACAGTTGTGTACCAATCATCATAGCTGTCAGGGCAATATAAAAATATGGTGAGTCTGTGATTAGGTTATGGTATATGCCATTGCTCAAGTCGATGAGCTTGTTAACACCAATGGCGATGACGGCAATGAAACCAATGAAGAATACTATACTGCCGAGGAATCCGAAGACATGCATAGGTTTCTTACCGAAAGTACTGAGGAACCATAGTGTCAGCAGATCGAGATAACCATTCACAAAGCGGTTCAGACCCATGAATTTCGAAGAACCGTATTTGCGTGCTTGATGGTGTACCACTTTCTCGCCAATCTTGTTGAAGCCGGCATTCTTTGCCAGATAGGGAATATAACGGTGCATTTCCCCATATACCTCGATGTTCTTTACCACCTCGTTACGGTAAGCCTTCAGGCCACAGTTGAAGTCATGCAGGTTCTTGATGCCGCTGATTTTTCGCGCTGTAGCATTGAAGAGCTTTGTAGGGATAGTCTTTGAAATAGGATCGTATCGTTTTTGCTTATATCCGCTGACGAGGTCATAGCCGTCTTCCATTATCATACGGTAGAGTTCCGGAATCTCGTCGGGAGAATCTTGCAAATCGGCATCCATAGTTATCACTACATCACCTTTGGCGGCCTTGAATCCACAGTAAAGGGCAGGGCTCTTGCCGTAGTTGCGACGGAAACGAATTGCACGCACATGCTCGGATTCGCTCTTTAGCGACTGTATCACCTTCCATGAGTTGTCTGTTGATCCGTCATTGATGAAAATTACTTCAAAACTGAATTGATGGTTGTTCATCACTCGCTCTATCCATGCATAGAGCTCAGGAATTGATTCGTCCTCGTTATAAAGAGGTATTACTACAGATATATCCATTATCTTAATTCATGATTTATTTCTTCATCACAGCTGCGATGATAATGCTCAGTATGAATCCTATGAGAATATTCTCTACAAGGTAGCTGCTGGCAAATTCCACTGGTGTCACCTTCTCAAAGACTGTAGTGAGAATGTTGGCATCCATACCCATCTGACGTAGCGCTTCCTTTGTTTCGTCCGATGCTGTCAGCGTGCGGAAGAGTGATGCCAGTCGTCCGTTGTCAACATATTGCATATAGGCCCATTGAGCTATAGCAAAGAGGATGGCGGCATTGAAGAATACGCGCAGACAATAGTGAAATGCACGCCCAAAGCTTACCTTTCCGTCCAGCCCTTCTTTGCGGAATATGCGCAGACGGTATGCCACGAAGAATGGAGTAGATAGTGTTATAAGGATGCTCATCATGCTAAGTGGCTGGTATATGCTGCTGCATATAAGGCAGGCGAAAGCCGCAATCCATAATACAGCCAGATATATACCGTCGTAACGTGAATATGCTCTCAGTTGTCTGAATTCATCGAATGTCATAGTGACGTTTGTTAATTGGCTACAAAGGTAGTAAATGGTTGTTGAAGAACAAAACAAATTTATTTGTTTTCTTGATTATTGTTTTGTTAACAGTGTTAAAAAGAGAAAAAAATATGAATTGTGAATTATGAATTATGAATTATTTGCTACCTTTGCACCCGCTTTTGACGAAACAATGATAAATTGCAAAGCGTCAAATGGAAAATATCACGGGCAGTCCCGTACGGCCAGCTCCCTCGGAATCCCCTAGGATGGGAACATAGCAAGGGTACTTGGTTGTAGCGGCGCGATACGGTAAGCTGCCCACCCGCCTCTTTAGCTCAGTTGGCCAGAGCACGTGATTTGTAATCTCGGGGTCGTTGGTTCGAATCCGACAAGAGGCTCAAAA
>JAFZVR010000004.1 GCA_017617725.1 Prevotella sp.
CTGGACTCTCTCAGGAACAGGCACTTATTCCAGTTCTCCTTACATTGGCAGTGGTTCTCCTTCTATCAAGTTTGATGGAACAGGTGATTATGCCGTTACTCCTGAATTCAGTTCCGGCGCTAAGCTTCAGTTCTGGGCATACGGCAATGGCGGCTCAGGCAGTACCTTCAAGATTTCCGGTCTTGTTAATGACGAATGGGCTGACATAGAGACTGTAACCATCGCCCAAGGTGGTGCTACTTATGAGGTCAATCTCCCCGCAGGTACTTCTCAGGTACGCTTCGACTTCACCAAGAGCGTGAACTGTGCCCTTGACGATGTGGTTATCTATGGTGCTGGTAACTCTCCTGAGCATGTAGAAGGTTATCCCAAGTCCATTGGTAATGTCATTTCATACGAAATCACAGACCTCACAGCAAACACCCAATATGCTGTCCGTGTTCGTGCTGTGAATGATGCTGGCAATAGCGAGTGGTCTGCTACCGCTACAACAACTACTGCTACAGAAAACAGTGCGCCTGTATGGTCACCATTCCCAACGAATGTCAGCACTTCTTTAGGTGGAGAAGATATTGAACTTACAATCAGCGACTATGTGACAGGTACTCCTACACCCGAGCTCACTCTGGCTTCAACCACAGCCAACTCTGCTGATTACGACTTCGATTCAAATGACGGTTATTTCACCTTCACTCCTTCAGCAACCGGCACGTTTACTTTTACCTTTGAAGCTACCAACTCCGAAGGTTCTGCCAATGCGACACTCACCGTAACCGTTAATCCTCCTCTGATAACCGTTCCTACATTAGACGTTACTGAAGCGGGAATCACTTCAACTTCTGTTCCTGTATCATGGGATGCTTGCGATAACGTATCTTCATATACCCTCCAGCTTGCCAGCGATGACCAGTTCACTACAGGCTCTGGAGGTAGTGTTCAAACAGAACTTTTCTCTAACGATGCTACGGATCCATCCACTGCCCCTGATGATTGGACCTACAATATTGCAAATACGACCGGAAGTTATCTCCAGCTTACTTCTTCAAGTAATTACGTTGTCTCTGAGGCTGTTGATGTTTCCAATTGTATCAGTCTTACACTTTCATACAAACAGCGTACCTATGGAGGAACAAGTGGATATTCCAATGTAGTTCTCGCACAATACTCAACAAATAATGGAACTTCATGGACTGATATTGAAACCACAACAGCTTCATCTACGACCTTGACTACAAAATCCGTTAATGCATCAGCTGCTGCTGGTATGAGTTCTGTCCGTTTCCGTCTTTCTGTACCCGATGCAGTAAGCAATAAGGGTTGTGGTATTTCAACCATCGTTCTTACAGGCGAAGTGCCAACAGCCGCTGGTTCCATCATTACCACTCAGACCGTCGATGGTACGAGCTATACCTTCTCAGACCTCACACCTGAGACTACATACTATGCTCGTGTGAAGGGTGATTCCGATTGGTCAAACGTTGTAAGCTTCACTACAAATGCAGTACTGTCATTGGCCAACAATGCAGACAATACTGATGCCATTAGTGCAGCTGCTATGAGTGGAAAGAAGTACGATGTCACTCTTGCCGACCGCACTCTTTACAAAGACGGCAAGTGGAACACTCTCACTGTACCATTCGATGTAACGATTGCTGGAAGTGCACTCGACGGAGCTACAGCACGTGAGGTAACTTCTGCGTCCATCACAACAGGTTCTACGCTCAATCTTACATTCAGCGATCCTGTTGATGCATTAGTTGCGGGAACACCTTACATCATCAAGTGGGAAGCTGCCGAGGATATCGTTGCTCCTGTATTCACCAATGTAACGATTGACAATACTGACAACAGTTACGACAACAACGTTGCTGGTAATACACGTGTTCGCTTCATTGGTACATACGATGCCCTGACATTCACAGCAGAAGATGAGAGTATCCTCTTCATGGGTGGTGACAACAAGCTGTACTATCCTAACGGAGAGGCTCCTTCATACGTAAAGGCTTGTCGTGCATACTTCAAGATTGGTGACGAGAGCGGAGCAAACGTCATTAGCTATTTCAATATTGACTTTGGAGACGAAACAACTTCTGTCAACCTTAACGTTAACGATAACCTTAACTTTGACAAAAATGCTCCGATGTATAACATCAGTGGTCAGCGTGTAAGCGACAGCTACAAGGGTATCGTGATTGTCAATGGAAAGAAGGTCGTGATTAAGTGAGAGAAGAACTGAGCTTGCTCGGGTTCTTCCGAACGGGAACGAGCTCGAGCGAAGCTCAAGTATGTAAAGTAAGGTAATTCAACTGCGCAAGCTGAAGGAGATAAAGGAGTTAAAGGAGATAAAGGAGTTAAAGGACGATTGTCAAATTTCTCCATAGACATGAAGAATAGCAGATAGAAAACTATTGTCTTTTAACTTCCTAGCGAAGCGATAACTCCCTCTAACTCCCTCTAACTCTCGAAGTTGAGCATATGCGAAACTTAAATAAAGGTAATTCAATTATGAAAAAATATATTAGACCTACATTGAAGGACGAACAGACAGCCATCACTGCACAACTGATGACAATTTCAGAGATCGATAGTAACCTGCCGGATCCAGGAGACATACCGACTCCAGGAGGTGGCGGTAGCGGCGAAGGCCGTGCCCGCAGCTTCAACATCTGGGATGACGAAGACAATGAAGACTTCTAACAATTGGTGAAGTATAACAACCAAACTTTCCGTTCAAGTGATTGGGCGGAAAGTTTTTTGTAGGGGATTACGTAATGAAACTTAAAAACTCTGCCATTTTTGCAGATATTTGAAAGAAACTGTGTAATTTTGTCAGCTCATTATGAATACGACAGAACTACAAAGAATAAAACAACGATATAACATCGTGGGCAACAGCGATGGTCTGAACCGTGCCCTCGATGTGGCTCTTCAGGTGGCGCCAACCGACCTTAGCGTGCTCATTATAGGTGAGAGTGGCGTAGGAAAGGAGATTATCCCACGCGTCATACACGACAACTCACCGCGCCGTCGTGAAAAATATTTCGCCATCAACTGCGGCAGTATTCCTGAGGGCACTATCGACAGTGAACTGTTTGGTCATGAGAAAGGCGCGTTCACTGGTGCTATCGGCGAAAGCGAAGGTTATTTCGGCATTGCCAACAAAGGTACCATCTTCCTTGACGAGGTGGGCGAACTGCCTCTCGCCACACAGGCACGTCTGCTGAGAGTGCTTGAAACCGGTGAATATATCCGTGTGGGTGGAACTGAAATCAGGAAGACTAATGTACGTATTGTGGCTGCCACGAATGTGAACATGCAGAAAGCCATCAGCGAAGGACGCTTCCGTGAAGACCTCTATTATCGTCTGAACACTATCCCTATAAAGATGCCGCCATTGCGCGAGCGTGGGCAGGACATCATACTGCTTTTCCGCCTCTTCGCCATGCAGATGGCTGAGAAATACCGTTTGCCGAAGATCACACTGACAGAAGACGCCAAGGCTCAGATGCTCAGATACAAATGGCCTGGGAACGTACGTCAGCTGAAGAATATAACGGAACAGATGTCTGTGTTGAGCGAAAACCGCGAGATAGACACGGACACCCTACTCCACTTCATTCCACAGGATCAGGAAAGCACACAACTCGCCGTAATTCAGCATAATGGTGGAAACCACTCATACGAAAACGAGCGAGAACTGCTGTATAAGGTGCTCTACGAACTGCAGGGAAATGTATCAGACCTGAGAAAAGAACTCAATACTGTACGCAAGCAGATGGAAGAAGTGCGCGACCTCAATGGTGCGATAGGCTTTACTGCAGTACACACAGAGAACCTGCCTACCACACAACGACAAGGAAAAGGCAACGTCAATGTAGAAGACGCTATCGCAGAGGAGATATCAGAACCAGAGACACTCAACCTAAGCGACCTTGGACGACAACTCGTGGAGAAAGCGCTGGAACGAAACAACGGCAACCGTAAGAAAGCAGCACAGGAGCTCGGAATAAGTGACCGTACGCTCTACCGCCGACTCAAACAATATGGGTTAGAATAGTCGAGAGTCGAGAGTCGAGAGTCGAGAGTCGAGAGTATAATTAATTGAATAAGTAAATGGTAAATATGCAACGATACAAAACGGGTAAGATGATGAAGATGATGGTAATGGCATTCGTCGTTCTTCATTCTGCACTTTTCACTTCTTCCTGCTCCGTCAGCTACAAGCTCAATGGCGCCAGCATCGACTATTCAAAGACCAAGACCATCCAGATAGCCGATTTCCAAAACCGCTCCGCATATATCTGGGGACCAATGGCACCGATGTTCAACACGGCACTGAAGGACATCTATGCCAACCATACCCGTCTGGAACAGGTACGACGTAATGGAGACCTGAAAATAGAGGGTGAGATAACACAATACCAACAGCGTAACAAGTCTGTAAGTTCTGAAGGCTACTCTGCACAGGTGGAACTATCAATGACCGTCAACGTACGATTCACAAATACAACAAACCACTCTGAAGACTTCGAGAGACAGTTCACTGCCACCTCAACATACGAGTCAACACAATCGCTCAATGCTGTACAGGAAGATCTTGTCGATGAGATGATTACATCCATCGTTGATCAGATATTCAATGCGACAGTAGCAAATTGGTAATATAGCAAGATTAAAAATTAAAGATTAAAGATTAAAAATTTAAGATGGATCTCGCAGCACTTATCGAACACCCTGAGAGAATGGATCGCGAAACGCTCTACGAGCTGCGTTCCATACTAGCACAGTATCCATACTATCAGCCTGCCCGACTACTGCTGCTGCAAAACCTCTTCCTGCTGCACGACCCCACATTCGATGAGGAGTTGCAACGTGCTGCAATTTACATCACTGACCGCAGGAAACTCTTCCAGCTCGTTGAAGGAATCCACTATCAGATTCTCAGAGGTAAGGAGCAAGAGGTTAGAGGTAAGGAGCACGGAGCAGTGAGCAAAGACTCTCGCCTCTCGCCTCAAACTCCCTCCCTTGAGGGGAGGGCTGGGGAGAGGCTCCCTCGACCCTCAACTCTCGACCTCATCAACAACTTCCTCGACTCCATACCTGCCGACTATCAGGAAGAAAAGCCTAAGAAACGTAAGCCGTCGCCTGCCGATGCAACAATAGACTATGTATCATACCTTCTCGACATAGAGGAACAAGAGAAGAACGAAAAAAAGGATGACGTACCACAGCTCAAGGGACAGTCGCTTATTGATGACTTCATATATAACGAAGGCGGCAATTTCAATCTTAAAGAAGAGCCGGAATTCCTTCCCGACCTCGATGCGGAAGGTGAACAAGATGCAGAGAATGATGAGGGCTATTTCACAGAAACACTCGCTCGAATATACATCAAACAAGGACGATATTCAAAGGCTTTAGAAATTATTCAGCGATTAAATTTGGTTTATCCGAAAAAAAGTCGTTACTTTGCAGACCAAATCCGATTTTTGGAGAAATTAATAGAGAATAATAATAAAAAACAAATAAAAAAATGACTGGAATTTACACATTATTCGTCATTCTGATTGTCATCGCTGCCATCCTTATGATTGGCATCGTACTCATTCAGGAATCAAAGGGCGGCGGTCTCGCATCTAACTTCTCATCATCAAACCAGATTATGGGTGTACGCAAGACCACTGACTTCATCGAGAAAGCCACATGGACACTCGCTGCATTCATGGTTGTTTGCAGCATCATCTGTGCACACGTAGCACCAACAGGCGTGACAAATGCCAGCGTAGTGGAGAAAGCTGCTACTGAAGGAAGCACAACAAATCCTAACAACCTGCCTAACTTCGGAGCAAGCCAGCAGAAGCAAGCTACTGCTGACAAAGCAGACGCAAAAGCAGCAGCACCTGCCGAAAAGGCACCTGCAGCAGCTAATGCTCCTGCAAAGCCTGCTAAATAAGCAGAAAAAACACGCGAATAATTTTGTCATATCAAATAATTCGCGTACCTTTGCACCCACTAAAATTAAATGGTGCCCGTAGTTCAGTTGGTTAGAGCGTCAGATTGTGGTTCTGAATGTCGTGGGTTCGAGTCCCACCGGGCACCCCAAAGACATCGCCTTATGGCAATGTCTTTTTTTGTGAGTAGTCGCAAGAAAATGCGCCTTATGGCAATGTCTTTTTTTTGTAACAACTCAACTTTCGCATGTTAAGTAGATATAGGAAGATAATAATATATGGATAAGAAATTGAAGACCGCAACCATCTGTGTACAGGCAGGATGGGAACCGAAAAACGGAGAACCACGCGTACTCCCCATAGTTCAGAGCACCACTTTCAAGTATGACAATACGGAAGAGATGGCAGATCTCTTCGACTTGAAGAAAGAGGGATATTTCTACACACGCCTACAGAATCCAACCAACGATGCCGTAGCAAAGAAGATTGCAATATTGGAAGGTGGTGTAGGTGCTATGCTTACATCCAGCGGACAGGCAGCTAATTTCTACGCCATCTTCAATATCTGTGAAGCCGGCGACCATATTGTCGCATCGACAGAAATATATGGCGGCACATATAATCTCTTTGGGGTAACATTGAAGAAACTCGGTATAGAGTGTACCTTCATCAACCAAGAGGCATCAGAAGAAGAAATCAGCAAGGCTTTCCGTCCAAACACAAAGGCGTTATTCGGCGAGACGATTTCCAACCCTGGCTGCAAAGTACTCGACATTGAGAAATTTGCACGCATAGCACATCAGCACGGAGTGCCACTTATCGTAGATAACACCTTCCCTACCCCTATCAACTGTCGCCCGTTTGAGTGGGGCGCAGATATTGTCACACACTCCACAACCAAATATATGGACGGACACGCTATGCAGGTTGGCGGCTGTGTTGTAGATAGTGGCAATTTCGACTGGGAAGCTCATGCCGATAAGTTCCCTGGGTTAACGACACCAGATATGTCCTATCACGGACTCACATACACAAAGAAATTCGGAAAGATGGCCTACATGACAAAGCTCGTTGCACAACTGATGCGAGACCTTGGCAGCATTCCATCACCACATAATGCCTTCCTGCTTAACTTAGGACTGGAGACCTTGCATCTTCGGATGGCACGCCATTGCGAGAATGCACAGAAAGTTGCGGAGTTCCTGTCAAAAGACAATCGCGTCGCATGGATACATTATAGCGGTCTGCCAGATGACTGTCATCATGCCTTAGCTGAGAAATACCTGCCCAATGGTTCTTGTGGTGTTATCGCATTCGGCTTAAAAGGCGACCGTGCTACGGCTGTACGCTTCATGGATTCCCTGAAACTGATAGCTATCGTCACACATGTTGCCGATGCACGTACATGTGTGCTTCATCCAGCCAGCCACACCCATCGTCAACTTTCTGACGAGCAACTGAGGGAAGCAGGAATTGCTCCAGACTTGATTCGCCTCTCTGTAGGTATCGAAGACGTGGAAGACATCCTTCACGACATAAAACAGGCATTAGACAACATCTAATGCCTGTTTTTTATTAATAAGCCTAGCTCAACTTTCGCATGTTAAGTAGATATAGGAAGATAAAGGGAGATAGCCGCTTCTCAGCGGCGGGAGATAAAGGACGAAACTTAAATAAGCCTAGTTATTTCTGTGCTTCTGTAGGTTGAGATGCTGGCTCGTCATCCTTATCTTTATCCTTCTGCCAAATCTCGTTGAGTTTTTTCTGTACAGCTTCCGGAAGAGCAGGAATCTTGTTCTGCTTCTCGAATTTCTGAATATTATCGTAGGTGAGCTTCAGTTTGTTGTCTTTCTTTATCTTCTTCAGCTCTTCCTTGGTGACGTATGCACGGTCGGTAGAGAACACCTGATTGCATATAATGACGTGCTCCGTTTTTCCGTCCGTTTCTTTATCATAAGATGTAAAGACCTGTTTCATCATGAAGTCCTCTGGCAGATATTCACCGTTCTCATCGACGTGGTAGATAATAAAGTCATTATCCTGTCTGTTTTTCTGGCGCTCATCCCTTTTCTCTTGCTTAGCAATCTGCTTCTCTTTACCTGTAGCCTCTGTATAATGACGGTAGAGTTTGTGAGAATTGTATGCTAAATGGCGCTGAGAAAGCTCTTTTTCGTTGGTGATAAGACCCAAGGTATCCTTATTGTCGGTGACATATCGTTTACCATCTACTTCATCGCTAATCTTCAAGCCTATGTCCTTGCCAAATCTTAACAAGCGGTCTTCAAACTTTGTGGGAGCGATTTGACTTTGTTTGTCAAAGATTGGTCCAAACATTCCCAGAAGAGTCTTGAGGAGTCCTACATATGCTTTTGCTGTATGGGTGGTGCTTCCTGATACCGTCTTATTCTCGCGGTCGTAGGTATTGTCCGTAAGTCCTACACGATAGTAAACAATACCGTCTATGTCGGAATAATAATACATGCGGTAGTATGTCTGCACATAAACGTATGGCTTGGGCATGACAACAATGTCGTCCAATCCGAAACCGGCATCGTCGAGTACGACTCGCCCGTCTTCCAGCGATGCCGTCTCAACGGTCTTCGTCTGATATGCCACATGGCTTATCGTAAGCGTCTTGTGTCCCTTGGCATCGGCCAATATTCCATCAAGGTCTGTGACGCCAATGTATTTAGCATCGTGAGTCATCACGGAAGCGTATGCGATGGGGTCACCATCATTATCAACCACTTGCACACGCTGAGCGCATACGAATTGTATGCTCATTGTCATGAGCATGAGAACGAATAGTCTGGTCTTCTTTTTATTAGTCATATTTGTAATTGTCTGTCTTATTATGGGAATGAGTAATAGTTCGCCTGCAAAGATACGAATAAGCGAGGGCAAAACAAAAGAATTTATTCTTTTTTTGCCGAGCGTTAGTATCTTCGGCGAAGCCACAGTACGAATAAGCGAGGGCAAAACAAAAGAATTTATTCTAAAATAATTATCCTTTCTGCTTGTGTGTTCGGAAAAAAAAAGCTGTTCTTTTGCAAAATAATAACCGCCATTATTATAATGGCCATTATCATTTATTGCTATGAAGTTCTATGACAGAGAGTATGAGCAGCAGTTGCTCAAAGACGTTTCACAAGCTATAGCATCCCTCACCTGCGCTATATTGCTGCGCGATGGTGGGAGTGAAATAATAAGTTACTGACTTATATCAAGTAATGCGTTTTGTCAAGAAATTAGTTTCAAATTCTTTTGGTTATTAAAATTTCTTTTTATAACTTTGCAACCGTATTTTAATAAAGAATGAAACTAATACCTGTGTTATGCCGTCAAAACGTAACATAAACATATAAGGCATGTCGCACACCCAATAAAGGGTTGTGACGTGCCTTCTGCGTTGAATTTTATTCGACCTTTTCTCGCCAAGGCAAAATGCAAGCACTTTGCTCTTCTGGCTTAACGAAAACGTTGTATATATATCATCTTTTTATATTAACTAAAACTTAACGTTTATGGATTCAACCTTACAAAAGAATCATGTGCGACGAGCCGCGATAACGCTCCTCGTCCTGCTCTGCTACCTGACGGGAGCAAGAGCGCAGCAAGCCTTACCTTATTCGTATGGCTTTGAAGACAACGCCCTAACCACTGACGGCTGGGTACTCCAAGGTGCTACCAGTATTTCTACAGGTATCAACAGCACTGCTAAACGAACAGGTACGTATGGCTTCCATTTTCATTTTTCCGAACAGAACGCATACCTCCTCTCGCCAGTACTCACAGGTGGCGATGTTGGTATTGACTTGTCCTTCTGGTACAAGGAAGCCAGCAGCAATTATGGCGATGAACAGTTCCAAGTGGGTTACACTGACGATGAAACCAATGAGGATGCCAGTACTTATAACTACGGAGGCGTGGTAACTGCATCGACATCATGGCAGGAATATACAAACTCCTTCCCCGCAGGTACCAAGCGTATAGCCATCAAGTATATTTATAACGATTGTTTTTACCTCTATCTTGACGACTTTACCTTCGAGGTTCATGCCTCCTGTGTCAAGCCGACGGGGGTCACCGTTTCTGACATCACCAACGAGGGCGCCGTGGTCAGCTGGACTTCAGATGCTGATGCTTGGAATGTGCGTTATAGAATAAGTGGCAGCACCGATGACTGGACAATAGAGAGTTGTAATAAAGGTACAGAATATCCGCTTGATGGTTTAGACGCTGGCACCACATACGAAGTGCAAGTACAGACCGACTGCGGCAGTGGTAGCACCAGCAACTGGACAGACATTGTCAGCTTCACAACAGCCTTTTGTGATCCCGTAAATCAGTGTCTTGTCAACATCACGCTGACCGACAGCTACGGTGACGGTTGGAATAACAATCAAATGCAAGTGGTGGATAATGAAACGGGTGCAATTTTGGGTACTTTCACCCTTTCATCAGGTAACAGCGGCAGCTTCACTCTTAATGTATGTAAAGACCGCACCATCAATTTCGTATATGTTGCAAGCGGAAACTATTCAACAGAGAATGGCTGGATTATTACGGATGTTAATGATGAGGTCATCGCTGAACGTGAAGGATGCAATAACGGTTGTGACCCAACCCCTGGTATTGTTGCTACTTACACCGTGGACTGCGACAACTCGTGCCAGAAGCCCAAGAACCTCACTACTTCAGAACTCACAGCCACCAGTGTCAAACTGACCTGGGAGGGCACTGCCGACGAGTGGATAATAGGCTATGTCGCTGACGATCCAACAGAAGAGTATGAACTCGTTCCTGGTGTTACCGAAAATACTTATACTATCACAGGTCTTGCCCCAGAGACATTATACTACGTGGCTGTACGCCCCGCATGTGATATGAAATGGTGTGATCAAGTTTCATTCACCACTCTTGAGAAATACCCTGCTCCAACCGCTATTGCAGTCAGTGACATCACCACTAACTCGGCTGCCATCAGCTGGACAGGCACAGCAGACAGCTACAACCTGCGCTACAGAACTATTACAGAAAATGTAGCCTTCTTCGAGGACTTCGAAGGACTTACCGGTAATGCCCTTCCTGACGGATGGACGACCATTGATGCCGATGGTGACGGACAAGACTGGTTCTCTTTCACCCCTGACGATGTCGATGACAAGTATGGTAACCCGACCGTTTTCGATACTTCATGCGCCACTTCTGCAAGTTTTAACAGCAACACACAAAGTGCCCTTAACCCTGACAACTGGCTTGTTTCACCTCAGCTTGACCTTCAGGGAAATCTCAGTGTATGGGTACGCGCCCAAGACCCAGATTGGGCTGCAGAGCATTTCGCTATCTATCTCTCCACCACGGGAACGGATGTGGCCGACTTTACCACTACATTAGTGGCAGAAACCGAAGCCACTGACGAATATGTGGAGTACACTGCTGATTTGAGCGCTTACGAAGGACAACAAGGCTACATCGCTATTCGCCACTTCAACTGCACGGATATGTTCCGTCTGAATGTGGATAACTTCACCATCACAAGCATTACCCCAACAAGTGAGTGGGTAACAGTGAATAACGCCACAAGCCCCAAGACACTTGAAAGTCTTGCAGAATATACTAAATATCAGGTACAAGTACAGGGCGTTTATTCAGAAGGTACGAGCAAGTGGGCTGGCACCATATTCACCACACTGTCATCCAATCCTGTTGCTACAGACGTAGTTGTCACACCGGCACACACCTCAGCCACCATCAGCTGGACGGCTAACAGCGACAGCTATGAGGTGAAGTACAGGACAGCTGCCTATTCAGAGAAAATTTTCTTTGAAGACTTTGAGAGCGGAATAGGTGAATGGACAACCTCTAACTTAGAAAGTGGCGGTGGCGTCATGGATGGAGCCGGCATTAGTGGTGGAGCAGGATTCGCCTTTAAGTGGACCTCCAATCCTCCCCAATATCTCATTTCCCCAGAACTGAGCGGTATAGTGGAAGGAAACAAACTGTCTTTCTCATATAAAAACTATAGTGCTGGCTATCAAGAGTCCTTCAAGGTTGGCTATTCTACCAAAGGCAACGATGTGGAAAATGACTTCACGTGGAGCGAAGAGACAACTGTTGATGCTGATACCAACTGGCATCTCTACGAACTGACACTGCCTGCCGATGTCACGTATGTCTCTATTCAGTGTACATCAGATGACATGTATTATCTATTTGTTGACAATATCGGCATCTACGGTGCAGACATTCCTGCCGGTGAATGGACTACTGTTCCTACAACCGAGACCTCTGTAGAGATTACGGGTCTTGAGATGGATACCGAGTATGAATACCAGATTATCGGTATCAAGAACAGTACACCTAACGAGGGAACTGCCATTGCTTCCTTCACTACATATAGTGAGAACGACAAACTGTTCCTTGCTGACGGTAACTGGAACGTGGATGCCAACTGGACGCCCGCAGGCGTACCTACCGCTACTCAGAATGCTCTGCTCTATGCAGCAGTAACCATTCCAAGCGGTGTCGTGGCTACGGCTAAGAATGTCACTATTGACGGCGGAAGCATCACCATCAAGGACGGCGGTGAGCTGAAGACGAACAGCACAGTGGACGTAACGATGGAGAAGAGCATCGCTGGCTACGGTGACGGAGAGGGTAAGTTCAACCTCATATCATCCATTGTTGACACTGAGTATGACTCTGATGCTGTTGAAGGTCTGATGGAAGGCGACTACGACTACTTCCGCTTTGTCCGCTCAATGAATCTGGAATGGCGCAGTTATGCCCTGACCAATTTCAACATGACTGCTGGCAACGGCTTCCTGTACGCAAACAAAGCAAATAAGACACTGAAGTTCACTGGAGAGACATGGGCTTCGCAGGATAATACTCTGACTATGAGCGTCACATACAGTGATTCTTATCCGATGAGCATGATACTGGCGGGTAACCCGTTCACCTGTACCGGCACCATCTATTTCGTTAACGGCAGCAACAACATTACTGGTACTATCTATAAGCTGAATGCTGCCGGCGACGGCTTCGAAGCATACGAAGGATACGCTTCTGTTGCTCCTGGCGAGGCTGTGTTAGTAGAATATAGTGAGAGTGGTAAAATCTACTTTGAGTCAGAAAATTATGGTAACGGCACTTCTTTAGGCGCTGCAGAGATTCTGCTGCCACAGCATGGTTCAACCGCCAACGTGGATGCCGGTCCTGTCATTACGCTGACCGACGACGCTACTGACAACAGCGATGCTATTACGACCTACAACGGAAAGAACATTGTTGTGAGACTCGCTGACCGCACTCTCTACAAGGATGGTAAGTGGAACACTCTCACAGTACCATTCGGTGTAACGATTGCAGGAAGTGCACTCGACGGAGCTACAGCACGTGAGGTTTCAGACGCAACTGTATCAGGTTCTACGCTCAATCTTACATTCAGCGATCCTGTTGATGCATTAGTTGCTGGAACACCTTACATCATCAAGTGGGCTGACGGCGACAATATCGTTGCTCCTGTATTCACCAACGTAACGATTGACAATACTGACAACAGTTACGACAATGGTGAAGCCGGCAATGAGCAAGTACGCTTCCTTGGTACATACGATGCCCTGACATTCGAATCAGAAGATGAGAGTATCCTCTTCATGGGGGCAAACAACAATCTGTACTATCCTAACGGAGAAGCTCCTTCATACGTAAAGGCTTGTCGTGCATACTTCAAGATTGGTGAAGACAGCAATACAGCACGTATCATCAGCGACTTCAACATTGACTTTGGAGACGGAACAACTTCTGTCAACCTTAACGTTAACGATAACCTTAACTTTGACAAAAATGCTCCGATGTATAACATCAGTGGTCAGCGTGTAAGCGACAGC
>JAFZVR010000064.1 GCA_017617725.1 Prevotella sp.
ACCCAAGTGACGATAATGGTAACACTCCTATTCCTGATGTAAACACAAAGGGAGACGGTACGCTAAACAATCCTTACACTCCTGCCGATGCTGCCACAGTTGCAGCCAACCTGACATGGACAAGCAAGGACAACTATCAGAAAACAGACAACGTCTTTGTGAAGGGTAAGATTTCTCGCATCGCTGATAAAGGAACCTTCGGTCAGAGCGGTACTTTCGGCAACGCTTCCTTCTATATTTCAGAGGATGGCAGTCAGACTAACGAGTTCTACTGCTTCCGTATCCTCTATTTAGGCAATCAGAAGTACACCAGCGGTACTGATATAAAGGTGGGTGACGAAGTAATCATCTGCGGTAAACTGATGAACTACAGTGGCACCACTCCTGAGACTGTTGCTGGAGAGGCATACCTCTACTCACTGAATAATGTAACCACCCCCGATAACGAGACCGTTGATCCAGACGACGACCCAACTGTTCCTCCAACAGGAACACAGGGAGACGGTACGCTCAATAACCCGTATAGCGTTTCTGAAGCAATTAGTGCTGTAAGCCGTCTTACATGGACATCCAACACAGAATACGAGAAGACAGGCGTTGTATATGTAAAGGGTAGGATTTCACGCATAGCCAACAAAGGAACCTATGGCGAGAGCGGTACCTTCGGCAACGCTACCTTCTGGATTTCCGATGATGGTTCTCAGAGTAATGAGTTCCAATGCTACCGCATCCTCTATTTAGACAATCAAAAGTACACCAGCGGAACCGACATTTCGGTGGGTGACGATGTAATTATCTGTGGCAAGCTGATGAACTATAAGGGAAACACCCCCGAGACAGTAGCAAACGAGGCTTACCTCTATGCATTAAGTAGTATTCCTGGAACTGTGATTCCATAATTAACAGGTCTATAACAATTTATCAAAGTAAAATAATAAAAATAAAATATATAAGACTATGAAAAAGCTCTTTTATTCAGTGTTTGCAATTGTGTTTGCAGCACTAACGTTCACAAGCTGTGACGACGTTCCCATGCCATACGATACCCCGGAGGCAAACAGTGGTGGAACGACATATGAAGGTGCCGAAGGTGAAGGTACCTTGGAAAGCCCATACAATGTTGCCGGAGCACTACAGTTTATCAGTGCGCTGGAACCTGGCGTAAACTCTGAGAACGCAATTTACATCAAGGGTACCATCTCTTCTATCGAGGAGGAATTTGGAAGCTTTGGTAACGCTACCTATTACATTACTGACCCAGGTTCAAAATACACATTCTATGTTTACCGCTCCATGTTCTTAAACAATCAGAAGTGGAAGAGCGGCAACACCCAGATTCAGATTGGTGATGAAGTAATTATCTGCGGTAAGGTAGTCAATTTCAAGGGTACCACACCTGAAACTGTTGCCAACGACTCATATCTCTACAAGCTGAATAATGAAACCAGCACTGGCGGTGGCGGCACAACTGGTGAAGCTAAGGGTAGCGGTACGCAAAACGATCCGTACAATCCTGTTGCAGCCATTAATGCTGTAAAAGATCTGACTTGGACATCCAATTCTGAATATCAGACAACAGAAGAAGTCTTTGTAAAGGGTAAGATTTCACGCATTGCCGACAATGGCACCTACACAGCGAGCGGCACCAACGGCAACGCTACCTTCTGGATTTCAGAAGATGGTAGCACGAATGACGAGTTCCAATGCTTCCGTGTCCTCTATCTGGGAAACAAGAAGTTCAGCAATGGTGCAGATATCAAGGTGGGTGATAACGTAATCATCTATGGCAAGCTGATGAACTACAGGGGCAACACACCTGAGACTGTAGCAAACCAGGCTTATCTCTTCGAACTCAATGGCGATACCGAAGGTATTGAGGGTAATAACGGACATGCCGCCTCAGGCGACGGTTCTGAAGCTAATCCTTACAATGTACCAGGAGCAATCGCTAAGGCATCAGCTACCGGTGCATTCGTTAAGGGTTATATCGTTGGTTGTGTAGAAGACAAGTCTATCTCTTCTGCTACATTCAGCGCAGGTTCTTCACAGACCAATATCCTTATTGCCGCTTCTGATAACGAGACCAGCACAGCTAACTGTATGGCAGTACAGCTGCCTACCGGCGACATCCGTACAAAGCTGAATCTCAATGATAATCCTGGCAACCTCCATAAAGCTGTTGTTCTCTATGGTAACATTGAAACTTACTTCGGTCAGGTAGGTATGAAGTCTGTTACATACGCTGTTCTTGATGGTACTGAGATTGGTAAGAAGCCAGGAAGTACAGATCCTAACCCGAATCCTAATCCTACAGGTGGTGGTACATTGGACAACCCTTATAGCGTTTCCGATGCAATTAATGCTGTTAGTGGTCTGACATGGACGTCCAACACAGTTTACGACAAGACGGACGTTGTGTATGTAAAGGGTAAGATTTCACGCATCGCCAACAAAGGTACTTACACTGAAGGCGGTGAATACGGTAACGCTACATTCTTTATCTCTGACGATGGCAACACAGCCAATGAGTTCCAATGCTTCCGAGTACTCTACCTGAACAACACCAAGTTCAATAAATATAATGGTGACAAGGTAGATATCAAGGTGGGTGACAACGTAATCATCTGTGGTAAACTGATGAACTACAAGGGTAACACGCCTGAGACTGTAGCAAATGAGGCTTACCTCTACAAGCTCAACTAACAACACTTCCAACAATTAGTGGAAACAGAAAAATATCACAAATCGGGCCGCGTAAGCAGCCCGATTTTTTATTTAATACGAAATAATCATTGAAAAATTTGGCAGGCACAAGAAAAGTCCGTACCTTTGCACCTCCAAAGCGTAAATTATTCAATAACAACAAATAATATTAAAATGAAGAAAGGTATTCATCCAGAAAACTATCGCCCCGTCGTGTTCCGTGACATGTCCAACGGCGATATGTTCCTTACAAAGTCTACAGCAAAGACAAACGATACAGTAGAATTTGAAGGCGAAACTTACCCAGTGGTAAAAGTCGAAATCTCTAACACCTCTCACCCGTTCTATACAGGTAAGAGCACGCTCGTCGATACAGCAGGTCGTGTTGACCGCTTCATGAGCCGCTATGGTAAGCTGAAGAAGTAAGGATATAGTCTGACGAGTCTGGCTGGTCTAACTGGTCTGACGAGTCCGACACCACTGAAGAATATTAAGAGTGCGATCAAGCGTAGTTGCATATGCGCGTTGACAGCACTCTTTTTGATTTATCATCCAACACCTAACAACCAAATCTTAACACCTAACAAACACCTAACAACATGAAACACTTAAGACTCTTATTCTATGCTCTTGCGTTCTCATTGACATTCACAGCATGTGGAGGTGGCGATGATGATGACGATAATGGCGGTAGCAGTGGTGGTAGCACACCTTATAGTAATAACATCAACGCAAATACCGGAGAAGGGCAAAATGCATTGGTAAAATCATACGTGACTAATCTGGAGTTCCCACATCTTAAAGAATCAGGAAATAATATTGTTATTATCCATATTGCTAACGGCATTGGTATGAACTATGCCGTGGAATGGGATGCTGACAAGCACTCACAACGTTGGTCATGCTATACTATGCATAACGGGAATAGTAGTTCCATAACCAATCGCAAGCCTAAAGAAAGTAATGGTGAATTTACTGAATATCCCAATGACCCTTTCCTTGACTCAAAATACCATTTTACCCATGACCCATATTATGGTTCCGGCTTTGATCACGGCCATATCTTCCCATCTGCCGACCGCGCTTATGGTTATAACGAACAAGCCAACAGACAGACGTTTTACATGACCAACATGCAGCCACAGGTAAATGGGTTCAATGCTGGTGTATGGGCAAACATGGAAGCTCAGGTTCGCAAATGGAACAATCAGGCAGGTACCTTCCGTCGCGATGTCCTGTACATTGTCAAAGGCGGCACCATTGATAGTGAGGCTAATTACGGATATATTGATGCGAGCGGAAATTACATCAATAAAAAGTATATCGGCTCTGGTGATAATAGAATACCTGTTCCCTTGTATTTCTATATGGCTGTTCTTTGCAAAAAGCCGCAGGAGCAGGGCGGTGGCTATGAGGCTGCTGCATTTTGGATTGAACACAAAAACAGTGCTGATGACAAACTGCTTAAATACCTTGTATCCATTGACGAACTGGAACAGAAGACGGGCATAGACTTCTTCTGTAACCTTCCTGACGATATAGAGAACTCGGTCGAGAAGACCATCGGTGCCAGCTTTAAAGCCGGACTTCAGTAATCAGTAATAAAGAAACATCAACCTATAATATAGTACAAATGAATATGAAGAAATTAACAACACTGATGATGCTGTTGCTCATTGCAGCAACACCAGTCCTTTTCACCAGCTGTGACACTGATGATGAGGACATTGCCTACACTCTTGACGGTGGATACTGGCATGGCAATCTGCGCATTCAAGTGGAGCAGGGTGATAAAGAGTATCAAACCGTATACTCTGAAATATCTTTCCAGAAAGACAACTGGCGTGAAGGCTATGGCTATTGGGTAGACTATTACAGCGATGCACCATGGGACTATCTGGCATACCATTTCGATTGGAAGGTTCGTGACGAGGTTATTAAGATTCATTTCCGTGAGGACAATACCTCTATTGAGATTCGTGAATATCGCCTTTCAGATAATTTTTTCGAGGGAAGAATCTATGTTCGCGGAAAGTATATAGACTTCAAGCTGCAACGCCGTCACGGTGGCAAATGGGGTGAAGATGACTACAGATGGAGCGATTACTACTTCGAGCACAACTGGGACAACGACGATGAGGGCTATGACCGTTGGAACTTCTCTAAGTCTAATGGAGTAGAGACAAACCAGATGCCTGTTCGTTCACTGGCAGTAGAATAAATGACACATAACTAAATATAGCGCGAGGCCTTTTGCTTCGCGCTATATTTATAAGTACTTTTAATCTTAATCCTTAATTGATTGCAGATACCGTTCTGCTTCCAAAGCAGCCTTGCAGCCACTTCCTGCAGCAACGACAGCCTGCCGATACGTTGGGTCTGCACAGTCACCAGCTGCAAAAACTCCCGGGATTACCTGTACTGGATTTGTGGCACTACATACACACGGTGACGCACCTTGTGTGAGGATATATCCCGTATCGTCTACCGCTATCCACTGACGGAAGATATCCGTATTGGGTTTGTGACCTATGGCAAGGAAGAAACCGTCGATTGGCAAATCGTAACGCTCCTCGTCTGCTTCACCAAGACGTCTCACCACGTGAGCACCTTCAACGCCATTATCACCATATAGTCCAACAGCATTGTGTTCATAGAGAATTTCTATCTTAGGATTCTCCTCTACACGCTTCTTCATAATATCCGAAGCACGCAAATATGGTTTCCTGACTATCATATATACCTTCTGACAGAGCTGTGCCAGATAGCTTGCCTCTTCGCAGGCGGTATCACCACCACCCACTACGGCAACCATCTTCTTACGATAGAAGAATCCGTCACAGGTTGCACATGCAGAAACACCCATACCGTTGTATTTTTTCTCATCATCGAGACCGAGGTATTTTGCACTCGCCCCAGTCGCAATAATAACCGTTTCCGCTTCAACGACATCCCCACGGTCAGTTGTCAGCTTATAAGGACGCTTGGAGAAATCCACTGCCGTAATGACACCATCACGGATATCTGCACCAAAACGCTCCGCCTGCTGACGTAGCTCCATCATCATCTGATTAGCATCAACACCCTCCGGATAACCAGGAAAATTCTCTACTATAGTGGTCTGTGTGAGCTGTCCTCCAGGCTGTAAGCCACTATAGAGAACAGGTTGCAGATTGGCACGCCCTGCATATATCGCAGCTGTATAACCTGCAGGGCCACTGCCGATGATAATAGTATTACACTTCATA
>JAFZVR010000065.1 GCA_017617725.1 Prevotella sp.
TGGTCATCGTCATGGTTGTCTGGTCGCCTAACTTGCCGTCATCAGCCCATTTTGTGAGGATATTGATGACATAGTCGGTACGACCAGCTTCTGAATAGAAGCGGATAGCTTTGTAGTCGCTCCAATTGATGCCGTCGAATGAGGTCTTTGCCACCTCTAATGTGCTCCATGAGTCCATCCAGAAATAGCCGGTCCAGACAGTGTTCTCATCAACATTGTCCTTGCCATCGCCATACCATGCTTTAGTGGCTGTGAAGCCTGTGCCGCAGATTTCCATTCCTGATTCCTTCAGACGAGTCAGCATGCCATTGGTGATGAACACTTCCATAGAGTTCTGGTCAGCATAGAGGTGTTGCTCGTAGCGTGTGCCGGGCAGCATGGCTCCGTTGCTATGAAGCTCGATAACCTCTCCCGTAGCATTTGTAAACTCAATGACGATTTTCTGACCTACCTGTGCATCGGCGAACTTATCGGCTCCGATGGTCAGTGTGTTTGACCAATCTACAGGATGTGAACCTTCCCACAAATCCGTGGCTGAAGCGATAGTAGCGGTTGCCACGAGGCAAAGGAATAATAATATCTTTTTCATCTTAGTTTGTTTTCTGATTTATATATTTTACTCTTTTAGTACTGCCTAACCTTCACATCGCTAATGGTGACAGAGCCTCCGTAGTTATTGATGCTCCAGCAGTTCTTCTGGATGCCATAGATACGGTTGGTGTAGCAGACGTTGTCGTTGACGTACATCACCATTACACTATTGTCGGTATAGATGTCAATCTTATAGGTATTGTCTTCCGGACGGGAGAAACCGTAGCCGTCAATACCAGCGATGAAGCCCTTGCCAAACACTTTCACTTCCTCTTCTTCACCTTTCTCGTTCAGATGCCTTTCTATGCGATAGCCTTCCTGTTCGAAGTTCACCTTGCGCCAGTTTTCGTTCTCAGGATTGACGACCATAGTGTAGTAATAGTCATGGTCGGTACTGCGAACCAGGGAAATGCCAAACTTATCCCAGTTGTTGGAAGTGGTGACAGTGAAGGAGATGTGGTTGTGAAATCCCAAACGGTTATACATCACGTATGCATCATCGCCAGAGAGAGTATTGCCAGTGAAGCCGTTAGAACTCATTACACTGACTGTCTGCTCTTTGTTATACTTCGCATTGATTCCTGGAACCTCGCCCAATGTGAGAGTACCGTCAGCATGCTGCATAATCTTGTGACAAACGAGTGCTCCTGACCAGTTTGGTTCGCCCTCTGCACCAACATTGATGTTCTTGTCGTGGATGGTGGTTCCTGAGCGGAAAGGACACCAGCCCCAGATATAGCGGTCGGTACCATTGCTGGCGGTTTTGCCTGCATAGAAGGCACGGCTGTCGAGCACACCCTCCTTACCGTCCTTAGGCCAGTTGGCTCCTGGATCCCTGAAGCAGTTCTTCAGCCCTTCCCACGATGTTGCCATCATGTATTTCACCTTACGGCTCCAGTCAGTACGATATGCCTCACTATATACGAAGTACCAGTAGTCACCCATCTTGAAGATGTCTGGACATTCACACATACGGTCCCAAATCATAGGGAAGTTTCCTACGTGCTCCCAATTCTTCATGTCCTCGGACTTGAACTCAGCAAACTTCAGATTGGAGACGATGACCATGTGCCAGAGTCCGTCTTCTGCCTTGAAAATCTGTGGGTCGCGGAAGTCAACACTACTATAGCCGTAGTCTGCGCCCTTGAGCATCCATGTGTTGTCCTTCGTCCATGTCTTGAAGTCAGAAGATGTGGCACGCATCACTACTTCCACATTCTCAAGCAGCACATTGTGACCTGTGTAATAGATGTAGTAGAGACCATCAGTCTCGTTATACACAGCACAGCCTGTACCAAGCGAAGCGTCTGCTTCCTGTGTAGATTTTCCTGTAGGCAGAACCTCGCCCAGTGACTGATAGTTGGCTCCGTCTTTTGTCGAGATACCCCAGAATGGATGGTAGCATGCGCCGTTGTTGTCATACTCCTGGAGATAGAGGACCTTGAACTCCTGAGTCTTCTCATCGTAGAACGGCATTGGGTCGCCACAACGTCCGATGGTAGGATTATAGTAGGTCTGGAAACCAGCCTCATCGGTAGAACTGAAGAAATATGTAGTACCAGTCCAGTCCTTGTCTGGGTCAGGACCATAGTTGTCGTCGCTGCAGGAGGTAGCTGTGTTGATACCACAGCTTACCAAACCTATTAGAATTATATTTTTTATAGTCTTTTTCATAGCGCGTTTACTTCATTAAGTGATTGAATGCATTCTGAGTGATAATCTCGATATTCTTGTGGAATTTCTCAGTATAGCCTGGCTCGAAGGTGTAAGAATACCAGTCGTAGCAGCCTGAGCCGATACAGATGATGCCACCCTTACCGTCGTGTGCAGGATATTCCCATGCCACAACAGCACCGTCGCCACCAACACCGAGAATCTTTCCGCCTGTGCGAGCCTCCCATGCAGCGTGGTTATCGTATCCGCCCCAGTCGGTACCGATATGGTACTGTGCTGTAGAGTTAGTGATATGGTATCCGGCATCGGTACAATAGACTTCCTGTGGGTTGTCACCGGCAATCAGGTTCTGCCACAGAGGATGAGCATTCTGTCCGTCGAAGATACGGAATGACCATGGACCACCGCACAGCTCGGCACCATCCTCATTCTGACCCCAACAGTTGTTAGGTGTTGTCCACTCGTCATCACCTGTCACTCCGATGAATGACGGCAGGTTGGTAGCATAGCGTGTCAGGAACATTGCACCACCATTCTCATAGAATGCGCGCAGCTGGTTCTTGGCAGCGAGAGCATCGGTAGCCTTTGCCGCAAAGACATCATGACCGTCAACGCCACCGTCAACATGATAGTGCCACCAGATGACTTTACACTCAGAGAGGTCGATGGTACCAGCCTCCAGGTCGGCAAATGAAGCATAGAGTGTGCCAGGAACATTGCTTAACATCCAGTTGCAAGCAGCCTTAGCCTCTGGATCGAGGTCGTTCATGTTCTGCGGTGAACCAACGAACAATGCTTTTGCCTTATCAATAGCAATCACTGTGACAGTGTATGTGCTCTCTGCAGAATTGTTTGTCACCTTGTAAGTAACAGGCTGTGAGAAGTCCTGTGCCACACCAGAAGATGGGGTTATAGTAGCATTGGCACTATAGGTGATTGTCGGAACAAGATTTGTTATATCGACAGTGCCAGGAACATAGATAGTGATAGTCTTGGCATCCTGGTCAATAGTACCTTGATAGATGTCATTGATTACGAACTGAGTGATACGAGCTTCGTCGTGGAGCACACTCAGAGTCCAGTCTATTGCCACGTCACCGTTTTTCACTGTCATCACCTTTGCAGCATCCATATTCAGCACGTCACCCATGGAGATGTTGCAAGTGGCACCGTCAGAGAGTACAAGAGAAGTAACTTTCATGTGGGATGTCTCATAGACCTCTGGTAGGCGTACAACGATGGTTCGCGACGCCAGGTCGATAGTGCCCTGATAGTCATCGAGGGTTATGGCTTCCACCATACAGTTGCCGTCCAGCTGCAGGTTGCTGACATGGTCGTCGTTGCAGGCAGTCAGGCCAAAGATGACCATACAAGCACAAATAATGCTATATATCTTTGTTTTCATAATTATCAATTGTTAATTATCAATTAAAAATCTTACCATTGACCAATGTTCTGTGTGTAGTGTCCGTTAGAAGCGGAGAGCTGACTATATGGTATTGGCAGATACTCATCCTTGTTAGAAGTGAAGTGAGCATTGCTGTAGATAGCACAGTTGTCTATCTCCTCTGCATAGTACTTGTTGAGCACCGTTGCTGCATCGCCCCAACGCACGAGGTCGAAGAAGCGCTCACTCTCCATACCGAGTTCCAAGCGGCGTTCCATCTTCACAATCTTGATGGCGTCCTCTTTAGAATAGGAACCCTTGTAGTTAGAGATATACATCTTCACACCATAGGTGCCAGGATAGTTGCCTATCATCTGTGTGCTTGATGCTGCACGACTGCGAATCTGATTAACCAGTGCAATAGCCTGATCGGTCTGTCCGAGTTGTGCATAAGCCTCAGCACGCTCTAAGAGCACGTCGGCATAGCGGAACACGATACGGTTCATGCTGCTTGCCCAGTAGCTGCCCTTGATGAGATAGCTGTCGATGAGAGCAGGATCTACATTATGTTTCAGTGACACATAGTAGCCATAAAGTCCGTTGCTGCGGCTCCAGATGCTGGTCTCGTCCATCATGTAGTTTTTGTTGAACATATAAGGCAGTCCTGACATACCCACTGTTAGGAACAGGCGTGGGTCGGCATTGTCATTAGCTTTGTCGTAATCTTTCTCGTTGAAATTGTCAAGCAGAGGCAGACCGTTGTCGCCTGTCTTGTATGCGTTGACAAGGTTCTGTGAGGGCTTGTAGAAATCGCAGCCACCGTCTGTAGCTCCAGGAATATTCGGCGGTATGAGGCCGTAGCTCCAGTTCAGATTACCATAAGTGGAACCATCGTTGCGTGAGTACTGTATAGCCCAGAGACTTTCCTTACCGTTCTCATACTGGTCCTCCGGACGGAAGTTGTTATGGATGTCGTCTTCCAGACCGTAGTTGGTGTAGAGTGCCGGATTGGTGAATTCAATGACTTTCTCCAAGTCGCCCTTGTCGATGCTTGTAACCTGATTGCTCTTGACATCGTCCTGGTGGTAAGCCTTATAGAGATAGACCTTTGCAAGGAATGCAGCAGCAGAAGCCTTTGTGGGGCGTCCCTTGTCCTGTTGTGTCTGAGGAAGGGTGTTGTAGGCTTCCATCAGGTCGTCGATAATCAGCTGCCAACCCTCATTATTGGTATAGGTGGTGTTAGACAGTTTATTATAATCATCGTATGAAAGGTTCTCATCAACGACGAAAGGAATATTCTTGAACAGACGCTTCAGCAGGAAGTGACCATAGGCACGGAGGAATTTCATCTCCGCCAGGCGCTGATGCTTCATAGCAAAGCTTTCGTCGGTCTCGTTGAGCAGTGCAATGGCAGAGTTTACGCGAGAGATACTGTTGTAAAGGCGTATCCAAATGTCATTGATGTTCCAGTTTGTTGTCAGTACTCCCTGCTGTACCTCAAGTTGGTGGAATACGTCGCCGTCGCTTGTTCCGTTGCCTCCTTTGTATGCATCGTCACTGCGTACGTCGAAGTTCCACATTGAGAAGGATGAGTTAATATCTTCAGCTGATGTGAAGATTGCATATGCTGATACCACCATTGCTTCTGCATTTTCTGGTGTCTTCACCTGTTCGTCACTGAGCGTAGCTTGTGGTGTATGCTCATCAAGGAAGTCGGAACATGACATCAAGCTACAGATGATGCAGATTGCACAGATTGATTGATATATTGTTTTCATATCGTATTCAATTTTGTATTATGAATTGTGAATTATGAATTAGAACGACACGTTGAGTCCAAATGTGACATTCAAAGGAATAGGGTAGCCGTAGTTGGCATTCTCTGGATCTACACCCGTGAAACTCCTGCTCTTGATAGTGAAGAGGTTCTGGGCTGACACATACAGTCTCAGACGCTCAGCGTAGAACTTCTGACAGAGGTTTTTAGGTAGGTTATAACCGAGTTGTATCGTGCGCAACTTGGCAAACGAACCGTTCTCTACGAAGTAGCTGCTCACGCGCTTCTCATTATTATTATCCATAGTGCTTACTGCAGGGATGTTTGAGCCGTTGTTTGTAGGACTCCATGCATCTGTCAGTCGGTGACCCTTGTTCAGGTTGGATATGTTAAGTCCGCTCCATAGATCGGTTTCTTTCTTCAGGTCGCTGATGACATCAACACCCTGTACACCCTGCCAGAACATTGTGAGGTCGAAGTTCTTATACTGGAGATAGATATTCAAACCCCATGTGAAGTCAGGTGTGGGATCGTAAATCCACTTCTGGTCCTGCTCATCGATAATGCCGTCGTTATTGAGGTCCTTCCAACGGATACGACCAAGACCGGCACCGTTCTGTGTTGCATGGTTGTCAATCTCATCCTGGCTCTTGAAGATACCGTCATATACATAACCCACCTGTGAGTACATCGGATGCCCGACAACGCTCTCTACGCCGTTTCCTCCGAAGGTTCCGTTTGCGGCAATGGTCTCAGGCAGCTTAGTAACCTTATTGCGGTATGAGCCGATATTTCCTGCGATGTCATACTGGAAGTCGCCTATCTCACCACGATAGCCGAGGTTAAGCTCGAAACCCTTGTTCTCAACCTCACCGGCATTAATCCACTGGCTTGAGCCTTCACCCATTACACCTATACCAGGCATATAAACAAGAATGTCCTTCGTCTTCTTGTAATACCACTCGAAAGAACCGTAAAGGGCATTGCGCAGCATACCAAAGTCAACACCGAGGTTGGTTTGTGTTGTGGTCTCCCACTTCAGGTCATCGTTGCCCAATTGGTTGCGTTTGAATCCGCTTGGCAGAGTCTGTCCTCCGTTTGTTCCGGCAATGTCGTAGCTTGTACCATAGCTTTGACCACCGAAGCCAGCTTCACCGTAGTTGCTTTCGTATATGGTATATCGTGCTATATTAGAAATCTCTTGATTACCGGTCTGTCCCCAGCTGGCACGTAGCTTCAGGTTGTCAAGCCACTTCACGTCCTTGAGGAATTTCTCCTCGTTGATGCGCCATCCAGCAGAAACAGATGGGAACATACCATAACGGTTATTCTTTCCGAAACGGCTACTGCCGTCGTAGCGCATCGTCAGACTAAGCAGGTATTTGTCAGCATAGTTATAGTTCACCTTGCCGAAGTAAGATATCAGAGTGTACCCCTCACCATATCCGTAGGCCTCAGCCTCACCGACACCAGCATTAGGCCACATATAGTCTGTATTCAGTACCGCATAGTCATATTTCTTTCCGCTGAAGTTGCTGTCATCCTCACGGTTTAACTCCATACCGACCATTGCATCGGCACGGTGGCTGCCCTTTTCGAGGTTATATGTCGCAATGATGTTCCACATCCACTTTGTCCAATGTTCTTGCTTTGCTTCTACAGCGTTAGTGTTATTGGCAACAGTACCTTCTGTGATAGGATATGTGAATATTCTCTGTTCTTTCTGCGAATAATCCAATCCGAATGTGGTCTTGATATTGAAGTTCCTGAAAGGATTAACGTTGAGATATACATCTCCGAAAGTGCGCCAGTATGTATATCGGTTGTCACTGTTTCGCTCTAAACGTGCAACGGGGTTCTCGCGGTCAGGATAACCGCCTACAGGACCGGCATACTCACCTGTGGTGGTATATACAGGCAATGAAGGGTTGAACTGTAACACATTCTGCAGGAATCCGCCAGGGGCTGCCACCTCATTCGTGCGGTTCAGCGTGAAGTGCTCACCAACGGTAACGAGGTTCTTTTCACCAATCTTCAACAGCTTGTACTCTGTATTCATACGGGCAGAGTAACGATTGAAGTCAGTATTCTTGATAATACCTTTGTTATTATAATATCCGAGAGAGAAGAATGATGAGCCACGCTCTGAACCATTGCTCAGAGATACATTGTACTGCTGGATGAGTCCGTGCCGTGTGGTCTTGTCAAACCAGTTTGTATCTGACGCAGGAGTCGTTCCTGCAGCATCAAGATATTTATCCATGGTGATGTTATTGAGCACAGGATTACCATTGTCATCGTAAGACCAGTCGTAGCGGTAGCCTAAACCGTTAGAGTTAGGATCAAGGCCGTCATTCACATATCCCTGCCACATCACCTCACCGAACTCCTTTGCGTTGAGCACTTTCATCTTGTTGGTGTAGGTCTGCAGTGCAATGCTGGCGTCGAAGTCAATCTTCACTTTTCCCTCTTTGCCGCGCTTGGTGGTGATGATGATGACACCATTGGCTGCGCGCGAACCATAGATAGATGCTGAGGCAGCATCCTTCAATACCTGAATACTCTCTATGTCGTTGCCGTTAAGTTCGTGCATACCAGATTTCGTAGGTACACCGTCAATGATATAGAGAGGGTCGTTGTTGTTAAGGGTGCCGATACCACGAATACGTACCGTAGCACTACCAGAAGGAGAACCGTCGGCAGAGATGTTCATGCCTGGCACACGTCCCTGCATAGCCTTGATGGGGTTGTTCTCGTTTTGTTTGGCTAAGTCAGAAGGTGACACTACGGATACTGCTCCAGTAAGGTCTGCCTTACGCTGAGTGGTATAACCTGTCACCACAACCTCCTCAATAGACAGAGCATCGTCCTGAAGTGTTACTTTCATACCGTTTTGCGCTGTTACCTCTTGTGTCAGATACCCGATGTAAGAGATGACAAGCGTTTTTCCAGCCTCAACCTTCAATGTGAAGTTTCCATCGAGATCAGTCACAGTACCGTTTGATGTTCCTTTTTCCATTACAGTGGCACCAATGATTGTTTCGCCAGTGGCATCAATCACCGTACCGCTGATCTCCGTTTGCGAGTACATGATAGTACAAAGCATCAGACTAAGGAAACTCAGAAGAATTCTTTTCATTTGTTTCATTTGCTTTACTTTTTTAGGTTAGTACTTTTGTTTGTGATTCTGCCACAAAAGTATATTGTCTTTGCTTTATAATATAAAACAGATGTTTCATGAAGATAAAAAAATCGTTCAATGTAACATTTCTGTCAGTCATTGAACGATTATTGTTATTATTGTCGAACATCTCCGGGTAGCATTCCGTATTCTTCCTTGAAGCATTTGGTGAAATAGGAAGGAGCGGTAAACCCTACTTGATATGCCACCTCACTTATCGAGAGGTCTGTGGTGAGTAGTAGCTGGTACCCTCTGTTCAGACGGGCGGTGCGCAACAATTCGACAGGTGAGGAACCTGTGACCGCCTTTACCTTTCTGTAAAGTTGTACGCGAGAGAGGTTCATATCCGCCGCCAAGTCCTCTACGCTGATGTCGCTGTCGGCTAAGCGCGTTTCCACAACCTCCTTGAAACGGGTTATGAATACTGATACAGCTGCCGGCTTTACCTCATCGGCTTCATCTGAATCAGTCTTCGTGTCATCGGGGAGAGGCTTGGACGATGCTTCAGGCTGGATATTGGTAGTGTCCATATTCCACAGCGTGCTCACCACGCGCTCCCTCTGTAGGGCGATTTTCTTGAGATGATAGAGATAGAGCAGGACAATGGTTATCATAAGTAGGATTATCACACCAATAGCCATCCAGTTAACTATGCGCTGGGTGTCTAATTTTTGCAGGTATGTATCGGCACGGCTGTGCAACTGATCCAGATATTCCGACTGGCGGAGGATCTCTTCGTTTTGTACCAACAGTACCTTTGCATTCTTGCGAGTGACAAGGGCAGACATTAGCAGTGTCTCCTTATCATACGGTTTCCCATCAAGAATGTCTAAGGCTATGTCAATAATCTTATCACCATGAGTGGGATAGATATAGGAAGCGTCAAGGATGGAGTCGCGCACCAGACGAATGCCGCCGTTCTCGCCTGGCAGACCGTCGATGCCGCAGAATTTTGTCGAGAGATTAGGGTTGAGTGCTGAGAGAACCTTACGTGCTCCCACAGCCATACGGTCGTTCTGTCCGAAGACATAGTCTATAGGGTGTTGGGTGTTGAGTGTTGGGTGTTGAGTCTGCCACTCCTTAGTGGCTTGATAGGCACTCTTTTCAGTCCAGTCACCTTGCAGCGTTGCTACAATATCAATTCCAGGATACGCTTTCAGAGCATCTGTAAAACCTTTATGACGCTCTATAGCTGGTGACGAACCTTTCAGTCCCATAATCTCCATCACACGCCCCTTGCCTTGTAGTTCTCCAGCAATATACTGTCCCATTACATGTCCCATCTCATAGTTGTCGGCACTGATGAATGCGGTGTATTTTTGCGAACTGGTCTTTCTTTCAAACACAATGACAGGAATACCCTTATCGTATGCTCGGTCTATGGCAGGCGAAATAGTTTTTATCTGGTTGGGAGCCACAATCAGCAAGTCTATGCCCGTAGCCACCAGGCTGTCTATTTGTTGTATCTGTCGCTTGTCGCTGTCGTAGGCAGTTGCAAACCGCAGTTCCACATTGTCATGACAGTATGCTCCCATCTTTAGCTCGGCATTCTGTTTCTCGCGCCATATGTCAGCAGAGCATTGCGATACGCCTATCTGATACCGCGTTTTGTGATCCTTACAGCTCGTCAGGCATAATATCAAGGTTAGCAATAAGCAAATTTTTCTCATGATGTATCATTATTAGCAAGGTTCGAACAATTTTTTATAGCCTAAAGTTATTTTTATATATATTTTTGCCGCCAATTATACGACCCAAATGGGTGTGAACTAAGCTTTTGATTGAACCACGGTCTGCGACAACCTTCGAACAGACAAAAGTAAGTCCACACCCTTTATAGGGTGTAGCCAATTCCTCTGTTCTAATACCAAGGTCGCAGTTTTGGTTCATTAGAGTTAGCCTCGCCATCTCAAAATCCACAATGTTTGTGTGCAAAGATAAAGAAAAAATTGATTAAGTAAACGAAAAGGAGATATTTTTCCATTCCGGGCATGCAAAATTTTGTTCTTATATTACTTATTTGTACCTTTGTATGATGATACGTTGGTGGTCGTTTCTTGTCATTAGTACACTGTTACTGTGCTGCTGCACCCGTAAGAAGGTGGAGCAGGGTAGGGCTGTAGAGATGCGCTATGCGGAGAATATCTGCATAGAGGCGTTTGACGGCTACCGTGTGGTGCAGATAAAGAACCCGTGGCGTGAAAGGGAACTCCTGCATACATATATTCTCATAGAGCGTGACGACTCAGCACGGATGGCTCATGCAGAACTGTCGGAGGGTACGGTGGTGTATGTTCCTTTGCGCAGAAGCGTTGTGTTCAATACTGCTCATGCCCAGCTGGTGAGTTGGATGGTCGAGGGTCGCCCCCACTCCCAACCCCTCCAGAACGGAAGGGGAGCATTGGTCGAGGGTATTGCCGGAGTTGCTGACTTGAAATACATGAATGTGGTGGCGGTGAAGCGAGGCATTGCCAGTGGACAGATAGCCGACTGTGGTAATTCGATGGCACCCGATATAGAACGGATAATGGCACTGGGGGCTGACGCTGTATTGCTGTCGCCTTTCGAGAACAGTGGGGGCTACGGACGTCTGGATCAGATAGGAATACCCATAATCGAGTGTGCGGAGTATATGGAATCGTCCCCGTTAGGACGTGCGGAATGGATGCGGTTCTATGGTATGCTATACGGCAGGGAACGTCAGGCCGACTCCCTCTTTGCGGTTGTGGAAAAGGAATATCAGAAGTTGAAGAACCTGACGACTCGGTCCTCGACTCTCGACCGTCGCCCCTCACTTCTTACCGAGAAGCTGACTGGTGGTACGTGGTATGTGCCTGGTGGTAAAAGTACTGTAGCCCAGATGATTGCAGATGCCGGCGCAACCTACGCCTGGAGTAATGATGAGCATAGCGGTAGTCTTGCTCTGTCGTATGAAACGGTGGTAAGCAAGGCCTCTGATGCTGATGTGTGGATATTCAATGACCAGAGTGGTGAGCCGACTTATGAGCGGTTAAAAGCGGAGTATCACGGATATGCCATCTTCAAGGCTTTTAGGGAGCACCGGATATGGTATGTCAATTCCATGAAGGTGCCGTATTTCGAGGAGGTGTCCTTCCGTCCTGACTGGTTGCTTCGTGACTATATTCTGATGTTACATCCGGGCTTGTTGCAGGGTAGCACGAGGTACTATAAACAATTAAGAATTAAGAATTGAGAATTAAGAATTAAGAGTTATCGCTTTGCGATTAATATTTTATAATTAAGCATTAAACATTGAAACGGTATTTGCCCTTTTATATAGTTGCCCTATTGCTCTTGTTCGTGCTGAACCTTCTGGTGGGCTCGGTGAGGATTCCTGTTGGTGACGTTTTTTCAGCGTTGTTTACAGATAATCTGTCGGGTACGGTGGAGCAGTATATCATCACGGAGGTGCGCTTGCCGCAGGCTATAACAGCCACCTTGTGTGGTGCGGCTTTATCTGCCAGTGGTCTGTTGCTGCAGACAGCATTCAGGAATCCGCTGGCTGGTCCGTCGGTCTTCGGTATCAGCAGTGGTGCCTCGCTGGGTGTGGCACTGGTGATGCTGGCGTTGGGTGGCAGTTTGTCAACGGAACTGTTTTCCGTCAGTGGTGTGGCAGCAATTCTCTTTGCAGCTTTCACTGGAGCGATAGTGGTCACGACGATAATCTTTTTCTTCTCCACACTGGTGCGTAACAGTGTCATGCTCCTCATCATAGGTGTTATGGTGGGCTATCTTGCTTCGTCGGCCATAGCATTGCTCAATTTCTTTGCAACGGAAGAGGGAGTACATTCATATATGGTATGGGGAATGGGTAATTTCGGTGGAGTGTCGATGGCTCATCTTCCAGTCTTCTCGATTGCAATAATAGTGGGATTGGTGAGTGCCGTAATGCTGATAAAGCCTCTCAATGCGTTGCTTCTTGGCGAGCAGTATGCCGAGTCGCTTGGTATCAACACAAGACGGGTACGTAATATACTGCTGATAGTGACGGGTTTGCTCACGGCTGTCACCACAGCCTACTGTGGTCCTGTGGCGTTCATTGGTCTTGCAGTGCCTCATATAGCCCGTTTAATGATAGGTTCGGAAAACCACAGGCAACTGCTCCCGTCAACGATACTTTGTGGTGCCGTGGTAGCATTGCTATGTAATCTTGTATGTACCATCCCCGGCGATAGTGGTGTCATTCCCCTGAATGCCGTTACTCCGCTATTTGGTGCTCCCGTCATCATCTATGTATTATTAAAACGATAGGAATTCAAATAAATGTAGTACTTTTGCAGCCGCAACGAAATAACAACGATTATGAATGACAAAACAGGCAATGAGGATTTATTGCGGAAAGAACAGATATTGATAAGTATCACAGGACAGGACCGTCCGGGCCTTACGGCATCGGTGATGGGAATACTTGCAAAATTTGATGCAGAGATTCTGGACATCGGCCAGGCTGATATCCACAGTACTCTATCGTTGGGCATACTGATAAGGATGGATGAGGCTCACTCTGGACCCGTCATGAAAGAACTGTTATTTAAGGCTACGGAGTTAGGCGTGAATATCGGATTTTCACCTGTCACGGACGAAGAATATGAAGCGTGGGTAGGCCGACAGGGTAAGCATCGTTATATTCTTACCATCATGGGACGCACACTCTCAGCAGCGCAGATAGAGGCTGCTGCAAAGGTTCTGGTGGAGCAGGGATTCAATATCGACTCCATACTTCGACTGACGGGCAGGAGAAGTATTGTCAATCCAACGACCAATAGTAGGGCATGCATACAGTTCTCGCTGCGTGGTACTCCTGAGAACAGGGCAACGATGCAGGCAGAGCTTCTGGCATTGTCGTCATCGATGGGGATAGATTTCTCGTTCCAGCGTGATGATATGTTCCGCCGCATGCGCCGTCTGATCTGTTTCGATATGGACTCCACACTCATCCAGACAGAGTGTATCGACGAACTGGCAGAGCGTGCCGGAGTGGGGGATAAGGTGAAGGAGATTACAGAGCGTGCTATGCGAGGTGAGATTGACTTCAAAGAGAGTTTTACGGAGCGTGTTGCCCTGTTGAAAGGACTCGATGTAAGTGTGATGAAGGAGATTGCGGAGAATCTGCCTGTCACGGAGGGTGTCGATCGTCTGATGACCATTCTGAAGCGCTGTGGATATAAGATTGCAATCCTTAGTGGTGGTTTCACGTACTTTGGTGAATACTTACAGCGACGCTACGGTATTGACTATGTCTATGCTAACGAACTGGAAGTAGGGGAGGACGGTAAGCTCACGGGACGCTATGTCGGTGAGATTGTTGACGGACATCGTAAGGCTGAACTCTTGAAGCTCATAGCACAAGTGGAGAAAGTGAACCTTGAGCAGACTATTGCGGTAGGTGACGGTGCCAATGACCTGCCGATGCTATCAGAGGCAGGTCTCGGAATAGCGTTCCATGCTAAGCCTCGTGTGGTGGCCAATGCCAAGCAGAGCATCAACACTATCGGACTCGATGGTGTCCTTTATTTCCTGGGCTTCAAGGATTCATATCTCGGAGAACAGGGTAAATTGTAAGGATAGATGAACTCTAACCATTAACACCCATCACCCTTAATGTCCAGCCTCTATATACATATCCCATTCTGTGTCAGTCGCTGCATATATTGCGGCTTCTATTCTACAACCCTATTAGAATTGCAAGACAGATATGTGGATGCGCTGTGTAGGGAGATGGATTTAAGGTTTTCTATCATCAGTCAACAGTCATCTCTCTCCACCATCTATCTCGGCGGAGGTACACCCAGTCAGCTGTCTGCAAATAACCTTCAGAAGTTGTTTGACAAGCTCTCTCACCTCTTTTCTCTTTCGTCGCACCTTGAAATAACAATGGAAGTAAACCCTGACGATGTGACGGAGCAGTTTGCCAAAGAGCTGCAGACTCTACCCGTTAACAGAGTATCTATGGGCGTGCAGACGTTCAGCAACGACCGCTTGCGCTTCCTGCACAGACGTCACACGGCCGAGCAGATTCCTATAGCGATAGCGCGTCTGCGAAAGGCTGGTATAAAGAATATCAGCATCGACCTGATGTTCGGTTTCCCAGGTGAGACTATGGAAGAGTGGCAGACGGACATTTGCAAGGCTTTAGAGCTGGATATAGAGCATATCTCTGCTTATAGTCTTATGTACGAAGAGGGTACGCCTTTATATGACATGATGGTCGAGAGTCGAGAGTCGAGAGTCGAGGGTCCCCTGCCCCTTGCCCCTTGCTCCTTGCTCCTTGCCCCTATATCAGAAGATACCGAACGGGAGATGTACTATGAGCTCATTGACCGTCTTGAAGCTGCCGGCTATGAGCATTATGAAATAAGCAACTTTGCGAAGAGGAAGACGCAGTCACAGAAGAAGGCCAAAGGTCAGGGTCGAGAGTCGTTCCGCTCCCGTCATAACAGCAATTACTGGAACGGCACCTATTATATCGGCATAGGAGCTGCGGCTCATAGTTATTATATGAGTCGAGGGTCGAGGGTTGAGGGTCGAGAGACATTATATCGCAGTTGGAATGTTGCCGACCTTCACGCATATATAGAAAGTATTGAAAATGGTGTGATACCGTGTGAAAAGGAGATTATCAATGATGATACGCGTTATAACGACATTATAACGACAGCCTTGCGCACACGTGAAGGGATAATTCTTCCTTCATTACAACCTAAATACCGTCATTATCTACTGGACAATGCCCGGACGGCACTTGATAACGGGCTACTTGTCATTGAAAATGAGCATATCCACCTCACCCGTGCCGGTCTTTTCGTCAGTGATGATGTCATGAGTGACCTGATATGGTTGTGAGGCTATAGCAGTTAGAAGGACTTTTCTTTCGCAAAATACTAATAAGTCATAAAAGTTTGGTAGTTTTTCAGCAAATCTTTTGCCTGTTCGATTAAAATGCCTAACTTAGACCCCGATTTGCAAAAATGCATATCATAACACCACGAAAACAATTTATTATCAACCTAAATCTATATTGATATGAAAGTATATCAAACAAACGAAATCAAGAACATTGCGCTGCTTGGCAGTGCGGGTAGCGGCAAGACTACTCTTGCCGAAAGTATGTTGTTCGAAGCTGGTATTATCAAGCGTCGTGGCTCGGTAGAGGCAAAGAACACGGTTAGTGACTATTTCCCAGTAGAGCAGGAGTATGGCTACTCAGTATTCTCTACCGTTTTCCATGTAGAGTGGAACAACAAGAAGTTGAACATTATCGACTGTCCGGGATCTGACGACTTCGTAGGCGGTGCTATCACAGCTTTGAACGTTACTGACCAGGCAGTCATTCTTGTTAACGGACAATATGGTCCTGAGGTAGGTACACAGAATGCGTTCCGTTATACTGAAAAGCTGGGTAAGCCTGTGATCTTCCTCGTCAACCAGCTCGACCGCGACAACTGCGACTTCGATGCACTGATGAATAATATGCGCGAGATCTACGGTTCCAAGTGCGTACAGATTCAGTATCCTATTACTACAGGTGCCGGTTTCAATGCTGTCATCGATGTGCTCCTCATGAAGAAATATTCTTGGAAACCTGAAGGTGGTGCTCCTATCATCGAGGATATCCCAGCAGAGGAGATGGACAAGGCTAAGGAGTTGCACGCTGCCCTCGTAGAGGCTGCTGCTGCCAACGACGACTCTCTGATGGAGAAGTTCTTCGAGGAGGAGAGCCTCACAGAGGACGAGATGCGCGAAGGTATCCGCAAGGGTCTTGTAACACGTAGTATATATCCTGTATTCTGCGTATGTGCAGGTCGTGATATGGGTGTTCGTCGTCTGATGGAGTTCCTTGGTAACGTTGTTCCTTTCGTCAGCGATATGCCAAAGGTTCACAATACTCGTGGCGAAGAGGTTGCTTCAGACAGCAATGCACCTACCTCTATCTACTTCTTCAAGACAGGTATGGAACCACATATCGGTGAAGTTTCTTACTTCAAGGTGATGAGCGGTAGCGTGAAGCCTGGCGATGACCTCACAAATGCTGACCGTGGTTCTAAGGAGCGTATCGGTACTATCTACGCTTGTGCTGGCGCCAACCGTATTCCTGTTGATGAGCTGAAGGCCGGTGATATCGGCTGTACAGTAAAACTGAAGGACGTGAAGACAGGCAATACCCTCAATGGTAAGGATGCAGAGCAGCGCTTCGACTTCATCCAGTATCCTAACTCTAAGTATTCTCGTGCTATCAAGTCAGTAAACGAGAGCGAGATGGAGAAGCTTATGGCAGCACTGCTGAAGATGCGCCAGGAAGATCCTACATGGGTTGTGGAGCAGTCTAAGGAGTTGCACCAGACCATCGTTCACGGACAGGGTGAGTTCCACCTGCGTACACTGAAGTGGCGTCTGGAGAACAACGAGAAGATACAGGTGCAGTTCGACGAACCACGTATCCCTTATCGTGAGACCATCACCAAGATGGCACGTGCTGACTATCGTCATAAGAAGCAGTCAGGTGGTGCAGGTCAGTTCGGTGAGGTACACCTCATCGTAGAGCCATATGCTGACGGTATGCCAGACCCAACCGTTTACAAGTTCAACGGTCAGGAGTTCAAGATGAACATCAAGGGTAAGGAAGAAGTTGATCTGGAGTGGGGCGGTAAGCTCGTATTCATCAACTCAGTCGTTGGTGGTGCTATCGATACTCGTTTCATGCCTGCAATCCTGAAGGGTATCATGGAGCGTATGGAGCAGGGTCCGTTGACGGGTTCTTATGCTCGTGACGTGCGCGTCATCGTTTATGATGGTAAGATGCACCCGGTAGACTCTAATGAGCTCTCATTCATGCTCGCTGCACGTAACGCTTTCTCAATGGCATTCAAGGAGGCAGGTCCAAAGATTTTGGAGCCTATCTACGACCTCGAAGTTTACGTACCGTCAGACTATATGGGTGACGTAATGAGTGACCTGCAGGGACGCCGTGCTATGATTATGGGTATGGACAGCGAGGCTGGCTATCAGAAGCTCAGCGCCAAGATTCCTCTGAAGGAACTCGCTAACTACAGTATCTCACTGAGCTCGCTTACTGGTGGTCGTGCTTCATTCTCAACCAAGTTTGCAAGCTACGAACTCGTGCCTAACGATATCCAGCAGCAGCTCATCAAGGAGCATGAGGCTGAGCTGGCAGAAGAGGATTAATATTCTAAAATTATATTCGTGTATATTGAAAAGACCTTGGGAACTCTCAAGGTCTTTTTTTGCCTTTTTCACACCCGTCTATTTAAAAATATGTAAGTAAAATAATAAAACTATACTAATTTTGTTAAATTACACATATTTATTTAACTAAAAAAGACTTTATATCCTAATTTAGTCGTACTTTCGCAACAGATAAGAACAAAGAGCATGAAGAAGACAACGATTTGGATAATAGCAACTATAATGGGCCTCTCGTTCCTGGCTTTGCTGTTCCTTCAGCTGAAATACATCGAGGAGATGGTGAAGATGAAGACAGAGCAGTTCGACGAGTCTGTGAACAGGGCACTCTATCAGGCATCACGCAACTTGGAGCTCAACGAGACGCTGCGCTATCTGGAGAAAGATGTCAACGAGACGGAGAGACGCGCTTATAAGAAAGACTCTGCAATGGTTGACAAGAACGGAAATGTTCAGCAGACACACCAGTTCTCAGTAGCCGACAAGCAGGGCAATGTTTATTCCTCATTCGAGTTGAAAACCATAAAGATGAATCCTGCTCAGACGCCGAAGGCAATGATACTGCGTAATGACAAAAATTCCCTGTCGCAGGCAAAGAAGTCGATGCAGGAGGTGGTGCGCAACCGATATATCTATCAGAAGTCTATGCTTGACGAGGTGGTGTATAACATCCTTTATTCCGCATCTGACAAGCCTCTGCAGGAACGCATCAACTTCAAATTGCTCGATCAGGACTTGAAGGCAGAAATGATGAACCACGGAATAAATATCCCATACCATTTCACAGTGTCAACGCAAGACGGACGTGAGGTTTACCGCTGTCCCGACTACACCGAAGAAGGAGAGGAGAAGTCATTCTCACAGATACTGTTCCGTAATGACCCACAGACGAAGATGGGAGTGGTGAAAGTTCATTTCCCCGATATGAACAGCTATATCTACTCCTCCGTACGCTTCATGATTCCGAGTATAGTGTTCACGGGCATCTTGCTACTTACATTCATCTTCACCATCGTGGTCGTATTCCGCCAGAAACGCTATTCTGAGATAAAGAATGACTTCATCAATAATATGACGCACGAGCTGAAGACTCCGATAGCAAGCATATCACTCGCTTCGCAGATGATCAGCGACGACTCCATAACAAAGTCTCCGGCAATGCTCAGCCATCTGGCAAAGACCATCAATGATGAATCAAAACGCCTCAGATTCCTTGTGGAGAAAGTGCTCCAGATGTCTATGTTCGACCGCCAGGAGGCTGTGTTCAAGAAGAAGCACCTCGACCTCAACGAGATGGTGGAGAACATCGCCAACACCTTCACACTGCGTGTAGAACATACTGGGGGAAAGATATACACGGAGATAGCAGCAGTAGAATCGGCGATATACGTAGATGAGATACACTTCCAGAATGTCATCAACAACCTGCTTGACAATGCTGTGAAATATCGTAAGCCCGATGAGCCGCTGAATATCTATCTGAAGACATGGGACACTGATGAACACCTCTACCTGTCGGTGCGCGATACAGGACTCGGAATAAAGAAAGATAATCTCAAGAAGATATTTGATAAGTTCTATCGCGTACACACTGGCAACCGTCATGATGCCAAGGGCTTCGGGCTTGGACTCGCCTATGTCAAGAAAATCGTAGAGCTACATAGCGGTGAGATAAAGGTCGAGAGCGAGTACGGCAAGGGTACCACCTTTACCATCAAGTTGCCGATAATTAGAGAATGAAGCATGAAGAATATAGTAATTAAGAATTATATAAACCATTTAAAATGATAAAATTATGGAAGAGAAATTAAGAATCCTATTGTGTGAAGACGACGAGAACCTGGGAATGTTGCTGCGCGAATATCTGCAGGCAAAAGGTTACAGTGCTGAACTTTGTCCAGATGGCGAGGCTGGCTTCAAGACTTTCACAAGAAATAAGTTCGACATCTGTGTGCTCGACGTGATGATGCCTAAGAAAGACGGCTTCACCCTCGCAGCTGAAATCCGTCAGGCTAATGCTGAGATACCAATTATCTTCCTTACAGCAAAGCAACTCAAGGAAGACATCCTGGAAGGCTTTAAGATTGGTGCCGACGACTATATCACCAAGCCGTTCTCTATGGAAGAACTCGTGATGCGTATTGAAGCTATCCTGCGTCGTGTGCGTGGAAAGAAGACAAAGGAGATGACTGTATACAACATCGGTCGTTTCACCTTCGATACACAGAAGCAGTTGCTCTCTATCGATGACAAGCAGACAAAGCTCACTACAAAGGAGAACGAGCTTCTCGCACTCCTCTGCTCACACCGTAACGAGATTCTGCAGCGCGACTTTGCCTTGAAGACCATCTGGATTGATGACAACTACTTCAACGCACGCTCTATGGACGTCTATATCACCAAGTTGCGCAAGCACCTCAAGGAAGACGACCAGATAGAAATCATCAACATTCACGGCAAGGGCTATAAGCTCATCGTGCCGGAGGAGGAAGTGTAAGAAAGTAATGTAGAGGTAATCCTCTGAATCAATATAACCCCGGAAGTAGTGACTTTCGGGGTTTAGGTCAGAAATATGAATCCGATATTAATAGTATTGCCCATTCTGACAATCCTGATGTTCAACTTAGGACTGTCGTTACGTTTGGAAGACTTCAGTAAGGTACTGCGTCATCCCCGCTCCATAATGGTTGCGCTGTTCGGTCAGCTGATACTGTTGCCGCTGATAGCATTGGGTTTAGCATTTGCCTTTCGTCTGCCACCGGTATTCTTCATAGGACTGGTACTGATAGCATGCTGTCCTGGCGGTAGCTCATCAAATGTGTTCTCAAAGCTGGCAGGCGGTGATGTGGCTCTGTCGGTAATCCTCACAGCCCTTAGTAGCATTATAACCCTACTGACAATACCATTCATCATGAGTTGGGCAACACAGCTTGTTGGCGAAAGTGTGGGTATCACACTACCTGTGGGAAACCTCATCAAGCAGAACCTTCTGCTGATGCTCCTGCCTGTAGTGCTGGGAATAGTCATGCATTACGTGTGGCCCAATGGAGCTGCAAAGACCGACAAAGTCCTCTCTAAGTTGGCATTTCCGCTGTTGTTGTTGCTCATCACCATTTTCTATATTCAGCACCATAAAACAATACTTGACAATATCGGCATCCTTGGTATGTGTGTAACTGCTCTTATCATAATTGCCGTATGTTGTTCATCCCTGCTCTCACGATTGGTGAGAAGCAGTTCGCGGCAGCGTCGTACGGTGGTGATAGAAGTAGGGATGCAGAATGCAGCACAGGCCATCGCCATCGCCTCCAGTCCTCTGATTTTTGCCAATGACGAGATGGCTATTCCTGCCATCCTATATTCTCTGATGATGAATATAGTCCTACTTCTATATGTGGCTGTAGTGCGGCACTCTTAGGTGTGTGGTTATAGATTATAGGTTATGACATTACAATGAATATAAGGAAGATATTTACGGTGTTAGCATGTTGTGTTACAATGATTGCCGTAGCACAATATAAGACAGAATATGAAGGTGTTCCGTTCAACGGCATTGTGTGTGATAGGGCAGGGGTACCGATAAAGAAAGCGAGAATATACGTACACGACCCTAAGCGTTATGCAATCAGCAATAAGCGTGGTTGTTTCGGGCTCACAGACGTCGCTGCCGATGATACCCTCCATGTGCTTGTTAAGAAAATACGCTATGACATCCCCGTAAACGGGAAACGCAGCATACGGCTGCTGCTGGCTGACCAGTATAACTATCAGGCAGAGGAAGATCAGAGACTCGTAGATATCGGCTATGGCTTTGTGGAATATCGTGAGAATACAGGTGTGAGCAACGGAATCTCCGGTGACGAACTGCGGCGTTCCGGACATACCGACATACTGGCAGCACTCCAGGGACGCATTCCAGGACTCTACATCACCAATGTACGTTTCGGTGAGGCAGAAGTAATGATACGTGGCCGCAACAGTATCAACCTCTCTTCAACACCCCTCTATGTTGTTGACGGCATCGTTGTAGAATCCCTCAGCATGGTCAATATTAACGACGTAGACTATGTCGAGGTCATGAAGGTTGCCACCATCTACGGCTCGCGCGGTGCCAACGGTGCCATCATTGTACATACGAAGCGATAGCCCTCACCTGATTAAGGTCGAGAGTCGAGGGTCGAGAGTCAGAATGTTCCTCGCTAAAGGCCTAGAGATCTTTTCTGTGCTGTTATATCATCACATCAATTTGCAGGGTTTACAGTTTGCTTCTTTCTATCCTCAACCCAAGTAATTTAGGATTGCAGCGTTTTCTCTACCCATAGTTGGAAGAAGCGGTCATAGACGCTGTAAACATTGTCGTTCTGAGTGATAAAGTCTTTTTCCAACAGTCCTTTGACGGCAGAGACCACAGAGCTGGCGGAGGGAAGACGGTATTTATGAACAAACTTGCCACCCGAAATGTTTTTTACCTGCCCCTCAGCAGCAATGGCCAGAAAGACATTACGCTGCTTCTCTGGCATCTGACGCAGCAGCTCGCTGTAGTATGCCGATGACAGTTGCAGATAGGTGTCAATGGTCGTGTCAATCATTTCCTTTCCACAGGTTTCGCCCTTTGGCGTCAACATGTAGAGCATGTTCATGATGCGTTGCACATTGGCTGTGATACCCTCAAAACGCTGATAGACAGATTCCACCACCTCATAAGATATTTGTCGGTTACCATTTTTTGCAAACTGTGGCTTCGCAAATGCCCAGTAACGGTCCAGCGGAATGGTATCGAGACTCATGGGCATTACCGACTGGTAGAAAGGACGTGAGGGAGAAAGAAACATTGCACTCATCATGTGTCGCTGAGAACCTGCAAATATAATTCCTTTATTTAATTTATCAAAAAATAATTATCAAAAAATGATAATAATCCACAATCCTGTTAATTTCATGTTCGTCAGAAGACATACTTGTCACCATCGACGCATCTTGTACTGATTTTCTCACATCCTCTTGAACCATGAGAAGCCGCCAGATGACGCACAGAACGTGGCCATTGTATACTCATGACTGGCAACATGATATAGCTAACACATATAGGTACTACAAAATACAACAGCAGCTATATGCTTCACACTCGAAGACATAGCTGCTGTTGCTATAGTATGTAGGTATTACTACCTGTAGTTTATCGGATGATTATCACTTAACTGTTACCACTCTGGCGTGTAGAAGGCAGAAGAGCCATTAGGTGGAGAATCAGCAGAATCGTCCCAGTCATCATAAAAGTTAAAAGACCTTGCTAATCCTTCTCCATCCTGTCCGTCATCTCCAGTACCTGCCTGTTCCGGGTCGCTAACTATTAATAACGCATGAAAGGGTTTTATCTTAACGATCTCCACTTGTGGAGTCACATAATTCTTTTTCATTGTTTATGGAATTATTAGCGGATAATGATTTTCTTGCCGTTCTTGATATATATACCTCTCTTTGGACTCGTTACCCGTTGTCCGTTCAGATTGTAGTATTCTCCATTATGCTCCTGAGTGATATAATCAGGTCCGACAATACCGGTCACATCATCTTCTTCAAAATTGATATATTCACGTGCGCCCAGAACAGACGTTGGAATCTGCAGGTATGCTTTGTTGGCTCCTAACGTTGAGCCGCCGTATGACTTGTAGAACTTCACTCCAGAATCACCGCTGCGGAGCACATAGTTTTGGCAACCATCCTCTATAGCGGGAACAGTCATACTGACTAAAGTACCCTTGAACATATTCTTGTAATACATATCTGTTTCCTTCACAGGTATCGTGTAGGTTCCAGGCGTTCCTTTTACCATGATGCCGGTATTTGCTGGCACCTCTTCCACATTCATGATGAATGCGGTACCCTCCGATGGATTGAAGCCAGAGGCAATGTAAGCTCTGATGCCGCTGACTCCTGAGAAATCAAGGTCATATTCACTGCAATAGGTTCCCATTCCCGAAGAACCGATAGTAATAGTTACAGTCGTTTTCTGTTCCTGTATTGCAGCAAATTTATTACAA
>JAFZVR010000066.1 GCA_017617725.1 Prevotella sp.
AAATTCTTCCAAAAATACGTACTTCATCTATTGTTGTATCCTCACTCATTGTGCTATGACCTGCTGCATATGCCATATTAAATTCTACTCCATTAGCATCAGAGATAAAAATCATGTATGGGTTGATTCCAGGCATCGTAGTTAGAAATAGTCCATATAGAACAGCGACTATGATACAGACTATTGTAACATTGCGGTAAAGTTTAAGAGAATCATCATTATTTATTATGTCGTTCCATATAACAAAAGGAAGAATCATATACTTCATAACCTGCATGCGCCATGTGTTGAAGGCTTCATCAGATGGCACACCATCTTGAAATGGTATGAGTAGAAGCGAGATTCCAAAATATATAAGAAATGGTATTAGAGGGCGCAAATCAAACTCGATAAATTTTACATTGCGATAATGAACAAAAAAAGCTACCAAAAGAAATATGTTTATAAAATTCCATTGTAGAAGAAACTCTCCAATCTCAATATTCATATATGGCACCAAAAATATATATGCCAAATATGCAGCTACCCCAACACGGAATCTAATAAAAAGCATGGTCATAATAAATATGACCCATATTGGTTGTATAATTGTCAATATTTCCATTAAATAATATCTGATATTTCTATGTAAGATGCTCCTCCCTATACCTTTGCCACGCCTACGACACGATTTCGCTGTATTATTTTATTTCCTCAATCAGCTTGTCAAAGTCTGACAAAAAGTTTTTGTAACTTCACTCTTGGAATCATAGTCACTACTACATTCTGCATAAATGTCGGTTATCTTTTGGTAGTAACGACGCTCAGACAGACGAATCTCGCGAATGCAATCAAGCAAGGTCTTCGAAATAGTCAGCACCGAAGGGATTCTTACCTTTCAGTCGCTCATCATCCATAACAAAGCCCTTGATAATATACTCTTTAAGCACCTCGCGTGCCCAGATGCGGAACTGAGTAGCCTCATAACTGTTTACGCGATAACCTACGGCGATAATGGCATCGAGATTATACATCAGAATGCCCTGTTCATCCCATTTTTCCGATGGAATTTGAATTTTTCGAATAGCTTCGGATAATTGGATCTCACCACTCTCACTAATCTGCTTTAGATGGTAGTTGATAGTAGATACATCGACCGAAAACAGCTCTGACATTCTGCGTTGAGATAGCCAGAATGTCTTGTTGTTGAAGAGCACATTCACATTCACCTTACCCGTACTTGAACGATGGTAGCCACCTTTTCCATCAGTCGCTCAAAGTTCCAGTATTTTTGATAGCCAATCAGACGTGCCAATTTGCGTGAGTTCCACCACTCACGTCCCTCAGCATCCGTCTCTTTGATAGCATCAAACGGTGACTGCATTTCTTATGGAGAAAAGAGTTCGTTATCTATATATCCCTGTTTCTGCGACATAAGTCTTTTGCTCTTACGTTCTGTCTATGCTACGAGATTTGAGCACTATTTAGCGGTAAGGGGTTGAGCCATAACACAACTGGGGGTCACCACATTTTTTGAATGTAGCAACGACAGTATCACCGTCAAAGGATTTTGTCTGTAATGTACTAACCCTAGTAACATATAAAGACCATCCTGTGGAAATCCACACTTAGAGGATCAAATTAGAGCGCAAAGGTACAACTTTTTTCTGAACTGACGAGACATTTTAACAAAATAAAATAAAGATACCACCCAAAATAAATATTTTGGATGGTTCTTCGGTCTGAAATGTACATCGTTACGAACTAATCAAACAGTTTTTTCCAAATCCACAAAACTGTTACGGCGCCGACGACACAAAAGACAAAATTTGTGAGATAGCCTTTGCCAAGCAGTTCAATGTTCAGCAGGTGACTGATGAACGTGCCGGCATAACTGCCAACAACACCCATAATGAGATTCATACAACAACCTTTTCCTTCACCGCTCATAATGCGGTTAGCAATGTAGCCGATACATATACCTGTAAGTATCGGCCACGCTGTAAATTCTGCAATGTGTGCTAACATATCTATGTATAAAGATTTTACTCCTTGAAAAGCTTTTGTGCAAACATCGTGAGATAGATGCGCCAGTTGCGCCAAATATGCCCACCGTCATTTTCATAGTATTCATATGGATATTGATGTTTGTCAAGATATTTCCTTAATTCGGTGTTCATATCCATAAGGAAATCTTCCTTGCCGATGGCAATCCAGTAGAGCTTCGGCTTTGAGCCAAAGAGGCGTGCCATTTGTCCATCGAAGTCTTCGTACAATTTTGAGTTGGGAGTGCTTGGTAACATTTCACGCGGCATCCTGCATGCAGCCGACTGCAAACCGTAGTAGTCGAAGGTCTCTGGATAAAGGCGCGAGATGCCAAAAGTGTGACCGCCACCCATCGACAGACCCGTTACAGCACGCGCTGAACGTTCTGGTATGGTGCAGTAATGACTATCCACGAAGTTGACGATATCCATGAAACTCTCTTCCATCGTTGATTTCGCACCACGCTCGTTAAAGGCATTGCCGTCAGGGGTGTACATACCCTCGTGCCACCAGCCAGGAGCAGCGTTACATGAAGGATTACCATTGGGCATCACAACAATCATCGGGACACACTTGCCCTCAGCAATGAGGTTATCCATAATCTGCGACGTACGACCCAAATCAGTCCATGCCGTCTCGTCACCACCGTGACCATGCAACAGGTACATTACAGGGAAACGCTTCAAACCATCGTATGTAGGCGGCAGATAAATCGTCATACGTCGCTGCTGGCCCAACGTCGGACTGTCATACCACACACGGCTCATAGTGCCGTGAGGCACATCATGCACCGAGTATAGGTCTCCCTTGTCATCCTTCGATTTCGTCACAATGAAAATGTTGCTCAGTGTAGAGATATCACGATTCACATAGCTATTGGCTGGATCTATGATGCGCTGACCATCAACATTAAGACTATATGAATAAAGCTCCGGCGCAAGTGGTGCGGTGGTGACGGTCCACACACCGTTATCTTGCTTCGTCATCGACAGACTATTATAACGTATCTCCTCAAAGTCACCAACAACGCTAACCTGCTGTGCCGCAGGGTCATAGAAATTGAACGTTACTGTGCCGTCCGCATTTATAACAGGCGATTTCACATTTGGTCTTTGTCCTAATTGTTGCTGTGCGATACTGCCCAATGCCATGATGCAGCAACTCGCTAAAATAATCATCCTTTTCATTCTTGTATTGGTGTTAGATGTTTTCTTCTTCCAAACCATCATATTCAATGATGGCACGACGCCATTCTTCGGGGAACTCTATCGTCTGCTGCTGTTTCAGGTCATAGAGCACCATTATGGACAGACAACGAGCCTTTACCTCCTGTGTGTCGGTGTCTATAACATCCTGCTCCAAGTGAAAACTCTTATTACCTAATTTCATCACACGCGTGCGTCCGGCAATATTGTCATCTGCTTTTATCTGGGCGTAAAACTCCGCCTCAATCTTTACCACCACAATGGCGATACTCTCCCAGTCAACACCAGGACATACACTTGCGAAATAATCCGTCTTTGTAGTATCATAGAATTGAAAATAAATGGTATTGTTGACATGGCCGAACTTGTCAACATCGTTGAAACGAATCTGCAAGGGCATCACGTGGTGGAATACTGTGTTTCTTTCTTCTGTCATCCTATAAGTCTAATTTAAATTTCACAACGCAAAGGTAATGCAAACAAAATACAACACCAAAGAACTTGTTCGGTTTTTTTGCAAGGTGTTAGAGACATTGCTTTTTTACAAAATTTATTTTTTACTTTTTTCTTTTTGCACTTTTGATTTCCTTATATCACAGGAAAGCAGTAATTTTGCACTTGTATGGACATAAAGAAAACGATATTATCAATCTGTGGGCTAATCGTAAGCACATGCGCTTTTGCCCAATACTATATAGAATGTGAAGATACTTGCAACCACATTCACGGCATAGACATCAGTCACTATCAGGGCACAGTGTTCTGGGAAGCTGTGGAAGATGTGTCGGGAAACAAGATTCACTATGTGTACCTGAAAGCTACTGAAGGTGGCGACAATATTGACAAACGCTATCTTGAAAATATCAATCTGGCAAAACACGCTGGACTGAAGGTAGGCAGCTACCACTTCTACCGTCCGCGAGTGGACCAGAAAACACAGCTGCAGAATTTCCGCGCACAGTGTCGTCCGCAGGACCAGGATCTCGTGCCAATGATTGACGTGGAAGTGACGGGCGGTCTGAGTGCCACTGCCCTGTGTGACTCTCTGCACAAGTTCCTCAAGCTAGTAGAACAGGAATACAAGCAAAAACCTCTTGTATATACCGGCCAGAATTTCTATAACAAATATCTCTTGGGAGAGCTTGACGAATACAAGCTGATGGTAGCGAAATACAGTGAGCCTGAACCTGTACTGGCCGATGAACGCGACATTTTCGCATGGCAATATACTGGCAAGGGACACCTGCGTGGTGTCAACGGCTATGTGGACAAGAGCATGCTGCTGGGACGGCATACAATGCGAGAAATACGGTTTGTGCATAGATGATTTAACAAGGAACAAGAGGTTGTCTCCATAAACTATAACTCATAACCTATAACCCTTAATATGTTAATCAATTGTCCTGAATGTGGCCATCGGGTGAGCGACAAAGCGCCGGTATGCCCACAATGTGGTGTAGAGATTGCTGGTCATGTGACAAAAGCAACTGATGAGGAACCTGTCGTCGTGGGACAAATCCTCGATGACGACACACCGGCAAGTGTTGAGCCGTTGATGACCTATGCCGAGGAGCCGCAACAGACTGTACACCCACAACAGCGTAAGCAGAAGAAGAGTCATGCCACATTCCTTATATCATTTATCATAGCAGCATTGGTATGCTCCACCCTACTCTATTTCTATAAGGATGCCCTCAACCGACGTGAAGCAGAGGACTTTGAGATAGCGATAAAAAGCAAGGACACAATGCTTCTACGCAGTTATATCAATGCCTACGAAAAGTCAAACCGCGTACATATAGCTGCGATACGTCAGAGATTAGAGAAAATCATTGCTGAAGAACGGCTGAAGGAAAAGAAACTGGACGAGGATCCGGCAAAGGTGGTAGAAGAAGTAAAAGCTGAGGAGCAGCCCATTGTCGAAGAGGAACCGAGAGAGCACACGGTGGAACTGTCGCAGGCAGAAACGCAGGAAACATACAATGCCTTACGCCGCTTCTTCCTGGCTATAAACAACAATAACCGTGAGAAGCTCACAAACGCTGTGGCAGACGCCCTAAAAAGCTTCAACGGCAAGAGCGATGCCACAAAGAACGATGTATTGCAATTCCTCATTGACCAATATCAGGCAGACGTAAAGAACCAAAACTGGCATTTGGGTAATGAGACGAACATTGTCAAGAAAGAGGATGTGGATGGAAATGTAAGCTACCACATCACAATACCAGCAAAACGAGTGATCGAGCGTGAAAGCGGCACATCAACAGTGAACTACATCGTTACAGCTGTAATCAACGAAGAAGGGAAGATCACTTCTATTGAGATGAAACGGTGAGAGCTTGTTTAGAACTTATACGTGAAGCCGATGCTTGAGAACTCCTGATATTGCCAGTAGCCATGATGGTCGTCACGACCGACAGCATCGTCGAAACGCGGATAGATGAAGAGCTGTGCCGCAAGCCATTTGTTAAGCTGGAAAACAATCGTATTTTCCCATTCAAACTCAGTACGCTTATAAGAAGTAAAGCCATACATTCGTGTCTTCCAACGGATAAGCTCAGACAGTTCCCACGTGAGGTCAACAGTGAACTGCGAACCATAATCATGGAGTACACGCTTGCCTTCAAGCCCAAGACGCTCTGAGAGCTCCAGAATGCGCGTGTACTGCATATTATATGCTGCTGGAGCAAGGTGGACAGTACCCTTCAAGCGATGCTTTAACCAATCAACGTTATAATCCATACCGACAGAGAGATTGACCTTCAACGGTGCAAGGAAGTCGGAATAGACAACCGGGTCGTTGGTCTTATAGCTATGGGTAAACTGCGACTGTGCAAGAAGCTGCACTGTATAGTACCATTTTTTCGTGGCCTGGAGTCCAAACTTCGAGGTAAAACGCACAAGGTCTTCTGTGGATTTCACAGAATGAACGGAATCAGAGCGGAGGTTCTGCAAACCCAACTTCATTTCAAGCTTATTGTCCCACTTTACCTTCTGCTTGTTGTTATAGTTGGCTTCCATCGTCACAGAACCCAACATGGAATAGTTGCTCTCACCACCTTTATACCAGTTACCTGAAACATAGCTCTGCATGAACTGCAGAGAGTAATCGCCCTTATAATTCCAGAAGCGTGGCTTAATGACCTTCACCTCCATCGGAATGACATCGGTCATCTCTGGCAGCAATGGGACTTTCTCTACAAGGTGGGCATCCGTAACAATCGGCGTGGGAAGCTCCTCACCTATGGCAGCCGCCTTGTCAATGTTCTTCTGTGAGTTTACCACACGGTCCGGATGATTGAGATATTGCTGGAGCAGTGTGCCGTTATATTGTGAGGGATTGGTATTGATGCTAAAAGCATCATTGACTATATCGTGATAGAATGTCAGAGGGGCAAACATACGATAGTCGAGATGTGGTCGCATGTTTTCTAAAGAGTCTGTTTCCTGCGCCTGAACAGCACAAGAAACAACTATTAGAAGTGCAAAAAACAATCTTTTCATTTTGCAAAGGTACTATTTAGAGCGAGAATTACAAAAAGAAAGCTTGCTTTTTATTTTGTATTCTCTCCGATTTGCACTACCTTTGCACTTTTGGAAATAATAGAAAACTATAATAATATATGGATAAGAATACCATTATCGGATTTGTGCTGATAGCCGCCGTACTAATTGGTTTTAGCGTGTACAACCAGCCATCAGCTGAGCAAATCGCAGAACAGAGAGAACAATTTGTAAAAGACTCACTGGCAGCCGTCAAGAAGGCTGCAGAGTCCAAGAAAGCTGAAAAGAAACAGGCTGAACAGAAAGAGATAGCAAAAGCTGACACGTCAGCACTATTCCACTCTGCAATGTCTGGAGCAGCGGAGAACATCACGCTTAAAAACAGCAAGTTGGAGCTGACTATATCTACCAAAGGCGGAACGGTTTCCAAGGCTGTTTTGAAAGGCTTCACCGGCCACAAAGCTGGTAAGGAGGACACTCCCGACCTGACACTGTTTGAGGGTAAGGACCATAGTCTGAACTTCATGCTGTCAGCAAAAGAAGCCAATATCATTACGCAGGATTTATTCTTCGTACCGTCCGAGCAGAGCGACAGCACAGTGACACTGACGGCAACAGCCGGCGAGGGCAAGACCCTGCAGATGAAATATGTCCTTGGCAAGGACTATATGCTCCATCTGTCATTCCAGGCACAGGGAATGGAAGGCTTGTTCCCTCCAAATTACTCACAGATGGATGTTGACTGGCAGGCAATGTGTCGTCAGCAGGAAAAAGGATTCACCTTTGAGAATCGCTATGCCACACTGACATACAAGGAGAAAGACGAAGGTACGGACTACCTCAGTGAGACGTCGGAGAAACGCGACGAGAAAATCGAGGAGGCACTCGACTGGGTAGCATTTAAAGACCAGTTCTTCTCAACCATTATGATTGCGAAGAACGATTTCGCGAGCAACAGTCTCATGTCATCAATTCCACAGGAGAAAGGGTCTGGTTATCTGAAGCAGTTCGAGGCAAAGATGAAAACATTCTTCGACCCGAAGGGTGTCACACCAACTGAGTTCGAGTTCTATTTCGGTCCTAACGACTTCCAGATTCTTCGCGATGTGGAGAAGCAAAGCACATTTGGAAAGGACTTGGAACTTCAGAAGCTGGTATATTTAGGATGGCCGGTAGTACGCTGGATAAACCGTTTCTTCACCATCTATGTATTCGACTGGCTGACGAAGCTCGGTATTCCAATGGGAATCGTACTCATTCTCATCACACTGCTGCTGAAGGTCATTACCTTCCCTCTGGTAAAGAAAAGCTATATGAGTAGTGCCAAGATGCGTGTACTGAAACCACGTCTTAACGAAGTTACCAAGCAATATGACAAACCTGAGGATGCTATGCAGAAACAGCAGGCAATGATGCAGGAATATGCCAAGTATGGTGTCAGTCCGATGGCGGGCTGTCTTCCTATGCTGATACAGATGCCTATCTGGATTGCGATGTTCAACTTCGTACCAAATGCCATTCAGCTGCGTGGACAGAGTTTCCTGTGGATCAATGACTTGAGTACATATGATCCTATTGTTGAATGGGGCACAAACCTGTGGCTCATCGGTGACCACCTATCATTGACATGTATCCTCTTCTGTGTGGCAAATATCCTGTATTCTATGATGACAATGCGACAGCAGAAGGACCAGATGGTAGGACAACAGGCTGAGCAGATGAAGATGATGCAGTGGATGATGTATCTCATGCCTGTAATGTTCTTCTTCATGTTCAACGACTACTCATCTGGTCTGAATTTCTATTATTTCATATCACTGTTCTTCTCTGCAGCCATCATGTGGACACTGCGTAAGACAACCGATGACGACAAGCTGCTTGCCCTCCTCGATGCCCGCTATAAGGAGAATAAGAATAATCCCAAGAAGGTTAGCGGACTCGCTGCTCGTCTGCAGAAAATGCAGGAACAGCAGGCTGAGATGCAACGCAAACGTGAGGAACTGGAACGTAAACGCAAAGGGTTAGGAAAATGAAAATCGGTTTTGACAACGACAAATACATAAAGCTACAGTCAGAGCACATCAAGGAGCGAATAGCGAAATTTGACGGTAAGCTATATCTCGAGTTAGGCGGAAAACTGTTTGACGACCACCATGCTTCACGTGTACTGCCAGGATTCAAACCTGACAGTAAGCTACGGATGTTCGGACAGTTGCGCGAGAGCATTGAGATAGTCATAGTAATCAGTGCAGAGGACATCGAGAAAAACAAGATCCGTGCAGACCTCGGCATCACCTATGATGAAGATGTGTTGCGTCTGCGCGAGGAATTCCGCAGTCGCGGATTCATGGTAGGCTCAGTTGTTATAACACACTATAACGGTCAGCGTGCTGCCGACCAGTTCCGCCACCGTCTACAGCGTATGGATATCAAATCATACGTCCACTACCCCATTGACGGATATCCACACAATGTGGAGCTGATAGCGTCAGACGAGGGATTCGGAAAGAATGACTATGTGAAGACAGAACGTCCGCTGGTCATTGTAACAGCACCGGGTCCTGGTAGCGGTAAGATGGCAACATGCCTGAGCCAGCTGTATAATGAGAACAAACGTGGTATCCATGCCGGATATGCCAAGTTTGAGACATTCCCCGTATGGAGCCTGCCCCTGAAGCACCCTGTAAATATCGCATATGAGGCAGCGACAGCCGACCTGAATGATGTCAATATGATTGACCCGTTCCATCTGGAGGCATACGGCAAGACTGCCATCAACTACAATCGTGACATAGAGATATTCCCTGTGCTGAACGCACTCTTTGAAGGAATATACGGTGAAAACCCGTATAAGTCACCGACAGACATGGGAGTGAACATGGTGGGTTTCTGCATCAGCGATGATGAGGTATGCTGTAATGCCAGCCGCGATGAGATTATCCGCCGTTACTATGCTGCCACAAACAAACTGGCAAACGGCATTGACAATGAGAATGAGGTAAACAAAATCCGCCTACTGTTCAACCAGGCAAAGATCACCACTGCATACCGCCGTACTACAACGGCAGCCTACGAGCGTAAGATTGAGACGGGACACACTGCTGCAGCAATAGAACTGGAGGATGGCACCATAATAACTGCAAAATCAAGTCCATTGTTAGGATGCAGCGCTGCCCTGTTGCTTAATGTAACAAAGCATCTTGCCGGTATTGACCATGAGGTGAAACTGATTCCACAAAGTATGATTGAGCCTATACAGAAGACAAAGATTGAATATCTGATGGGGCACAATCCACGCCTGCATACTGATGAGGTTCTTGTGGCACTCAGCGTACTGTCAAAGGATGATGAGCTGTGTCGCAGGGCTTTAGAGCAGCTTCCACGTCTGCGTGGGTGTCAGGTTCACTCTACAGTAATGCTCTCGGAGGTAGACAGAAAGATTTTCAACAAGCTGGGATGCGGACTGACGTGCGACCCGGTAATTAAACAGTAAACGTTTATATATTAATATGAAAAGATCCGTAATCTATGTCGCAATGGCAGCACTTATGATGCTTCCTTGCCAGATGAAAGCACAAGAAATGATTGGTAAGAATAATATCAAGCTACAGAGCAACCGTCTGACTCCGGAAGCGCTGTGGGCTATGGGACGTATCAGCACCGTAGCAGCATCGCCCGACGGCAGCAAGGTAGCATATCAGGTAGGATACTACAGCGTAAAGCAGAACAAGAGCCGTCAGGTAATCTGCGTGATGGACTGTAACAGTAACGGCAGCAACAAGAAACAGCTCAGCACCAGCCAGAAGAGTGAAACAGATCCTGCATGGCTGGACACCGAGACTATTGCCTACATCAGCGATGGTGAGATATGGAGCGTAAAGGCAAACGGCACGGAACGTAAACAACTCTCACAAACTGGTGGAGAAGTGGAAGGCTTCCTCTTTTCGCCTGACCGTACGAAAGTTATCATACTGAAAAGTATTCCTTTCCATGAGGTAATAAAGAAAAACCCCGATGACCTGCCAAAGGCTACAGGCCGTCGTGTCACCGAGGTAATGTTTCGTCACTGGGACCACTATGTAGAGTCTATCCAACACCCGTTTGTTGCTACTGTGACCGATGGTTTTACCATCGGTTCTGGCATGGAAGACATCCTCGAAGGTGAGCCCTATGAGTGTCCGATGGAACCGTTTGGTGGCATTGAGCAGCTGGCATGGAGTCCTGACTCTAAGACGATAGCCTATACATGCCGTAAGAAGACGGGAATGGAATACAGTATCTCCACAGATTCTGACATTTACCTGTATGACATCAACACAAAAAAGACTCGCAATATCTGCAAGCCTGCAGACTATAAGGCACCAGAGGTTGACCCCACACGTACGTTGGCAATACAGGCTGTCAACGCACCGGAAAACCTGAAGAACAATGTGGGATATGATCAGAATCCACAGTTCTCGCCTGACGGGAAGTATATCGCATGGCTATCAATGGAGCGCGACGGGTATGAGGCTGACCTCAACCGCCTGTGTATATATGATATGGCAACGGGAGAAAAAAGCTATGTTGACTGGAAAAGTGACATAGATGCTTTCTGCTGGGCACCAAGTCAAGGACTGGAGACTAAGGAGAAGACAAGTAAAAACGGCAAGAAGATAACTACAAGCGCGCCCCGTCTCTACTTCCTTAGTGTTTGGGAAGGATGCTGCAATATGTACACTGTATTGAACAATGGTAAAGTCGGCAGGATAACAGAAGGATGGAATGACTGGACATCACTGCAAATGGCGAATAAAGGCAACATCATACTTGGTACATGCCAAAGCCTGAGCCATCCGACAGATATCTATATGGTGCAGCCTTCTGTAAAGTACATCTACCGAACAGATCTGGACAATGGACAAGAATTCAACGCCAATGCCGAAATATGGCAGATGACCACCGAGAATGACCATATCCTATCACAGTTACAGTTTGGCAAAATGGAACAGTACTGGGTACCCACCTCTGACGGAAAGAAAGAACTGGTATGGGTAATGCTGCCGTCCAACTACGAAGAAGGCAAGAAATATCCCACCCTACTGTTCTGCGAAGGTGGTCCGCAGTCGCCAGTCAGCCAGTTCTGGAGCTACCGTTGGAACTTCCAGATTATGGCTGCCAACGGCTATGTCGTCATTGCTCCTAATCGTCATGGACTACCAGGCTTCGGACAGGAGTGGAAAGAGCAAATCAGTGGCGACTGGACAGGCCAGTGCATGCAGGACTATCTGGCAGCAATTGACTTTGCTGCAGACAACCTACCCTATGTCGATCGTGACCGCATGGGAGCTGTAGGAGCTTCATTCGGAGGATTCTCCGTCTATTTCCTTGCCGGTATCCACGAGAAGCGCTTCAAGTGCTTTATTGCTCACGATGGTGCGTTTAATCTTGCATCCATGTATCTGGAAACAGAGGAAAACTGGTTCAGCAACTGGGAGTATGACGAAGCCTACTGGCACCGTCCACAGATGCCACGTGCAAAGAAGACCTATCATGACTCACCACACAAGATGGTGGAGAAGTGGGACACTCCTATCCTCTGCATACATGGTGAGAAAGACTACCGCATCAACTACACACAAGGTATGCAGGCCTTCAATGCCGCTCGCATGAAAGGCATCCCTGCAGAGTTCCTGGTATTCCCAGATGAGAACCACTGGGTGCTGAAACCACAGAACGGAATCCTCTGGCAGCGCACCTTCTTTGAGTGGCTGGACCGCTGGCTGAAGAATTAATTGATAATTGATAATAGACAATTGATAATTATGACTCAAGCAATTCAGAAAACTCTTCGCGACTCTGCCGGAATGCGGTGGACCGCTCTGCTGCTACTGGCTCTCGCCATGTTCTGCAGCTACATCTTCATGGATATCCTGTCACCTATCAAAGACCTCATGCAGGAGACTCGCGGCTGGGATTCCACTGCATTTGGCACCATGCAGGGTTCAGAGGTATTCCTCAACGTATTCGTGTTCTTCCTCATCTTCGCCGGAATCATCCTCGACAAGATGGGTGTCCGCTTCACCGCTGTTCTCTCAGGAGCAGTGATGCTCGTTGGTGCAATCATTAAATGGTATGCCGTCAGCGATACATTCATTGGAAGCGGGTTGGAAACATGGTTCACTAACAATCTTAACTACATACCAGGTTTCGATGAGCTGGGCGTTTCACCTTTCTACAAAGGAATGCCTGCTTCTGCTAAGTTTGCCGCTTGTGGCTTCATGATTTTCGGCTGTGGCGTAGAGATGGCAGGTATCACTGTTAGCCGTGGTATTGTAAAGTGGTTCAAGGGACGTGAGATGGCGTTGGCAATGGGCTCAGAGATGGCATTGGCACGACTGGGTGTTGCTACCTGTATGATTTTTTCACCGTTCTTTGCCAAACTTGGTGGTGAAGTCAGCGTAAGTCGTTCCGTAGCTTTCGGCGTTGTACTACTGTGTGTAGCCCTCATCATGACTATCGTTTACTTCTTCATGGATAAGAAACTCGATGAACAGACTGGTGAAGCAGAAGAGAAAGACGATCCATTCAAAATCAGTGATATCGGTACAATCCTCAGTGACAGTGGTTTCTGGATTGTGGCCCTCCTTTGCGTATTATATTACAGTGCTATCTTCCCATTCCAGAAATATGCAGTCAATATGTTGCAGTGTAATCTCACGCTGACACTGCCTGACAGCAACTCTTTCTGGGCAAGTTCTTCTGTTACCATCATACAGTATGTCATTATGCTTGTTGTTGCAGCAGCAGGATTCGCAAGCAATTTCCAAAAGAAAGCAAATTTGAAATATGGTCTCTTAGGACTCTCTATCGTTGCCCTCGTCACATACTGTTATATGGGTTACATGCGTCAGTCGGCAGAGAGCATATTCGCAGTATTCCCACTGCTCGCCGTACTCATAACACCAATCTTAGGCAGCTATCTCGACCATCATGGTAAGGCAGCGTCAATGCTTGTTCTTGGTTCACTGCTGCTAATCGGATGTCACCTCACCTTTGCCTTCATATTGCCACTGTTCAAGGGTAATGCCGTTGGTGGTATCATCATAGCATACGCTACGATTCTCGTACTGGGAGCATCGTTCTCACTCGTGCCAGCCTCACTGTGGCCTAGCGTACCAAAGCTCGTTGATGCCAAGGTTATCGGTTCTGCATATGCTCTGATATTCTGGATCCAGAACATTGGACTATGGCTCTTCCCGTTGCTCATAGGTAAAGTCCTCGACAAGACAAATCCTGGAGTCACAGACCCGACACAATTCGACTATACTGCTCCACTGGTAATGTTAGCATCACTTGGCGTAGCAGCGTTGGTTCTCGGACTGCTTCTGAAGGTTGTTGACAAAAAGAAGGGAATCGGACTTGAAGAGCCTAATATCAAATAAGGTGATGGGTGCTGGGGGGTAATGGTTAGACTCCTATTAGCCCCATTACCCTAAAAGGAGTGAATAATATCAAGGTAGAGTCGGAAAAGCCATGACTTACCAGTAGCGATGAGCTTGGCGAGTTCCGCTCCCACGATTAGTCCTGCAATGACAATGACGACAAACAAAAGGCTGAAGCCAAAGAACAGCCAGAGGTCGGCATTGTCATTGCTTTTTCTGAATTTACCAATGGCATCGGAGGAGCGCTGAGCAGCATTATACAAAGTCTTGCCTGTTGCCGCAGCACGCTGGCGTGCAGTAGGCTTAGCAGCATTATTCACGGCAGCTCCATTCCCGGCAGTCCTATTCACTGGTGGCGTTACAGCTTCATTACCCAACAGACACGTCATCACGTGTCCACAATTCGGACAACGGTATTTAGCCTTTCCCGGTTTGTCTGTCTCTGCTATGAAAGGCTTATGACACTGGTTACAAATAACTTTGTATTTCATCTCGGAGGGCAAAGGTACTCTTATTTTTTATTTTTCCTAATATTTATTGAATATATTCCAATCAATTATATTACTTTTGCAAACGAGGCAAGAGACCTTGCATATAAGAATTAGGTATATTTACCTACTTATATGCATTAGGAATTATAAATTATGAATTATAAATAAATGGATTGGCTAACTAATTTATTTACTTCACAAGATAGCATTGCCCATATCGTACTACTATATGCTGTAGTAATTGCGGTTGGTGTCTATCTTGGCAAGATTAAGATTGGCGGAGTATCATTGGGTGTCACCTTCGTATTGTTTGCAGGTATTCTGGCGGGCCACATTGGTTTCACCGGCCCTACAGCAACGCTAACCTTCATGCAGGATTTCGGCTTGATACTCTTTGTCTTCATGATTGGCTTGCAGGTAGGTCCTGGCTTCTTCGATAATTTCGGAGCAGCAGGTGTACGGCTGAACATTCTCGCTGTAGCAGCTATCCTCCTTAACATTGCAGTGATGTTAGGCTGTTACTATCTCTTCTTTGACACGAGTAATCCTGCAAACTTACCAATGATGATAGGAACGCTGTATGGTGCCGTAACGAACACACCAGGTCTTGGTGCTGCCAACGAAGCACTGTCATCCGTTTTTGGTGACAATGCTCCGGCCATTGCCTCCGGTTATGCCTGCGCCTACCCTCTCGGTGTTGTTGGTATTATCGGCGCTACGCTATTGGTAAAACATATTTGCAAGGTGGATTTCAATAAGGAAGAAGCAGACCTTCAGGCAAAGGAAGACGAGAATCCGCATGAGAAACCATACCAGATGCATCTGCGTGTGGAAAACGCCTTCATCTGTGGACGTACCCTTATGCAGCTGTCTGAGTTTCTAAGTCGCGATATTGTTTGTACACGTCTGTATCATAATGGCGAGGTTACTATTCCTAATCGCAATACTGTTTTTGAAATGCACGACGAAGTGCTGATTGTATGTGCCGAAGCCGATGCCGAAGCAATAAAGGCTTTTATTGGTCCAGAGATAGAGGCAGCGTGGGAATATCAGGATGAACAGCAGCCAATGGTAAGCCGTCGTATCGTCGTCACAAACTCAAAGATGAATGGTAAGACTCTTGGTAAGATGCATTTCTCAAGTGTCTATGGCGTCAATGTCACGCGTATCACACGTCAAGGCATGGACCTATTTGCTTCGCGTAACCACCATTTCCATATTGGTGATAAGATTATGGTTGTCGGACCAGAGGAAAATGTAAACCGCGTGGCAGAGCTGATGGGAAACAGCGTAAAACGTCTTGATGCACCGAATATTGCAACAATCTTCGTGGGTATCTTTATCGGTATCATCTTCGGCAGTTTGCCAATTGCAATACCAGGCATGCCCGTACCAATGAAGCTCGGCTTGGCTGGCGGTCCACTGATTATCTCTATTCTCATCGGTCGTTTCGGCTACAGAATGAAACTCATCACCTATACCACCACATCAGCGAATATGATGCTCCGTGAGATTGGATTGGTACTGTTTCTGGCAAGTGTCGGTATCAAGGCTGGTGCAGGCTTCTGGGACACCGTCATCTCCGGTGACGGACTGAAATATGTCGGTACTGGTTTCCTGATTACCATCATACCTATTTTAATAATAGGTACTATTGCACGCCTGAAATTTCGTTTCAACTATTTCACCCTTATGGGAATGTTGGCTGGTACATATACTGACCCACCAGCATTGGCATACGCCAATAGTGTTTGCAGCCGTGAAGCCCCAGCCATCGGCTACTCCACTGTGTATCCACTAAGTATGTTCATGAGGATTTTCACGGCACAGATGATAGTGCTATTCTGTTGTGGGTAGTATCTTTCTGTACACGCACTCTTGATAATGCAATAAAATAAATGCGAATGGCACTAACCATTCGCATTTATTTTTATCTTAGATTAGAATTATCTGATTCTATCCGCTGCCCGTACAAGTCGTTCATCAGCCATGATACCACGATGAGCCATAGATAGGAAGATAAGTGCAATTGCAGGAAGACAGCAGGTCCATACCATTGTGAAGGAATAGCCATCGATACCTACAGCAAAACCCAATACGCAATAAACGGCTATCCACAACATACAGAGGACTTCACATAGTGAACATAACATCGCCTGACGCTTGCGATTCTTAAAGGCAAAGATTGCCCAGAGCATCAGCGGACAAGAGAGAAGCAGGATAATAAACAGAGGCCAAACAGTCAGCGTAGCTGCTGCTGGCGCTTCGTTGCTAACTACAAACAGATTATACATCTCTCGACTTGGTGCCATACCTTCGGCATGGAAGATTCCGATGGGCTGCATAAGGCATACCACAATGGCAATCAAAGCCAACAGAAGATAGATGGTTTGTTTGCGCTGAATCATAGCTACGACTGTTTATTCGCTCTTAGATGGATCGCGCCAGTACACATTGCCGTCAACAAATTCCTCTGTAGCAAGAAGTGTTGGCTTTGGCAATTTCTCATAGTAGCGGGAAATCTCAATCTGCTCGCGATTCTCAAAAACTTCCTCTAAAGAGTCGTTATATGAGGCAAACTCTGCAAGCTTCTTGCTGAGATCTTGTTTGATTTCTACGCCAATCTGGTTAGCACGTTTAGATATGACAGCTACGCTCTCATAGATATTTTCTGTTTCGTCACAAAGACTCATAATGTCACGTGTGACTGTGTTTGTTGGGGCTTTTGACTTTTTGTAATCCATATTGTTAATTCGTAATTTTTAATTCATAATTCATATATGCAGAGAAGTGTGGGTAAATCTATTCCTTAATCAACTTTGTATACTCCTTACATTTCTCTATGTATTTCTCTGCTGTAGCACGCTCCTTGTAATCAGGATATTCGTTGATGAAACCATAGCACTCGTCCTCAGCATCCTGATAGCGCGCCAGTTTCTTTGACTCCACACTCATGTGAGCCAACTCATACTTACTCTTCATAATCAGAATGGCAAAGTCTTCACGAAGATTGCTGTACGGATAATCATTAAGGGCATTCTGAGCCGTCACAATAGCAGCCTCATAGTTATTTCCACCACTGGTACAATTACCAAAATATGAGCCAAGGTTATAGTACAGTTTCGCTGACAGATACTCTTTCTGAACAAGCTTATCCTGTAGTTCAAAGAGTCGCTGTTGAGCAGCACCCTTCATCTGCGCATCTGGATAGATGTCAAGATATTCCTGGAATGCTGATATTGCACTAACGGTAGGACTCTGGTCGAGTCGTGGCTCCGGCGTACTCATATACAGGCTCTGCCCAATATAGAATGATGCCAGTTCGGCATAATATCCTCGCGGATAAGTGGTGAAATATTTCTGGAATGTAGTTGCAGCACTCTCGTAGTCGCCATTTGAATACTCAGCCATAGCAAGCATATACAGACACTCCTGTGCATTTTCCGTTCCTTTCTGTATTGTTATCAGATCCGTTAACAACGTAATGGCGTTGTTATACTTTCCTGTAGCAAAACATTCCTTTGCATATTCATACTTGTAATCGTAATCGCCCGTCTTATACACCTTGTTGAATTCATGGGTGCAACTGCTTAGGAGCAGTATTACGGTAAACATTACAAATATTATCTTTTTCATCTTTATCCCTTTGAGCAATTGGACTGCAGAAACAGTGCAAACAGAACGCAAAGAACCACTCTTTGCAGAGGTGTGCCTGCTAAGGCAGCGTTTTTAACGGCGCAAAGTTACACATTATTATATGAACTCCAAAACCGAATCAGCGTTTTTTAGCAAAAAATTACGATTAAAAGGACATGAAATAGATTTTTTTACTAATTTTGTAGTTCAATGCTCTTCAAACTAATATCAGAATACAAGCCGACAGGAGATCAGCCGGAAGCAATACGCGAACTGACTGATGGTCTTAACCGTGGGGACAGATCACAGGTCTTACTCGGCGTTACCGGCTCTGGAAAAACATTTACGATTGCAAATGTCATTGCCAATGTTAATAAGCCGACACTCATCCTTAGTCACAACAAGACATTGGCAGCACAGCTCTACGAGGAGATGAAAGGCTTCTTTCCCGATAATGCAGTGGAGTATTATGTGTCATACTACGACTATTACCAACCAGAGGCATACCTTCCCTCTACAGATACGTACATAGAAAAGGACCTGGCCATCAATGAAGAGATTGACCGGCTGCGACTCTCTGCCGTTTCTGCCCTACTCTCAGGCAGGAAAGACGTTGTTGTGGTGTCATCCGTATCATGTATATATGGCATGGGCGGTCCTGTAGCAATGGCAAGTAGCGTCATCCGTCTGTACAAAGGACAGATTATAAACCGCAATACTTTTCTGCGTCGTCTCGTTGATGCCTTGTATGTACGCAACGACATTGATTTGCAACGTGGCAATTTCCGCGTGAAAGGTGATACCGTGGATGTGGCTATGGCATACAGTAATTATGTTTTGCGCATCACATGGTGGGATGATGAGATTGACAGTATTGAAGAACTGGATTCTGTCAGTTATCATCGAATGGGATCATTCGAACAATACGAGATATATCCTGCTAATCTTTTTGTCACTTCAAAGGAACAGACAGAGCGTGCTATTCATGACATTCAGGATGACTTACTGAAGCAAATTGATTTCTTTAATGAGATTGGGGATAGCATTAAGGCTCAGCGCATTAAGGAACGTGTAGAGTATGACATGGAGATGATAAAAGAGCTTGGTCACTGCTCTGGTATAGAGAACTACTCACGGTACTTTGACGGACGTAAACCAGGAGAACGACCATACTGTCTTTTTGACTTCTTTCCAAAAGATTTTCTCCTCGTTATTGACGAGAGTCACGTGAGTGTTCCACAGCTCAATGCGATGTATGGAGGCGACCGTGCCAGGAAGACTAATCTTGTGGAATATGGCTTCCGCCTTCCCGCTGCTTTCGACAACCGTCCACTAAGATTTGAGGAGTTTCATGAACTTATAAATCAGGTCATTTATGTCTCTGCCACACCTGCCGACTACGAACTGGCAGAAGCTGAAGGTGTTGTCGTTGAGCAATTAATCCGCCCTACAGGACTCCTTGACCCCCAGATAGTAGTACGTCCAAGTGATAACCAGATTGACGACCTGTTGGAGGAAATACTGCAAAGAGCAGAACGAGATGAACGGGTACTGGTGACAACACTGACCAAACGTATGGCAGAAGAATTGACGGAATATCTGCTTAACCATGATATCAGGGCAAATTATATCCACAGCGATGTGGCAACACTCGACAGAGTGAAGATTATGAATGATTTAAGGGCAGGACTCTTTGATGTCCTTGTTGGTGTAAACCTTCTTCGCGAAGGCTTGGACTTACCAGAAGTGTCACTTGTTGCCATCCTCGATGCTGACAAAGAAGGATTCCTTCGCAGTCACCGTAGCCTGACACAGACAGCAGGGCGTGCTGCTCGTAATATAAATGGAATGGTTATAATGTATGCCGACAGCATCACGGAAAGTATGCAGAAGACTATTGATGAGACGGAACGTCGGCGTACTAAACAGTTGCGCTATAATGAAGAACACGGCATAACACCTCAACAGATAGTAAAAGCTATTAGTGACACTCTGCCGACAGGCAACAAAGAGCTACGTGCAGACGAGCGTGAACTGCAAAGAGCCAATATTGTGGACCACCCGTCAGCTGCTGCAGCCGGTGCCTTTGCTGCAGACCCCATCATAATGAGTATGACACGGGAACAATTAGAGAAAACCATCGCCAATACGACTGCGCTCATGAGACAAGCAGCTAAAGAACTCGACTTCATGCAGGCTGCTCAACATCGTGACGAGATTATTCGCCTCCAGAAGATGAGGGATGAGGCAAAATAACGTCACTACAGAGACATTCCTTTGGAAAATAAAATAAAAGCAGGTTTATTTTTGTTTTTAGCTTCTTTTGTCTTATCTTTGCAAATGAATAATAAAATCCAATGATTATGAAAGCAATTCTTGTTGCATTAATATGGTGTCTGCCTTTCGTAGCTATGGCACAAAATACGACTGACAGCAATCGCATCGCTGCATTGCAAGCAGAAGCAGCAGCAAAGGCACAAGCAGCACAAGAAGCGGCAAAAGCAGCACAGGAAGCAGCAAAAGCAGCACAAGAAGCGGCAGAGGCTGCAGCAAAAGCCATTGCCAATGAGCAAAACCGCATTGCAGAGGCACAAGAACGTGACGCAAAGGCTCGTGCCGAGGCAGAAGCCACTGCAGCAGCTGAAGCGGCACGAGTGGCCGAAGAATCTTCAAACAGCAATTGGGTTAAGCCCGTTGAGGAGAAGACACCGGTAAAGACAGAAACTGAGATAAAGCGTATTGAGAAAGAAGAATCCGACAAGGAGATTGCCCCATACCTCAGTGCTGATGCCGTTCCTCTTGTGGACGGTAAAGTACAATGGTCTAAAGACATCAATGTTCCTGGTAAAACTGCAAAAGAGCTGTATGAAAAAACTATAGAAATATTCACAGCAATGACCAAGGAAGAAAACCAACTGGAACGTAGCCAGGTGGCACTGCTGAATGAGAAGGAGTATAAAGTTGTTGGTACTTTCCAAGAATGGCTTGTCTTCACTTCGTCAGTTCTTTCGCTCGACCGTACACAGTTCAACTATGTTTTACTTGCGGAATGCAGCAACAACAATGTACGGCTAACTCTTGAACGCATAAGCTACAACTACCCCACTCAGACAGGCGTGATCAATTATCAGGCAGAAAAATGGATTACCGACAAATATAGTCTTAACAAAAAACGCACACGACTATTGCCTATTTCTGGTAAGTTCCGCCGTAAGACTATTGATCGCAAAGATCAGATATTCAACAACATAGAACAGGCTTTAAAGAAATGAACCAAGATAACAAACATCGTCGCAGTAACCAGCACGACGCTAACATCATGCTACGCCAATGGTTAAACATAATCTTTATGATTGGTGCAATCATTGGAGTTGTTATCTATCTCTTCGGCTCACAGTCAACAGGTATATATGTCATTCTCGGAGCTATGGTATTCAAAATCATAGAATGTGCCTTGCGCATGTTCCGATAACCAATACGCATCGTAATAAATGAAGAAACACATATGTTGCCTGCTGGGCTTTTGCATTACCCTACTACCAACAACCCTGTGGGCACAGCAATATAACGAGATTAGAAACGATGGCACCTTCACGGCGGCAGGTTATGAGCGTGATAAGAATTTCGGACGCTCTGACAGCATTCAAAGCCAGCATAAGGAGATACCACGTGGACTTAAAGTATGGACGATAGACACAAAGTTCGGCGACCGTACCAATACAACGCCCGACACTTTGTCATATATGTTTATGAATTCCATCTTCACCACAGGCAAATATGGTGAATATAACACTTTGGGTAATCTCGG
>JAFZVR010000067.1 GCA_017617725.1 Prevotella sp.
AACTTCTCTCCGTAGATCAGTGTGCAGATTATCTTCGACAGTCAATAGAATTGCTGCGCAGTGTAAACTCTGATGTCCATGTTGTACTGACTGTTAGCCCCATCCGTTATCGCAAATACGGCTATCACGAGAGCCAGTTGTCGAAAGCCACTTTGCTTCTCGCTGCCAATTCTATATGTAACGATGGCATAGCGACCTATTTTCCTGCTTACGAAATTGTGCTTGACGAGCTTCGCGACTACCGTTTCTATGCCGCTGACATGCTGCATCCTTCCGCACAGGCTGTGGATTATATCTGGGAACGTCTGGTCGATAGCTACTTCTCGCCGGCAGCCAAAGATTATCTTGCTGAGTGGCATCCACTAAAACAAGCACTTGCACACAAACCATTTAATCCTGACTCCCCAGAGTATCAGGCATTCCATGAACAGACAATAAAAAAACTCGCTGAGTTCAAAAAGAAATATCCTCATTTAACCATATGAATTACACAATAGAAAAAATTACAACGCTCCTTGGAGCACGTCGTATCGGCACTGCTGATGCGCAGATTAGTTGGCTGTTAACAGATAGCCGCTCCCTTTGTTTTCCTGAAGAAACGTTATTCTTCGCATTAAAAACCGCACGCAACGATGGTCATAAGTATATTGACGATTTGTACCGCCGTGGCGTTCGCAATTTTGTAGTTGCCACTATGCCTACTGCTTCTAATGCAGTACCTTATCCCGATGCCAATTACCTGGTGGTCCCCTCTCCTTTAGAGGCTCTTCAACGTTTGGCGGAGCGCCACCGCGATGAGTTTAACATTCCTATCGTTGGTATTACAGGCTCTAATGGTAAGACAATGGTCAAAGAGTGGCTTTACCAGTTGTTGTCACCTTCGATGACGGTAACGCGTTCCCCCAAGAGCTATAACTCCCAGATTGGTGTCCCTCTGTCGGTGTGGTTGCTTAACGAACAGACACAAGTAGGCCTCTTTGAGGCAGGTATCAGTCAACCCGATGAAATGGCATCGCTAGCTGATATTATCCAGCCTACTATTGGTGTGCTGACATCTCTTGGTGCTGCGCATCAGGAGAATTTCCGCTCTATGGAGGAGAAATGTATGGAGAAGATGCAGCTCTTCTGTAATGCAAAGGTGCTCGTATATAATAGCGATGATGACGTTACTAGTCGCTGTATCCGTCGTTTCGCTTTCAAGGGTGAAAAGATTGGGTGGAGCCGTGAGAACCAGTCTGCACCGCTTTTCATCTCTGGCGTTACAAGTGATGCGAGTCATACTGATATTGCATATATATATAAAGGAACGCGCGCGAGCTATCAACTCCCATTCTTCGATGAGGCCTCGTTACAGTGCTCTTTTGCTTGTGCAGCGGTAGCGCTATATCTAGGTGTTACTCCTGAAGAGTTGACGGAGCGTATGGCTCGTTTGGAACCTGTCGCCATGCGCTTGGAGGTAAAAGAGGGACAACACGGTTGTCTGCTCATCAATGATTCTTATAATAGTGACATTAACTCGCTCGACATCGCTCTTGACTTTATGGCACGCCGTGAGGGTACGCAGCGTACACTGATACTTAGTGACATTTTCCAAAGCAGCAAGTCGGATGCCGATCTCTATGCTGAGGTCAATGCACTCTGCGTGAAGCGAGGTGTAGGTAGACTGATCGGTGTGGGGCCACGTATCTCGGCGCAGTCATCACTTTTCACTATAAACTCTTCATTCTTCACTTCTACTGACGAATTCCTGCATAGTGAACTGTTTCGCCAACTCCATGACGAGGTTATTCTTGTTAAAGGTGCACGTGCCTTTGGTTTCGACCGTATCACTGAACAGTTAGAGCAGAAAGTTCATGAGACTATTCTTGAGGTTAATCTCAATGCGGTAGTCGATAACCTTAACTACTACCGTTCATTCTTGAAACCTGAAACCAAGCTGGTATGTATGGTTAAGGCTGATGCTTATGGTGCTGGTGCTGTTGAAGTTGCGAAGACATTGCAAGATCATCGTGTCGACTATCTCGCTGTGGCAGTAGCTGACGAGGGTGTCACACTACGTCGTAACGGTATTACCCAGAACATTATGATTATGAATCCTGAGATGACGGCTTTTAAGACAATGTTTGACTATGACCTCGAACCAGAGGTGTACTCATTCCGTCTGATGGATGCCCTCATCCGTGCTGCTGAACAGCAGGGTATTACCGGCTGGCCTGTGCATATCAAGCTTGACACCGGTATGCATCGTTTGGGCTTTGATCCAGAGAAGGATATTGATGAGGTAATCCGTCGTCTGAAGAGTCAGAACGCCATTATTCCACGTTCTGTATTTAGCCATTTTGTGGGTTCTGATAGCGATGATTTTGATAATTTCTCTACTATGCAGTTCGAAAAATTCGACAAGGCCAGCAGTAAACTGCAGGCTGCTTTCAATCACAAGATACTGCGTCATATGGATAATAGTGCTGCCATCGAACACTTCCCTGAGCGTCAGCTCGACATGTGTCGCTTAGGTCTTGGACTCTATGGCTATGATCCCAGAGATAATTCTCAATTCTCAATTGTCAATTGTCAATTAAAGCCCATCTCAACTCTCAAGACCACCATTCTTCAGTTGCGCAATGTTCCTAAGGATGAAACAGTAGGTTATAGCCGTCGTGGCATCCTTACACGTGATAGCGTTATCGCCGCTATTCCTATCGGATATGCTGATGGTCTGAATCGCCACTTG
>JAFZVR010000068.1 GCA_017617725.1 Prevotella sp.
GAACTGCGGACTCGGCGAGGGCGTTGTCATCGTCGATGGCAAGGAGTACCCACTTCAGCCCAAAGAGGCTCTGTATATCGGACGCGGACACATCGGCAAGGATAAGAAAGGCAACTCCATCGATGAGAACAAGTCCGTTGAGTTCCGTTCCACAGACCCAAAGAAGCCTGCAAAGTTCTACCTCAACTCAGCCACCGCACATCAGCACTACAAGACACAGTGGATCACCCTCGATGGCCGCAAAGGCTCTCTCAAGGCAGCCGTATGGGGACCAGTAGGCTCAGTAGAGGAAGCCAACTCACGCACCGTGTATAAGCTCATCGTAAACGATGTACTCGAAGAAGGCCCATGTCAGTTGCAGCTCGGTCTCACACAGCTCAATCCGGGCGCAGTATGGAACACCATGCCGCCACACACCCACGGCCGCCGCATCGAGGCATACTATTACTTCAACCTCCCTGACGGACAGACCATCTCACACGTGATGGGCGAGCCACAAGAGAGCCGTGCCGTATGGCTCCACAACGAACAGGCAATCATGAGTCCAGAGTGGTCAATGCACGCAGCAGCCGGCACCTACTATTACACCTTCATCTGGGGTATGGCAGGCGAGAACCTCTACTATAACGACAAGGATAATATTCCGGTGATAGATATCCGTTAAAGACCCCTTTCTGCCCTCCGGGCATCCTTCCCCGTGGAGGGGCAGGAGGAAGTTAGTAGTTACGATTAATAATGCCGCTTATGGAACAATCCATAAGCGGCATTTCCTGTTGCGCCTCACCCTAACCTCTAACCTCTAACCCCTTAAAAACGCTCCAATCCCCTCTCTTATTGCATTCCTCCCACAATATTTTTGTTTTTTTGAATAAATCTCAAATCCGATGCAATATCCACGGGAAACCGCGTTATAACAGCAAGTTAAACCTATAAAAAACTTAGATTATAACAATGAAGAAGACAATCATCACCATCATGCTCGCCATCATAAGTATGGCGACATTCGCACAGAAAGAACCTGGTACCCTCACCTTCTACCCACGTGTAGGAGTCAATTTCTCAACATTCTCAGATGGCAGAATCTATCATCTTGACGAAAGCTATACAGAAAGCGATTTCAAACCCGGACTTGTCATAGGAGCAGAATTAGAATACCAGCTCAGCAATAACTTTGCCATTGGTGCAGGCGCGTTATACAGTCAGCAGGGCGAACAATACGACCTGCCAAGCGGATACACAGAAAATGACAAGACGAAATACGAGACCATCAACATACCGTTGCTTGCAGTCTTCAAAACTCACTTCGGACTGTCAGTAAAAGGCGGTTTCCAACCCGAGTTCACCATCAACAATCCCGACTTCAAGGCAACGAAGGTAAACCTCTCCCTCCCTCTCGGACTGTCCTACGAATACAAGAACCTCTGTCTCGACCTCCGCTACAACCTCGGACTCACAAATGTCTGGGATTATGTAAATTCCACAGAAAAGAACCGCACCATTATGATTACCCTCGGATATGGAGTGGAGCTTTAAAACACCGAAGGTGCGATACCTATTATATGTATCGCACCTTCAGCGTTATAATTATCAGGTCTTATTTATAATTTACTCTCTCAATTACCCATTACTCATTATTCATTATTCATTACAATAGGTTCTCCCCACTCACTATCCACCATCACATCGGCATCTGCGCCATCCGCCTGGAAGAAAGAGCCAGTAACCGATGTCTTGGAATTAATCCTCATCTGAATTCCCTCGATATTACGAGTAAGCACAAGCTCGTCAGAAGAATTATAGAATTCAAACTTCGCATCAATAGTCGTCTCAACGGCAGGAAGGAACACATGACTATACACATTCGACATAACGCCCGCACTCGATTTCCAATTGCTGATATTCACCATCGACGTGGTATAAGTCGTAGCATCCGCACCAATCTGATTCCTAAGATCATATTTTGAGCTGACACCCGTCAGAAAGACTTTGAACTTCGTCACTTCCGCAGGAACCACATCCGTAGAGGTGAAGTTCACCATAGCCACACAGCGCGTCAGCTTACAGCTCACCGCCTTACGCTTGTTCTTCGTAATCACCACCTCATCACTATAGCTGAAACTATCCGTTACGTGATTGTTAAATCCCTGAATACTGCCATCTGTACCCACGGAGATAGGATTCCCATTCTTCTCATTATGCGCAAACACCATCAGACGGTAAGTGCCAGGCTCAAGGTTCACTGAAAGCGTACCAAACGAGTTACCGCCCCCGTTTATCTGCTCCGAGTTATGAACTATCGTCTCACCGTTCATAATGACATACTGCACCCTATTGGCACAGTCCGCCAGAGGCACAGACGAACCACGTGTCATCTCGCTCTGTGTCTGAGAGAAAGAGCATGACACATACAGCTCACCCGTTTCCTTTACAGCAATCTCTGTATCATCACCGTCATCACTATCAATATCTGTCAGTATAGCCTTCTCACAAGAAGATAACAAGGCACAAGACATTAATGCAGCGACCATCGCAGCAAACGGCATGGAAAGACGATAGAAAGAATTATTCATTTTCATAATTAGATTAATAAAATTGTTATATAAATATTTTAATTCTTGTTGGAAATAAATGTATTTGGCAATATCTGCCCCACATTTACAAGCGCATATCTATAACACGCAAATGCAAAGATAAACAAAAAAGCAGAAAACAAAATATCTATCTCAGGAAAAAGAATCTGAAGAGGCGTATTTTCACAATATTTGTAATGGAGAGATAGCAAACTGACACCCTTATTGGTTTTCATGAATGTTAATAAATTCACTAAAAACATTCTTTGCAGACAGTTATATGTAAGTCCGTTGCAGGTCCGATGTAAGTCCGTAGTAAGTCCCATGTAACTCCCATGATCCTATAGTTCAAGAACGGAGGACAAACGGATTAGAAGCGAAGGAGAAACGGAGCTGAGAGGGAGAGATTATTTGACCACGGAAGACACAAAAAGTAACGAAATTTATCAAATAAATTAATGCGGTATTAATGTGTTATTAATGCGATATTATATGTCTCACTTCGTGAGGAAACATTAATGACCACAAATCTCACGTTGTCTTTTCCTGATTTTAGTTTACAGTTTTTGATTATTATTAAACTGGCTTTGTTGACATCATTCTGAAATTGTTGTCATATTCCTGAAAAGGTTCACACATTCCTGATTTCGTTGACATCGTACTGAATATGTTTACTCCGCATGGAAACTATGAAAAACACTCGGGGGATGCCCGACGGCAGGGGGCAGACAGCCCCCGAGAGTCCTGGCGTTCCTGCCCATGTACCTGTGTGGGCACTTGCATCCCCAGACTGTAGTGCGGTCGCTGGTCATTGTAGAAAGCTATGTATCGGCCTATACGGCTGCATGCCTCTTTCATGTTCCTATACCTTTTTTCCCTATACACGACCTCAGTCTTTATCGTTCCGTTGACACGTTCTGCTATGGCATTGTCCGTCGGCTTATAGTCTTCAGTCATGCTGATGCTGATATGATGCCTGTTCAGCTCACCGACATATGCATCACAACAGTATTGTATTCCCCTGTCTGAGTGGTGTATAAGTCCCTGAAGGTCATCCCTGCCAGTCTGCTCAATTGCCATGCGCAGGGCGTTTACCGTGTACTTTGCCTCAAGTGTCTGTGACAGGCTCCAGCCTATGATCTTGCGTGAATATGCATCTGTTACAAGATGCAGATAGCAGAAGCCGTCTTCCGTATCAATATAGGTGATGTCGCTCACCCACAGGGAGTTGGGAGACATGGGGATATAGTCCCTTACCAGATTCCTGTACTTATGGAACCTGTGGTTGGAGTTTGTCGTATGCCTTGGTCTGGGGCGCTTCAGGACAAGACCGAACGTGCGCAGGAGGTTGAAGAAACTGTCGCGTCCAGGAATCCAACGGTCGGGATATATCCTGCCTATCATGAGCCACAGCTTGTAGCCTCCTATGCCGGGGGCTATGCCACGTATGTGCCTGACCGTGTCTATTATAGGCGTCAGGCGGTTCACATAGCAGTCGTCATAGCGCCTTTTCTTGTAATAAGCCTGTCTTGTACGGCCAAGTAGTCTGCAAGCGACATCTACCTTGTACTCATCTCGCTCGCAGAGGCGCTCGACTACTTGGCCCCAGATTTTTTTCGCACCTTCATGCCTTGTTCCTCGGCAATCTCTATCATTGTCTCGAGGGCATGACTGCGCATCTGCTCCCATTTCAAGGCTTTCTCCAGCTCTGCGATGCGCAACTTGAGTTCTTTGGTCTCTTTGCTTGTTATTGCCATGTCTGATGACGGACCGGCGGAAATGCGTGACGCCGGTCTGTGCGACAAAGGTAATACTTTTTCGGGAATTTTCATGTCCTTGACGTATTTTTTTACCCAGTTACATAATACCGTATGGGAAGATATGCCATATTTCTGGCATATTTCCTTTGAACTGGCATCTGTCGTGTAGTACTCGTTGGCTATCGAGATACGTTCTTCTTTGGTGAAATAGAATCTTTTTCTCATTTACTGTAATTGATTTGCAAAAGTGTAAACCAATTTCAGTATAAGACAAAGCACTCGTCACCCACTCGTCACCCTCACATAGCATATCATACTGATATAGAACAACTTGCAGAGTTAATTCACTCGTCACC
>JAFZVR010000069.1 GCA_017617725.1 Prevotella sp.
GAGAAGAGAGTTGTGGGGTGAGAGAAGAGAGTTGTGGGGCGAGAGTCGAGAAACGAGAGACGAGAAACGAGGAACGAGAGACCGCAGTTCCCGTAATTTCAAACGTGAAGACAAGCGCGGAGGAAGAGTATTTGACAAGCGCGGCGCCAAATCTTTTGACAGAAAAGACCGCAACAAGACCAATAAGAAACATGGAATTAACAAGGACTATAACTACGAAGATTAATATGCTTGTTTTCAGAGGTTTATCAACCATTATTACATTTACTATTTTCGCCACAACAATGAGTGCACAGGAGTTAAAACAACTCACTCTAGAGGAGCTAAACTACGGTGGTAAGAACTATTTCAAATTCCGCCCAGAGAGTCGCACGTACAGTTGGTGGGGCAATCAGTTAGTGCGCAAGGACGGTGACAAAATGCTGACGGTCAGTAAGAATGGCGAGGAAAAAGCATTCACAGAGAAGCAAAAAGAGCAATATGCTGACTGGTGTAAGCTGCAAGAAGACAAAGCCGTGGTGAAGGATCACAATATCTTCATTGATGACAAGCCTATTACTATAGACGGTACACGCGAACTCGTTTATGGTGAGATTGTCCATCGTAATGAATTTGGCATTGAAACTGGTCTTTTCTGGAGTCCTGACAAGCAACGGCTGGCATTCTACCGTATGGATCAAAGCATGGTGACAGATTATCCGCAGGTGAACATTGATGCCCGTATAGCGCTGCACAAACCTGACAAATATCCTATGGCTGGCGAAACCAGCCATCAGGTGACTGTAGGGGTATATGACACTACAACGGGTAAGACAATCTACCTACAGACACCCGTTTCTCACGACACCTCCGCTGTCGGCAGTTCCCCTGCCGACAACCTACCCGTTTACTTCACAAATATCGCCTGGAGTCCTGACAGTAAACTGATATATATGTTTGAGCTCAATCGCGACCAGAACGACTGTCGCTTAGTGAGCTATGATGCTACAACAGGTGCTCGTCTGCAGGAACTCTATCGTGAGACATCAGAAAAATACGTGGAACCCATCCACCCTATCGTCTTCCTGCCTTGGGATGACAGTAAAGCCTTGATGCAGAGTCAAAAGGACGGATATAATCATTTGTATTTGGTCGAGAGTCTAGGAGCGACATCCAAGAACTCATCGTTAAACATACGACCCCTGACATCTGGAGAGTGGGTAGTAATGGATGTGTTAGGCTTTAACACAAAGGACAAGAGTGTCATCATTCGTTCCAACGAGTTATCACCAATCCAGGCAAATATTTTTGCTGTTGACATAAAAACAGGAAAACGTACTCTTCTTGACAACGGACGAGGATACCACAATGGTGTACTGTCAGAAGATGGCACATACCTTTTGGATTCATATTCTGAGCCAACCGTGCCACGTTGCATCAATATAACCGCGACAACAATTAACATACAATCCAAGCCCTCAACCACAAACCTCCTGACCGCTGCAGACCCATGGAATGGTTATGAGCAACCTGGATTCATTTGCGGTACGATTAAGGCGGCCGACGGAGTGACCGACCTCTACTATCGTATGGTGGTTCCTGCAGAACTCTACAACCAGCTTAACACTGACACCGAAGGTCACAAGCTCCCTTCCCTTGGGGAGGGGGTGGGGTTAGGCTCCTCCTACCCAACAGTCGTATATGTCTATGGCGGTCCTCACGCTCACAATGTAGATGCCCGCTGGCACTATAGCAGTCGTTCATGGGAGAGATACATGGCTCAGAAAGGATATATCATATTCATCCTTGACAATAGAGGCTCAGAGAATAGAGGACTGGCATTCGAACAGGCCACCTTCCGTCAGCTGGGACAAGTGGAGATGGAAGACCAGATGCAGGGTGTGGAGTTCCTGAAGTCGTTGCCTTACGTAGACACCAACAGAATTGGTGTCCATGGGTGGAGTTTTGGCGGTTTCATGACCATTACTCTTATGACCAACCATCCCGACATATTCAAAGTGGGTGTGGCAGGCGGTCCTGTCATCGACTGGAAATGGTACGAGGTGATGTACGGCGAGCGCTATATGGACACACCGCAGCAGAACCCCGAAGGCTACGAGAAGACATCACTCATTCCACAAGCAAAGAATCTGAAAGGTAAACTGCAGATTATCACAGGCTATAACGATGAGACCGTTGTGCCGCAGCACTGTCTGTCGTTCCTGGCAGAGTGTATCAAGGAAGGTACACAACCCGACTTCTTTGTCTACCCCGGTGAACCGCATAACATGCGTGGTCATCAGAGCGTTCACCTTCATGAGCGCATAACACAGTATTTTGAGGATTACCTGAAATAGAACAAATTATGAACATATTACTATTAGGCAGCGGCGGCAGAGAGCACGCCTTAGCATGGAAAATCGCGCAGAGCACACATGTAGAGAACCTCTTCATTGCACCTGGCAACGGTGGTACTGACAATATGCCGTTGGCAACAGGTGGAGCAAGCGAGAATGTAGCTATCAAAGCCGATGACTTTGAAGCATTGAAAGCGTTTTGCGTTAAGAATGCTGTAGATATGGTTGTTGTAGGTCCTGAGAATCCGTTGGTAAAAGGTATCTACGATGACTTCAGTAATGATCCCTGCACAAAGGGCATTTCCGTTATAGGTCCCTCAAAAGCCGGTGCCGTGCTTGAAGGCTCGAAGGACTTCGCCAAGCAGTTCATGCAGCGCCATAATATCCCCACTGCACGCTATGAGACATTTGACGGAGAACATCTGGAAGAGGGACTGAAGTTCCTTGAGACACTCGAGGCTCCGTATGTACTCAAAGCCGATGGTCTCTGTGCCGGCAAGGGTGTGCTCATCCTCCCTACCCTTGAAGAGGCAAAGAAGGAACTGAAGGAGATGCTTGGCGGCATGTTCGGCAACGCCTCAAGCCGAGTCGTTATAGAGGAGTATATGAGCGGTATCGAATGCTCTGTCTTCGTGCTCACCGACGGCACCCACTATAAGATTCTGCCAGAAGCCAAAGACTACAAGCGCATCGGCGAGGGTGACACAGGACTGAACACTGGTGGTATGGGAAGTGTCACACCGGTTCCGTTTGCTACAAAAGAGTGGATGAAGAAGGTGGAAGACCGCATCATACGTCCTACAGTAGAAGGTCTTGCTGCCGACGGCATCGACTACAAGGGCTTCATCTTCTTCGGACTTATCAACCGCACTAACGTACAAGGGTCGAGAGTCGAGAGTCGAGAGTCGAGGGACATGGGGCAACCCGCCGAGCCGTATGTAATAGAGTACAACTGCCGTATGGGTGACCCGGAGACGGAGAGTGTGATGCTACGTCTCAAGAGCGACCTCGTAGACCTCCTTGAAGGTGTTGCCGAGGGCAATCTCGATGAGCGCACCATAGAATTCGATGAGCGCGCCGCCGTTTGCATAATGCTTGTCAGTGGAGGGTATCCCGAAGCGTATCAGAAAGGATATGATATCAGCCTACCCCATACCCCCTCACAAGGAGGGGGAGATACCATCCTTTTCCACAGCGGCACCATCCAAGCCCCCCTCCCTATGGGGGAGGGGTCGGGAGAGAGGCTACTCACCAATGGCGGTAGGGTAATCGCTGTATCCTCCTACGGAAAAGACAAAGAGGAAGCCCTTGCACGTTCTTTTGCCGTGGCACAGCAAATAGATTTCCAGGACAAATACTTCCGCAGAGATATTGGAATGGATATTTAAGAAGTTAGAGGTGAGAGAAAGCCTAAATGCAGGAGTGGAGCATAGGGTAAGAGGATAGCAATAGTATGAAAAGGCTACAGAACAGAATAGCAGAGAGTCGTTTCGCACTTATAACGACATCGTTCTTGTGCGCACCAATATGGATGTTGGCTGCTCTGGTGAATATTGACAATATTGTCAGTGTTGCTGTCAGTGCCACATGCATTTCTCTTGCTACACTTCTGATGGCAGAGGTCAACAACGCCAACTCCCTAATACGAATCTATAGCCGTATGGTGTCATGTATATTCCTGATACTCATGACAATCACAACATACCCATACTCATCCCCTGGAGTAGCACTAACAGCCCTCTCTGTAGCTTGGTTCTACTACTGTGCTTTTGGATGTTATCAAGACACACAACGTACAGCCCTAACCTTTATGGCTTTCACAGCATTAGGAGTATGTAGCCTGTTCTTCGTGCAGAGTCTTTACTTCCTACCGTTACTATGGTGTCTGTATATAGTAAAACTCCTTGCCTTCTCATCACGGATGTTCTGTGCATCCATATATGGCATCCTCACGCCATACTGGCTACTAACACCATATATATTATGGAAAGGAGACTTTAATGGTATAGTAACCCACTTCACAGCTCTCGCTACATACGAGCAGCCTCTTGGGGCTTTTTTTCAGTGGGAGCCATACCAGATAGTAAACACCTCGTTGATACTCCTATGTGCCATAATCGGCATTATCCACTATCTGCGTACACGCCAGCTCGACCGTATCCGTACACAGCTACTCTATGAGTTCTTTATCTATGTGGATTTCTTCGCCATCGTCTTCCTTATTCTCCAGCCTCAGCACTATAAATACTTACTGCCGATCATAATAGGCAACACAGCACCCCTCATAGGACATTTCATTGCACTAACTGAGACACGCTGGACAAATATCCTTACGAAACTGCTGTTGCTATTATCCATTGGAGTAGTAATGTATAACATCTTCACACACTCAAATCCTCTGATTAATGGAATACATATTTAATATTCTTATTGACTGGGGCTACTGGGGTATGCTCGTTGCATCATTTCTGGCAGGCAGTTTCCTGCCTTTCAGCAGTGAGGTGATAATGGTATCACTGCGTGCTGCCGGTCTCGACACATGGCTCCTCGTTGTCTATGGTTCCGTGGGCAATATCGCAGGTGGCATGTTCAACTACTGTATGGGACGGCTGGGGAATCTTGAGTGGATAGAGAAACATCTACATGTTAAGAAAGAATCGTTAGACAAAGCACAAAGGTTCATGCGTGGTCATGGTGCTATCATGGGCTTCTTCGCCTTCATTCCCGTTTTAGGAAGTGCCATCACCATTGTCCTCGGTCTCACCCGTGCCAACCTGCCACTCTCTTTCTGTAGCATCTCACTTGGTAAATTTCTACGTTACGTCATTCTAATGTATGGTGTCAATCAGTTGATATAAGAACAAACACCTTTTAACATAAATAAAATACTGAATTCAGGTTAAATATCTATTTTTGCAGAATTATTGAAGAACAAAACGCAATATAACAATGAAAAAATTCAGATTAGTGGACAACATCTTCGGCTGGGTGGCATTTCTCATCGCAGCAGTAACATACTGTTGCACGATAGAGCCCACAGCCTCTTTCTGGGATTGTCCGGAATTTATCGTCACTGGTTATAAGTTGGAAGTTGGTCACCCGCCAGGTGCACCTTTTTTCATGCTGACAGCCAATCTATTCTCACAGCTGGTAAGTGACCCGTCGCAGGTTGCCCGCATGGTGAACACCATGAATGCCCTACTCTCTGCAACGTGTATCATGTTCCTGTTCTGGACTATTACACACCTCACCCGCCGACTGATCCTAAAGGATTGGAGTGAGCTGAATCTCAGCAAACTAATTGCGATAGAGGCTTCGGGATTGGTGGGTGCACTAATCTATACCTTCAGCGACACCTTCTGGTACTCAGCGGTGGAGGGAGAGGTCTATGCCTACTCCTCAGCATTCACGGCAGTGGTGTTCTGGCTGATTCTGAAATGGGAGGATAACGCCGACAAGCCACATAGCGACCGTTGGCTGGTGCTGATAACCTATATGACAGGACTATCTATCGGTGTCCACCTACTGAACCTGCTGTGCATTCCAGCAATCGTTTTGGTATACTACTACAAGCGTGTTCCTGAAGCTGACCTGAAAGGTTCCCTCATTGCCCTCGCCGTTTCATTTGCAATAGTAGCAGCAGTGCTCTACGGTGTCATACCAGGTATTATTACCATGGGTGGATGGTTTGAGCTGTTCTTTGTTAACACATTGGGAATGTCATTCAACACCGGTCTAATCATCTATATCATACTGCTTATCTGTGTGGTACTGTGGGCTATCTACGAGACACAGACCGACAAGAGTATACTTCGCCAGAATATCGCCTTCACAGCCGCTGTGGGACTTATCGGTCTGCCTTTCTACGGCTACGGATGGAAAGCAGTTATAACAGGCGTTGTCGTATTGACCCTACTATGGGTGGCCCTAAACTGGAAAAAAGGCGCCCTCATCTCTGCACGTGTAAAGAATACCACCCTATTATGTATGCTCATGCTCATGATAGGATATTCCACCTATGCCGTGATAGTAATTCGCTCATCAGCAAATCCCCCGATGGACCAGAACTCACCGGAAGATATCTTTGCATTGGGTACGTATATGAGCCGTGAACAGTATGGCGACCGTCCTCTGTTCTATGGTCCTGCATACAGCTCAGAACCGAAGATTGCGGCCGACGGTATGCGCTATGAAACTGTGGACGGTGGTCCTGTATATCAGCGTAAGGAGAAGGCATCGCCCGATGAGAAAGACAGCTACTTCATTGTACGCAATAAGACCGACTACATCTATGAGCAGAACATGCTCTTCCCACGAATGTACAGCGCAGCCCATCGCGGACAATATGAATCGTGGATGGGCGGCATCCAAGGGCGTGATGTCGATGGAGTGACTATCCCCACACAATTGGAGAACCTCCGTTTCTTCCTCTCCTACCAGTGTAACTTCATGTACTGGAGATACTTCATGTGGAACTTTGCCGGCCGTCAGAACGACATACAAGGCAATGGTGAACTGGAGCACGGCAACTGGATAACAGGCATTTCGTTCATAGACAACATACTCTATGGCAATCAGGACCTACTTCCTGACGAGCTGAAAGAGAACAAGGGACATAATGTATTCTACTGTCTGCCATTGCTCCTTGGACTTATTGGACTGTTCTGGCAGGCATGGCGTGGCAAACGAGGCATCCAGCAGTTCTGGGTTGTAGCATTCCTGTTCTTTATGACGGGTCTTGCCATCGTTGTATACCTGAACCAGACACCATCTCAGCCACGTGAGCGCGACTATGCATACGCTGGTTCCTTCTACGCTTACGCAATATGGTGCGGACTTGGCGTTGCCGCCATCATCGACACCCTGAAGAAATACCTAAAAGGCGTCAATCCCGTTGCCATTGCATCGGTAATAGCTATCGCAACTATCTTTATCCCCATACAGATGGCATCACAGACATGGGATGATCACGACCGCTCCGGACGCTACACCTGTCGCGACTTTGGTCAGAACTACCTCATGTCATTGCAGCAAGAAGGTAATCCCATCATCTATACCAATGGTGATAACGACACTTTCCCACTGTGGTACAACCAAGAAGCTGAAGGTGTGCGTACTGATGCCAGGGTATGTAACCTCAGCTACCTACAGACTGACTGGTACATTGATCAAATGACACGTCCGGCATACGACTCCCCTGCCCTGCCTATCACATGGCCGCGTCTCGACTATGTCTCAGGTACTAACGAGTATATCCCTATCGATACACGTGCCAAAGAGGAGATTCTCGCTTTCTATCGTGAGAACCCGGAGGCAGCACGCCAGCAGTTCGGTGATGAGCCGTTTGAACTAAAGAATATTTTGAAATACTGGGTACGCTCAAAGGATGAAGAGACACACTTCATTCCTACAGATACTCTCTATCTCACCATCGACAAGGAAGCAGTGCACAAGAGCGGTATGATGATGGCATCAGACTCCATCCCTGACAAGATGATAATCTCCTTACAGGGCAAGCGAGCACTATATAAGGGTGACCTCATGATGCTTGAGATGATTGCCAACGCCAACTGGACACGTCCTATCTATGTGGCTCTCACAGTAGGCTCGGAGAACTACATGAACCTTGGTGACAATTTCATACAGGAAGGACTCGTCAACCGCATCACACCATTCACCACGAAAGGTGAAGGCGTGAAGGATTTCGACACTGAGAAAACTTACGATGCTGTGATGAACCGCTTCAAGTGGGGCGGTCTGAGTACTCCAGGACTCTACCTTGATGAGACCGTCACCCGTATGTGCCACACACACCGTCGTCTGCTGGCTCAGCTCGCAGCCCGTCTGGTAGAAGAAGGTAAGACCGACAAGGCTAAGAAAGTACTGGCTAAAATGGAGAAAGAGATACCGGAATACAACGTGCCAATGAGCTACATCATGAGCGGCGGTGCCGACATCGCCATCACATACGCACAAGTTGGCGAGAAGGCGAAAGCCATGAAACTCATCGACAAGATGTGGAAAAACTCCCTCCAGTATGTCAACTATTATCTCTCTCTTGGGGAGCGTGGCTTTGGTCTGTCACAGAGCGATTGCTTCATACAGTTCCGCATTATGATGTCACTCCTCCAGACAGCCGATGAGATTGACACCACATGGGATGACAAGCATGAACCAATCATTCAATCACTCCTTGACCGCTACCAACAACGCGGCGGAAGAATGCCAGAGTGAGAAACGTTGAGATTTGAAAGTCAAAAAGTGAAAAGAGGTGAATTCCAATGGAACTCACCTCTTTTATCTCTGACCATCTACTATTTCTTACCTACTACTCAAAAATTTTGAATTCGTAGCCTTGCTCCTTAAGCCACTTGATAGACTCCGGAAGCGCATAGTGGAGTTTATCAATGCTACGTACGGAATCGTGGAAGGTAATGATGGAACCGTTACGGGTATAACGTTTCACATTATTGACAACATCATCAGCCGTAAGCCAACGAGAATAGTCACGAGTGACAACGTCCCACATTATTATCTTATGCTCATGATGGAGCCACCAGTATATGGAATGACGCATCCAGCCGTGAGGGGGACGGAAATATTTGGCTCGGATAAGCTCATTAGCCTTGTGTACATCAATGACATATGTAATAATCCAATGACGGAAGGCTCCTAAATGGTTGTATGTGTGATTACCTACCTGATGCCCCTCATCCTTAATGCGCTGGAGCAACTCCGGATAACGGCGCACATTATCCCCCACCATAAAGAAGGTAGCTTTGACGCCGTACTCACGTAGGGTGTCAAGAATAAAAGGCGTACTCATTGGCAAAGGACCATCATCGAAGGTGAGATAGACAGAATGGTCATTCGGGTCCATCCTCCATATAGCCTTCGGATAAATCCATCGCAGCCATCGGGCAGGTTGTTCTATAAACATTCTCAATGTTTAGTGTTTTTACTCCTTCGTTGAATTCTCAACGACCTTCATCAGTTTCTTTGCTATCGCATCAGCAGCATCCATCGTTGCCGCCTCACTATAAACGCGGATGATTGGCTCTGTATTTGATTTACGCAGGTGTACCCATTTGTCTGGGAAGTCTATCTTCACACCGTCAATGTCGTTAACCTGTGCCGTTGGATCTGCAGCAAACATCTCCTTTACTTTCATGAGGATAGCATCTACATCGGTGCCAGGAGTGAGGTCAATACGATTTTTTGCTATCTGATAGCTAGGATATTCCTTACGCAGTTCACTGACTTTAATGCCTTTATGTGCCAGATGTGACAGGAAGAGGGCTATGCCAACGAGGGCATCACGACCATAGTGGCTCTCAGGATAGATTACGCCACCATTACCTTCGCCGCCGATAATGGCTCCTACCTCCTTCATCTTCGTGGTTACATTAACTTCGCCGACGGCAGCAGCAGCATAGGAGCCACCATACTTATCTGTTACATCACGCAGAGCACGGGTAGAAGAGAGATTACTGACAGTTGAGAGTCGAGAGTCGAGAGTCGAGAGTCGAGTGTTTGCTAAGACATAGTCTGCCACACTGACGAGGGTGTATTCTTCACCGAACATCTTTCCATCCTCGCAGATAAAGGCCAGACGATCGACGTCTGGATCAACAACGATACCGAGATCATACTTACCGGTTTTCATCTCATCCATGATACCGCTGAGATTTTTCTCCAATGGCTCAGGATTATGTGCGAAGTCACCTGTAGGGTCAGCATTGAGGATAGTATATTTCACTCCCAGCGCATCAAGAAGCTTAGGAAGTATTATACCACCAACAGAATTGATAGCATCTACACAGACTTTGAAGCCGGCTTTACGGATTGCGTCCTCGTCAACGAGGTCAAGCCCTAGCACGTCCTCCACATGCCACTCGTCAGCCTCATCACAGCTGATGAGATGACCGAGGGAGTCAACGTCAGCATATTCGAAGTCTTCTTTCTCTGCTATCGCCAAGACCTCTGCTCCATCAGCAGCGGTAAGGAATTCTCCGTCGCTGTTGAGCAACTTCAGCGCATTCCATTGGCGTGGGTTATGGCTGGCTGTTATGATGATACCGCCGTCAGCACCAAGGTTGCGCACGGTAAGCTCCGTTGTCGGGGTCGTTGCCAACCCAATGTTCACTACATCGTAGCCCATACCCATAAGTGTACCACAGACGATGTTATCAACCATCACACCGGAGATGCGAGCATCGCGACCGACAACTATTGTAGGACGATTATTATTGAAATCCGCATTTTTGCCGTCACCGCCATTACGGCGCATGAAGGTAGCATATGCTGTCGTAAATTTCACTATGTCAAGCGGATTGAGGGTGTCGCCTGTGCGACCACCTATTGTTCCGCGTATTCCTGATATTGATTTTATTAAACTCATACTCTGTAAACTTTAAACTGTAAACCGAAACTATCTTCCTCTTTCATACGTCAGCTCATAGTAGCACGGATATACTCCAGAGGACGCATACTGATGCCCCTGTGAATGTGGTACAATCAGATTCACCTGTGCAATCTCACTACCTTTCTTATACCTGTCGAGATTGATGTATGTGAAAGGTACAAGCCATCCTGCCGGGACAGAGGTTGTTTGATACGCTTTGTACATTACACTTGAGCCGCTGTCAAAGGATGCAGTAAACGAACCGCTGGTATTTACGACCATCATCTTATCAACAACAGCTGCATAATAAAGATTATTATTTGATAATTGGAGAGTATCAGCAAGGAGGTTACGCTCATTGAAACGGCAGAGTATCGTTGCTGTCTCACCATCCTTCAACGGTTCGCCAGTGCCTTTACGTACAATCTGCATATAAACACCTGTACGGTCGAAGAGTACAAATTCGTTCTTTGACACATCAGTTACATTACCCTGCTCCTTGAATTGGGACTCACTGATAGTAGTGATACCTTCCTTGGCAATAAACTTCGCAATTGCACTGCGTTCACGCTTTTTCTGGTCAGCATAGGTTTCGTCGTTATCGCAAGAGGCGAAGAGTACAACTCCTATCAGCGCCAACACTATCCATGATAATTTCTGCATTCTATATATGTTTATTCAATTGGGCAAAGATACGAATTAATTCATAATTCATAAAGCATAATTAATATTTTTTGTCCTTAAAGTGCCACCCAAGCACCCTTTCTTAACCTTTCAACTCCTGCTTATATTCCATAATAGCCGTCAATGCTATCTGCTCAGCCTCTTCCATAGAACAGTAGAGGCGTCCTCCAGAAGCGTCCTCATGACCACCACCATTGAAAAACCGCCTTGCCATCTCTTCACAATGGAATCCATGTGACGAGCGCAAGCTAACCAGTATGAGATTAGGCTTTTCAGTATCTTCACGAAGGGATATAGACAGTTTCATTCCCTTTATCTTCAACGGCTCGTTGACAAGTCCTTCCGCATCACCACGTATAAAATGGAACCGTTTCATCTCTGCTTTTGTAATAGAGAAGAATGCTGCATGAAGCTGTTCCACCACCTGCATCTTCTTGAATATCACGTAAGAGCGTAAACGCAAGGCATGAATGCTCATGCTGTGATAGACACGGTTGTATATACGATCTTTATTTATTCCCTTAGACAACAGTTGACTAACCACATAGAACACCTCCGGACGTGAAGAGTTATAAGCAAACGCGCCGGTATCAGTCATCAATCCGCAATATAGGTTTGAAGCACAGTTTGCTGTCATAACCTCAAAACCACCCAACTGGTTTATAATCCTGAAGACAAGTTCACAAGTGGAGCTGGCATCAGGATGCGATATACTCATCACCGTATCAATATCTGGTGAGAGATGATGGTCTATGAGTATTTTCGGTGCTTTACATCCGTCAAGGACTTCCTGCAACTCATCTGTTCGCGATGTGGTATTGAAATCCATACAGCACACCAAGTCAGCATCGGCAAATAACGCCTTCACCTCATCGGGTTTCTTGTCAAAGCGCATGACTTGCTGAAAGCCGGGCATCCAATGAAGGAAGTCAGGAGCTGCATCAGGCAAGACAACGGACACTTTTCGGCCCTCTCCTTCTGCACATTCTCTTGTACCTTGCTCTTCACTCCTTGCACCTTGAGCAAGAAACTCAGCCCATGCCAAAGAAGAGCCGACAGCATCACCGTCAGGTGACTTATGGCAGCATACTACTATATTACGAGCTGATGCCAAGGTCTGCTTCAAGAGAGCTACCTCGGCATCGGTAAGAATATTAATTTGCATTAAAACAATTTGTTTGGATAGACACCATCGTCAACAAGTTTCTTTATACGGTTGACAGTGTCCTGACGGTCTGCAGCATAGGTAACGCCAAACCATTTTGATGTAGTATCAAGAACCTGTACTGTAGCTGTCTTCTCATTGATGAGTTTGTTTACCATAAGTGGTATAAAGAACTCTGCCTTCAGATTCTCCATATTCTTCGGGTCTGCAAGGAATTCCTTGAAATAAGCCTCAGAATACTCAAAATAATCAGGAGTGAATCCCCACATATTCATTGATACAGGAGTTTTATCATCAACAGCTACCCAAGAGCCCTCTTCATCCTTATAACGGATAGTCTCCGTAGCTGCTCCAGCATTAGAACCATCTTCTGCACAGCGTACAATCTCAGTGCGCTCAACAACAGTAGTAAGGTTGCCGTCAGCATCCTTTGAACAAATACCACGAGCTACAGTACCATTCTCACTCAGCGTATTGCTTACACGGAATCCCACCATGGCATATTTGTTTGTTGCACCTTCCGGCAGTTCATTAAGGAATTTGCCAATTACCATAAAGGCATCACGATTATAGAAATCATCGCAGTTAATAACGCAGAAAGGTTCTTTGATAACATCCTTACCCATGAGCACAGCGTGATTTGTACCCCAGGGCTTCTGTCGTCCTTCCGGTACGCTAAAACCCTCTGGCAAAGCATCGAGAGCTTGGAAACACAACTCACACGGAATCTTATCCTCGTACTTAGACAGTATCTGGGTACGGAACTGCTCCTCGAAATCCTTACGAATAACCCATACCACCTTACCGAATCCTGCCTGGATAGCATCGTAAATACTATAGTCCATGATAGTCTCACCATTGGGGCCGAGACCGTCAAGCTGCTTCAAGCCACCATAACGGCTTCCCATTCCTGCAGCAAGAAGAAACAATGTTGGTTTCATAATATAATAAAATATTTATTGTTTAACTATTACGTGTGCAAATGTACTGAAAAATCCACAACTACACCACAACTATCACTATTTTTTTAGCATGCCTTCCTGCTCCTACTAATTACTTACCACTACTTCCAATCAGAACGGCAGACCTATGGCAAGATGGAACGTCTGACAATCTTTGAAACTATCAATATTATAGAATCCATGCTTTTCAGTCTCGTAAGGTACGTGCAAACCGATACCCCAGTCGAGGCGCAAAATGAAATAGTCAAGGTCATAGCGCAAGCCGAAGCCCGTACCAAAGGCCAACTGGCGGAAGAACTCACGTGATTCGAACTTTGCGCCTACCCTTTCTATATCATCACGCATTGCCCATACATTACCTGCATCGAGAAAGACGGCACCATAGATATCACCAAACAGATGTGGACGATATTCTAAATTTAACAGCAGTTTTATATCACCAGTCTGCTCTACGTATGACGACTGTTTATCTGCTGGTTTATACTTACCTGGACCTATAGACCGCACATTGAAAGCACGGATGCTATTGGCACCACCGGCATAGAACTGTTCTGTATAGGGCACCACATCAGCATTGCCATAGCTCCACACAACGCCACCGTTGACATGTGCCGCTAATGATGAGGACTCACCCATTCTCCATACTTTCGTAAAATTCGTCTCAAATTTCAGGAACTGTGCATATGGATTCTTGAACATTGTCTTGTTCTTCTCGCTCCATTTCTTACCCAATGCAGCATACCCCAGTGACATGATATTACTGGCTTCACTAACCGTTGTCCACCATGATATGGGACTACGATAGTCTGACGGACTATGGTAGCTATATGAGAATTGTGTCTTCGGGATAAACTGGTCCGCCATTGATGTTATGAGATACGGATGCTGCTCCTGTAAACGTATGAAAGAGTCGGTGCGGTGTGCCATATACTCATATGTTAACGACAATGGGGAAAAGTCATAAGCACTCTGTGCTGATGTCTGCCAGTTATATCGCAGCTCTCCAGATACCACATTACGTTTAAAGTAATCAGCACGGTTGATTATATTTACCGCAGCCTTAAGAACCGTTGACGGTGTGTCATAGAAACGTGTACGACGATAGGAACGCAGTCTTTGACGTAATTCTTGCTCGCTATTTCCTTTCCTGCGCATTCGTTCTATTTTCTTACGAAGAGGTGTCTGGAAAGGATTGACTATTCTGGGAAAGGTCAGTGAACTCTCCATACCATATTCATAGCTGTTAACGCCGCTTTTTGTTCCCTCGCCACGATGCCCTGTCTGCCACTCATAGGAACCGTGGATGTTAAAATTGAACAGCTCCCCACCACGGAAGATATTACGCTTAGAAATACCGGTTATTACCTCAGGACCATAACGACCGCTCGTTTTACCCTTACCATAAGCTTCGATGTAGAAGTCATAAGGTTTCTCAAGAATGCACTCAAGCGTTGCATCTAACACGCGTGCACTGTCACGAGGAATAAAACTAAACTGTGTACGTGTGAAGAGTCCTGTATTTGCCAGTTTAACCTGTGTTAATTCCACTTTCTGATGGCTATAGAGCTGAAGAGGACGGAACTGTAATGCGTTGAGGATGGTATTTGTGCGCAGTGGCTGCCGTTTTCCGCTGAATCCAATAGCAAAACTACGCATTCGACGCGTACTGTCTATTTTTTCAAACATTGAGCGACGGAAATTCATCGTTATATTACCAATAGTCCACGGACATATAATACTGTCACTGATACCATCGGCCAGCTGCAGACGTAACTGAACCTTTCCTGGTACCGCTACCGTATCTGCAAGGAACGATGCCATCGTCTTCTCGTAAAAATAATAACCATTGTCACGGAAGAGGTCAGAAACGCGTGATCGTTCATTTTCCAGATTTGCCACGTCAAAGGGATCATCTTTCTGAATGTATGCTATATACTTTGTGGCATTGAGCATAGAGTCCGCTTCTGCAGGGAAATTCACATAACTGATACTATCGAGAGTCCATAGATGTCCCATATCAACAATGTACTGCACCTTTTGTTTCTTTGGATTATTCTGCGGTAACAGTTTATAATCCGCGTGACCATGGAAATAGCCACGTTTATGCAGTGTATTCTCTGCAACTGAGGCATGAAGAGCCGGATTAACATGACTCATCAACACTGGTGGCGTACCAAATGCTTTCGTCACCCAGCGACCGAAACGAGTACTGTCATTGGAAAAGGCATTCCACACCCACAAACCCATTGGGAATGGTGAGCGCATGGTGGAACTATTGAAGAGAGCCCCATTCGGTTCTGTAGCCAAGACAAGGGCTATTTCTTCTTTCGTAGTGAGGAAATGAGCATTCTTCTCATAATTGATATATCGGGTGCTTTTCTGCCCAATATACAATTGTTCACCATCAGGAATAGCTGAAGTGGTGGAACATCCACCCAGTAGGAAGAGTAATACCCCTCCTACACCACTCCACAAAAGTGACCACAAAGGAATGTTATTTGTTTTCATTGACGGTTGGTCGCTTAATATTTGTACTATCTGAGATCTCACCAATCATAGATGGCTTTACTACCGGCATACCAGAGCGGCTACCAACAGTTGATGTTCTGACAGGTACGGCATCCTTCTTAAAATTAAACACATCTTTCAGGTGCTGTAGCTTACGACGCCACATGAAGCCTGCACCGAATTCACTGATATTACCATCAAGCCAATCGTAAGCTTCACGCTCATAGTAAACTTTCAGATATTTTGTTTCACTTTCATTGAGACGGTACTCCATCGAGAAGTTATCGAAGAACGCACCATTAGCACCACCGGCACTACTTCCTGTGGATACACGCCCACCCATAATGATGCGTAAACGATTATTAAGCAAGCGCTTTGAGAATTTGAACGTATAGTCCGTATGCAGGCCACCAGATGCATCTGTTGAAGTTTCCATATTAGCCGATAAGTCAAGTCCCATAGAGCGTAAAGCACTACCTGTGATATGATTGATCTCGCTCTGCATGAATGATGCCAATGCACCACTCATACTGGAATTAGGCGTCGCCCCACTCTCGCCGAGGTACATTCCTGAGGCTAACATAGACACAGCCAGTTTTCCGCGTTCTTCCGTACTCTTTGTGTTGAGTTCATTCTGTATCTGCATGTCTTCCGGAGCATCAATAATAAATTCAACAGTTGGCTTTGATAGTGTCTCGGTAAGTTTCACTCCACAGACGAAATCTACTATCTTTCCCTGTGAAGAACCATCAGACACAGAAGCTTTGACATGCTCCGTTGCTTTAATATTCAACAAAGGATTGGATGCTTCTCCCTGAAACTCCAAATAGCTTCCGTCCTGTATATTAAATGTTTTCAATGGAATGATTGGCAAAGCATATTTCAATTCACCCGAAGTAAGGGTGTAACGACCATTGAGACGAAGGTCATTTGTAGGATCATAATGCATTGTAAGGTCACCACCACCAATAAGATCAATATAGTTACTATGGTCAGCGTTCAGGGCACAGACAATATGTGCCTGCTCATCAATAGATACATTCATATCCATAGTAAAGCCTGTGATATCTGGACGAACAACAACGTTCTGTGCCGTAGAATCATTGAAATCAGTAAAACGTACCAGTTCCTCAAGTTGGCTATCAGTGCTTAATAACGACTCACGCAGCACGTATGTCATATCAGTATTGCCCAGTACATCCAGCTTACCACGCATCATCAAACCGTCAAGTGGTCCGCGCATAGAGCCAAAGAAGTTAACATATGCTTTACCATAAGCCTCTGACCGCGGATTCTCCTTGGCATCAATAAGCAGGAAGTTTCTTGCCATCATCCTTACATCAAGCATCATACAATCCATATTACTGAAATCAAGATATCCTTGAATATTGAGAGGGCTGTCATTATTGGCAAACATTTCAAAATTCTCGAAGAGGAGTTTACTATGTTGTATACGTACAGGGTCGTTGGCGAATCGCATCTCCATTCCGTATGGTTCACTAAATACATATGAGGAATCGAGATATACCTCACCATTGATATCAAGAGCATTTAGAGGACCACGAACTGTCAAATCACCTTCACCCGTTCCTCGCAAGCCCACAATTCTGTCAGGAACAAATCCATTGACAAAATGTAGTGGAAAACGGTCAAGATGGAAGTCTGCGTCAAGATGACCTGCTCCATTTGATTGATAAGTACCGACAAGAGTGCCAACCTCACGGTCATTCTGACTGATGATAGCATCAACATAGTGTGAACCGTCATCCTGAGGCATATAGACAAACTGCATTCCGAGATTGCCTATTGGTGAATGCTCATAGATGAGATTCTTAATTGTCATATCACTCGAAATGGTCAGATCGTTGGCAGTCTGCACTATATGGTAGTCACCATCAAGGACACCGCTGATAGCTGGGGTGAAAGGTAGTACCTGGAACATCTTTCCAAGCTCAAAGCGGTGCATAGAAAGAGTGATATTCTGCAATGCGGTTTCATCATCATCGTCTGTATAAATATATGCACCGGCACCATCGCTGGCGAGGAGTTTCATATTTGCAGACACACGCCGGTCGTTACCAATGAAAATGTAGTTCGCATCATTGACAGCAAACTGCTTATAACCCAAGATAGCATCATCCGACATAATCTTCAAACGTATTCCGTCAACTTCCATCTGTGCCAGCATGCCGAATTCTATTCCAGTCTTGTCATTAGCATCAAGAATGGTGGCATTAGTGGAAATGCCATGTTCCATGATACTACCAGTCATCATTGCCTTAAATGGATATTCATTGTCGGAATGATTCATCACTGCAAGGTCATAATTCATATCTTCTGCTTCAGAGCGGAGTGCGAGATTAAGACTGTCTATAATAAGGCTATCGCTGACCATGAGCAGTTGGCTCATCACCACATCGCCATTAATACCTGTCTGTGGAGAGGTAGTAAGATTAATATCAGCACTATGGAAGGTATAGCCTTGTTGTGCAATCATCTTTGCAACGAAGTTGTCACTTCCGCTACGTACCAACAAATGTGCGTCAGGTAGATAACGGCGTAGTGCGATCTGATCGATTACCTTTTCCTTTATCTGTTTCTCAATAAGTGTTGTGAGGGCATCGCTCTTCTTCAGCAGACTCTTGTATCCACCTACGGCATTTGCATTGAGATAAAAGTCATTGTTGATAATAAGTGCACGAGTGGCAGCTAAAGAAGTATGCAAATCAAGGTCAAGATCTCCAACAGCATAGGTCTGATTCTGGTCTGTGACACGCAGGTCACACGCTACACCCTGAACAGTGTAATTATCACCCATATCGGTCTTCACATGCAGGTCTGCATCAGTAGATATGAGGTAACGTTGATCCGTAATACCTAACAGTTTCAAATCTGCACGGCTCACATGACCTTTTATCCATAAGTCTATATCGCCAGTTTTCAGTTTTCCATTTACACGGAACTTTCCTGCAACCATAGGATTAGTACTGTTGACATCGGCAACAAGCATACCATTGTGCAAACTGATATCGCCAGCCAGTCCATCAAGCACATAGCCGTCATAGCGGAATTGGCGCACATTAACATTTATCTTTGCACTGAAATGAGGATCAAGGAAGTCTGTACCATATCCCTGCATAGCGACATCTCCAGTAAACGGTCCAAGTCCCATTGTCGGAAGGAAATGCTGTAACTGAAAACGGTTCGCTGTAGCATTAACATTATATGCAAGTGTTCTGCTATCGAATGTACCTTTGGCACGTATGGTTCCTCCTCCCTCTGTTGCGGTGAAGTCAGCCGAGTACTGCGGACCATTGATACGGAAATTACCATCGATGCCAATGCCACGTGGCAGGCGTACCTGCTGTCGCACATCACGTGGAAGCATAGCACTAATCATTGACAGGTCTTCGGTACGTCCTTTCAGATTGACATTAGCACGTAACTTATCTGCATCAAAAGGATTAGCTACCCATCCGGTTCCTTTCATTTGCATTACTGTCGGCAAGTTTACTTGCAGGTCACGGAAGGTGACATACTGCATATTACCTTCCGCATGTCCCCTGACTATCAATGGTTGCTGGGGCCAACGCCCTAACATATCTTTCGGCAGAGATGGAGCAAATACCAAGATATCATGTTTGCCAATCTTACCATCAATATCGGCATATAGCTTACCTGGCGCGTTATCGTCAAAGGTATTCCAATCCATCTGATAGTCAATGGTCAGACGGCTGTATGGTGTCACCACTTCAGTATCATGCAAGTTCATCTTCATGTCATCCATAACGAACTGTCCATGGAAGGCATCAACCTGCAGTCCACTCTTTTCCTTGAAACTCCCGGCACGTATGCTGGCACTAATCTGCGGTGGTGCCACAACGATGGAGTCTGCACCAATGTGCACATCACTCATCGATATATAGTCTGCATCAAAACCCCGTTGCCGTTTACTATCATCCCGTAGGCCGTATGTCTTAATGCCGAGACCATAATCAAATGTACCGCCATTCCAATCGAATTGCTTAACATTATATATTCCGTCTTTCAATCCCAGGAAAGTCTGACGGGCCACTGCACGTTCCATATTAGCGTGCATTCCTATAGTATCACCCGGCATATGAAGTGTCAACCGTGTCTTTATAAAATCGAGTTTGTCAATGTCAACCTTCCAGTTAGCATTTGTCTCTGTAGTATCTTCCGGCACACTATCTCTGAGTGCAATATCAATCTGTGAGTTGTTAACAAATACATCATTGATTTTTACTGTCTCCGCAGTAAGGTCTATGCCATGACTCTGCAGATAAAGTCTGCCTATATTACCTCGTATCTGCACTTCCGGAATAATATCCAGAGTATTTATCTTTGCATGGTTGAGTTCTAATGCATCAATCTCAACCTGACCACTGAAGAGTGGTATCAATTTTACATCCACTACCAATCTCCTAACATCAGCAATGGTGTCTGGAGGTGTTGTAGGCTTTATCATTTTAAAGCCTTCAAGAGATAAGTCAAGAGGAAAAGCCAGATGAACTCGTTCTATAGAGATGTTCATCCCTGTCTCACGCGACGCATATGCGGCTACATGCCTTACTGCCCAATTCTGAACAGGAGGGCAGTAGAGCAATAATGTCAGTAATATGAATAGCAGTATTGGTGTCAGAACAATTACTGCCAGCCATTTCCATATGCGGTTCATGCTTGCGCAATATTATATAAGCACAAAAGTACTAAAAAAGCCAAATCACAGCAAAGAATTTGTCAGCTTTTTCCACAATGGGTCATCTGGTAAAGGTGATTCCACACTGATGCACTCCTTTGATACCGGATGGATAAACTCCACATGATACGACAACAAGGAGATACTTCCATCAGGATTACTACGCTTGGCTCCATACTTCAAGTCACCTTTTATGGGCATTCTAAAGGCAGATAACTGACAGCGTATCTGATGGTGTCTACCGGTAAGCAGGTTCACTTCCAAGAGCTGATAGCGGTCACCTTGCCCTATCACACGATATCGCAGGATAGCTTTTTTCGAATGGGGGATTTCATGGTCGTAGGCATAACTCTTGTTCTGCTTCTCGTTGCGCACCAGCCAATGGGTGAGCGTTCCCTCCATTTCTTTCGGCCGCTCCTGAGTGATTGCCCAATAGGTCTTATGCACATCATTGTTGCGGAACA
>JAFZVR010000005.1 GCA_017617725.1 Prevotella sp.
ACGTATGCGTGTCATGAAGCTACGGAGCAGTATCAGGAGTTTCAGCGTCAGATTGCGCCATTCAAAGAGTTAATAGAGCATAGTAACCAGGATATTGCACGCTATGATTCATTGATTGACGTACTGAGCAAGATGCCTGTGTCAACGCTTTCTGAGCGCGGACGGATAGACCGTAATGTCTGTCTGACTCTTACGGTGAATATTCGTCGTATGTTGAAGGATAATCAGCAGGAGATCCAAGAAAACAAAATGTGGTATGACTTCACGTCTCGTCGTCTGAAGAGTCTTAACGATTATGCTAATGTGCGTTATCAGGACATACAGCTGAACATTTTCCGTAACGGAGGCGACAACTATATCAAGACATTGACACAGATGAATTGGAAACTGCTCAATGCCCGTACTGCGATAGCTGATAAATACACCCCCTCTAACATGGTGAAATCACAATGGGATGTGAGGTGGATTATAGGCTTGTTTAGTATGCTCGTTGTCTATGGATTAATTTCCATCTTCCTTAACTTCGTTGCGTTCCGTCTTATCACTACTCATCTGCTTAGGAAAGCAGGAGAAATGAAGATCGCAAGGGTATCCACATGGTACCAGAAATATATGGACAAACGCACATGTATTACGTTAGGTACATCCGTTGTGACATTAGCAATAATACTTGGTGTCATACGCATGACGTGGCAACAGCATTTCCTCACTATGGCAAGTGGGCTGTTGATAGAATATGCATGGTTACTGGCAGTGATTCTCTTCTCACTACTGCTTCGCGTTGATGCAAGTCAGATAAAAAGCGCCTTCCGTATATATGCTCCACTGATGATGGTGGGATTCATCGTCATAGCCTTCCGCATAGTTCTAATACCAAATGACATCGTGGATGTAGTGCTGCCGCCAGTACTCCTTCTCTGTTCACTGTGGCAGCTGAATGCGATACGTCGTCAAAGGAATAAAGTACCACGCTATGATATGTATCTCACATTCGTGTCGTTTGCTATATTTGTTTTAAGTGTGGGCTGTGCCTGGTTTGGCTACACCCTACTCAGTGTGCAGCTTCTTATCTGGTGGATAATGCAGATGACATGTCTTCTCACCATTGCATGCATTCGTGACTGGCTCAAGGAATATAGTAAACGCAGGGAGATGGATAGCAAACCGATAACACAGGTATGGTTCTTCCGACTGATATGTGACATTGTCCTGCCGTCGCTTGTAGTATATTCATTCTTGATAAGTATCTATTGGGCTGCTGACGTATTCAACCTCAGTAACCTCACGTGGGATATTTTCCGCAAGCCATACGTTGATACGAATTACTTGCAGATGAGCATCTTCTCAATATCACAGGTTATAATACTCTTCCTCATTGCCAACTATGTTAATAAAACAGGCAAAGAGGTGGTGAGACAGTATTTGAAGAAGGCAGACCCTTCAACGGCAGAGAGTCGCTCGGTGATGTTCATTAATGTATTCCAGGTATTTGTATGGGGCTTGTGGTTGCTTATATCCCTTGCAATTCTTCATGTGAGCAACACTTGGATAGTTGTAATCTCTGGAGGTTTATCTACAGGTATCGGTTTTGCTATGAAAGATATTCTCGAGAATATCTACTATGGTATATCTCTCATGGCTGGACGTGTGAAAGTAGGCGACTGGATAGAACTCGATGGTGTAAAGGGAAAAGTGACAAGCATCAGTTACACATCAACACAGATTGAAGCCATCGATGGTTCCGTCATTGCCTTCACTAATTCACAACTCTTCACCAAGAACTATAAGAACCTTACAAAGAACCACGGGTATATCCTTGCCGTACTACCATTTGGAGTTGCCTACGGCAATAATCCAAAGGAAGTGTGTGATCTTGTGGCAAAGAGGGTAAACGACTTGAAACTGCCTAATATGGACAGAAGAAAGAAAGCTTTTGTTGTATTTGCAGACATGGCTGACAGTAGCATAAATTTCAATCTTTATTGCTGGGTAGATGCCATTAAGCGAAATGTCGTTGTTGGCGAAATCATGACAGCTGTCTACGATGAGCTCAATAAGAATGGCATCGAAATCCCATTCCCACAAAGGGATGTTCATATTATTGAGAAGTAAAGGAGGAGAGAACGGATAAGGAAAGAAAAATAAAGCACGGCTTGTTGCCGTGCTTTACTTTTAGTTATTAACTGATCCTCCAACGATGTCGAGCAATTCGTTGGTGATAGCTTGTTGTCGTGACTTGTTATACTGTAGGTTGAGTTCCCTAAGCAACTCGTCGGCATTATCTGTCGCCGTCTGCATAGCAACCATTCGTGCTGCATGCTCGGAGGCATTACTGTCAAGGAGTGCTGTATAGAGCATCAGGTGGGCCAACTTGGGAATGAGTTTCTCCAATACGGAGTCCATATCAGGCTCAACAATGAAGATGTCGGCCAGAGGCTTCACCTCCTCACTCTTATGCGTATGAGCCTGCTGGTTGCGTTTCAGATACTCCTGTGACTGCCTTGTGGCGATATTACTTGAGAGGTCGCGTTCATTGTCACGCTCCAACTCGTCTGTGATATCAATCGGAAGGAATGTCTTACGTGTGAGAACCTGACTACCTGCACTCTTGAAGTGATGATAGAACATTTCCACACGGTCAATCTCTCCGTCAAGGAATTTCTGCCCTAACTCCTGCGCAATGGCAATACAACCTGCTAAGTTGGGCTTATCAGCTAATTCCATGAAATCGCCAGCAACAGTATAACCGAGTTTTGTTACTTTCTCGGCAACCTTCCTGCCTATGGGATAGACAAGAATGTTTTCTTTGCCAAGGTCACGATATTCATCCATTGCCTGCATCATCATCTTGATGACATTAGTGTTGAAACCACCACACAGCGAACTGTTGGAGCTGTAAACAACGAGTGCTACACGCTTTACTTCTCGCTCCTGGCTGAAGACGGTCTCTGCATCAGCTTCGCTCGCAAGGAATGTCTTCAGGATGTGTTCGAGCATGTTCTCATATGGCAACATGTTCTCTATCAACACCTGAGCATGGTGCAGCTTACTTGATGCCACCATCTTCATCGCACTTGTAATCTTGCGTGTGGAGTTGACACTGGCAATGCGGTTTTTAATCTCTTTTAAACTTGGCATAGTCGTAAGTTACTATTTGTACTGTCCTGCGATGTCAGCCATCGTTGCTTCAACCACCTTTGTAGCATCATCGGTAAGCTGTCCGCTACCGAAGATGTCGAGTACGTCAGCATGAGCATTACGCATCTTCTCAAGGAAGGTATCCTGACACTCGCGAACCTTTTCAACAGGTACATCGTGCATCAGCCCATGAACTCCACAATAGAGGATGGCAATCTGCTCACCTACAGGCATTGGGCTGTACTGTGGCTGGATAAGCAACTGATTGTTCTTACGACCACGGTCGAGGGTCATCGCTGTCACTGCATCCATATCACTTGAGAACTTCGAGAATGCCTCGAGCTCACGATACTGAGCCTGGTCAATCTTGAGCGTACCAGCCACCTTCTTCATAGATTTTATCTGTGCCGAGCCACCTACACGTGATACTGAGATACCTACGTTGATAGCTGGACGGAAACCTTGATTGAAGAGGTCGGACTCAAGATATATCTGACCGTCGGTAATTGAGATAACATTCGTAGGGATGTAAGCTGACACGTCACCAGCTTGAGTTTCAATGATAGGCAGAGCCGTCAGTGAGCCACCACCCTTCACGTGTCCTTGCATACATTCCGGCAGGTCGTTCATCTTCTCTGCTACTTCCTGCTGCTCATTGATTTTTGCAGCACGCTCAAGAAGACGAGAGTGTAGATAGAATACATCACCAGGATATGCCTCACGTCCTGATGGACGGCGCAGGATTAGTGATACCTCACGATATGCCACAGCCTGCTTTGAGAGGTCGTCATATACTACGAGGGCAGGATAACCTCTGTCGCGGAAATACTCACCGATGGCGGCACCTGCGAAAGGTGCATAGTACTGCATAGCAGCAGGATCTGCAGCGGTAGCACTAACCACGATGGTATAAGGCAGTGCACCATGTTCCTTGAGGCTCTGAACGAGAGCCGCAACGGTTGATGCCTTCTGTCCAATAGCTACATAGATACAATATACAGGCTTGCCTGCCTCATAGAAACTCTTTTGATTGATGATCGTGTCCACAGCAATAGCGGTCTTTCCCGTCTGGCGGTCACCGATGATCAACTCACGCTGTCCACGTCCGATAGGTATCATGGAGTCAACAGCCTTGAGTCCCGTCTGCAGTGGTTCCTTCACTGGTTGACGGAATATTACACCTGGCGCCTTGCGGTCGAGCGGCATCTCAAACGACTCAGTAAGGTCGATGTCACCCTGTCCGTCGATGGCTTGTCCAAGCGGATTGATGACACGTCCGAGCATATTGTCATTGACGCGGATAGAAGCAATGCGGTGGGTACGTTTCACTGACTGTCCTTCCTTGATTCCAGCAGTAGGACCAAGTAGGATACAACCGACATTGTCTTCCTCCAGGTTCATAGCGATTGCCATCGTACCATTCTCAAACTCAAGCAGTTCGTTGGCCTCGGCATTTCGAAGTCCATAGATGCGGGCAACACCATCGCTTACAGTAAGCACAGTTCCCACCTCATCGAATTTCTCAACGTCGGTGATGCCTCTAAGCTGTTTGAGCAGCACTTCGGACACTTCACTTGGTTTAATTTTATCTGACATTTGTTCTTGTTATTTTTCGTTATTACGCTAAAACGTCATTTCATCGTAACGTCTATTTCTTTAGCTCTGTAAGAATGTTGTTGAGTTTTGACTTTACACTTGCATCCATACGATACGTGTCGTATTCGAGAATAAAACCACCTATAAGGTCGGGGTTCACCTCTGTCTCAAACTCAACGGTTCCTTGAGTGTTCTTCTCCACCATCTGCTTCATCTTCTGCTCGGTGGCAGGAGAAACGGCAGCGGCGGTGATTAGTCTGCCTCGGATAATATTTTTCTGTTGGCGATAAAGAGTGATATACGAATTGGCCATGAACTGCATAGAGCTCTCCCTACCCTCTTGCAACACAAGTTGTATGAAGCGCTTTGTCATCTCTGACGGCTTGTCACCGCATGCAGCGATGAGCAGTGACTCTTTCTTGTCTTTAGAGAGCATGGGATTGTCAATCGTCTGACGCAGTTCGGGCACTTGCAGATAGCACTCTGCCAGTGTCTGCATCTCAGCATACACCTTCGCCTCGAGCTTTGCCTCTGTAGCACTCTTTATGAGTGCCCGGGCATAACGTACCGATATAACACCTATGTTCATAAGTCATTATTCTTTATTTGCTCCAACAGCCATATCATCCAGCAACCTGTCAATCAATGCATTCTGCTCTTTTGTGTCTGTCAGCCTTGAGCGCAGCACCTTCTCAGCAATCTGAACAGACAGCTCTGCCACTTGAGTACGAATGTCTCTTATGGCATTCTGTTTCTCTGCTTCAATCTGTGCCTTGGCATCGTTCAGAAGGCGTGCACCTTCTTCACGGGCCTTGCTCTCCGCCTTCTCCACAATAGCATCGCGTGTCTGTGTAGCCTCCTTGAGTATCAAGGCCTGCTTCTCACGTGCTTCCTGCAGAATGTCCTCCCCTTCCTTCTGTATATTGGCGAGACGTTCACTGGCTTCGTGAGCCTTACGAAGACTATCGTCAATAAAGGCCTTGCGCTCGTTGATCATGTTGACAATTACAGGGAAGCCAAACTTCCACAGTATTAACAAGACAACCAAGAACACAACGGTCATCCAAAAGAGAAGACCAAAATCAGGCGTTATTAAAGACATAAGCTATGATTTATGGGTTGTATGATTAATGTCCGATACTTACACAAAGAGTGCAAGGATGGAAATCACAAGTGCAAGGAAGGTAGCACCCTCAACAAGAGCTGCTGCGAGGATCATCGCTGACTGAAGACCACCCATCTTCTCTGGCTGACGAGCCATAGCGTCCATTGCAGAACTACCAATCTTACCGATACCAAGACCTGCACCGATAACTGCTAAACCACCACCTACAGTAGCACCGACCTTTGCGAGTGCATCTGCTGCTAATAATAATGAAATCATAATCTTTAAATTTTTAAGTTGTTAATATTTATATAATCTTTAATTTTTAATCTCTCAACTCTCCACTCTAAACTTTCAACTCATGACTCTCCTACCCATGATGCTTTACATGCGACATGGAAATAAATACTGCAGAGAGCATGGTGAATACCATCGCCTGGATGTAGCATACCAGAACCTCAAGTAGCATCATACAGATGCTGAGGAAAATGCTCACAGGAGTCATGAATGAGCCAAGCACCTTGCCCATGACACCACCAAGGGCAAACATCACGAAGATGATACATGTCAGTGAGATAGCGATAACGTGACCTGCCAACATATTGGCAAAGAGTCGGATCATCAAGGCTATTGGCTTTGTGAAGATTCCAAAGAACTCGATGAATGGCATCAGAGGTACAGGGACCTTCAGCCACCAAGGCACATCGCCCCAGAATATTTCTTTCCAGTACTCCTTGGTACCTGTCACATTAACGATAAGGAATGTGCAGAGTGCCAGGAACATAGTACAAGTGATATTGCCAGTCAGGTTACCGCCACCTGGTGGGAATGGCACTATACCCATCACGTTGGTCAGGAAGATGAAGAAAAATGCTGTCAACAGATATGGCGCATATTTGTTGGCTTCATCACCAAGGGCTGGTTTGATCATATCATCATATACCGACATCACAAACATATGCACCAACCCTGTAAAGCCCTTCGGAGCAGGGTCATCTACCTTATGCTTCTTGCACCAGCGTGCAGGAATCAGGATACAAAGCAATAGCAGGATGGCATTGATGAACAATACCAACACTGTCTTTGTTATCGAGATATCAAAGCATACAGGTACCAGCTCACCATTGACCTGCTCTACGATACGTCCTTTCTCATCCTCAGGGCCCTGGATAAAGAATCCGTCAGGACCTTGTCTGAGGTGATTGGCATCAGGCTCATGAGCAAACTGTGACGAACACAGCACATGGAAGCCTGAATGCTGAGAGTAGAATATCATAGGCAGAGGAATGATCAGAGCATGGTCTCCGATATCAGTAATGTGCCACTGATATGAGTCCTGCACGTGACCAAACAAAATCTCCTTCAGGTTGATGCCTTCTTTCTCCTCTGTCTGCTCCGCAACTGCTGCCTCATTCTCATTGGCAGAAAATGCGGGGAGGGCAAAGATAAGCGTCAGCGTGAATAAAAGACTTATTCTCAGATATTTCATAAGATGTTTTGTTTACTTATTTTTGCAAAAAATATAGCATCGAAAACCAATACTACAAGGTAATAGATTACAAACACGATAGCAAATGTACGTATCTGTTCGCTTTGTCCGCGCATGATGACGCAGTAACACAGCAACACTACTGCTGCAAGCAGTATCCTGAGCACAGAGGCAGCAAGATAGAGTTTTGGCAGCAAATCAGGAGAACGGCGTGCCGTTGACTTCCAAACTATTCCGTATGCCAGACAGCAAACGTAGTTAAACAGGAAGGACACTACGACAGCACTCAGCCACTCCGTATGGAACAGAACGTTCATCAGTAAGAACGAAGCCAGCGTCAAAGCACTGAGCAGCCACAGCGCCACCTTATTATATATAGCGTGCGTGCGTACTATTACTTGTTCTTTACTGTTATTCTTCATTTGCTTTCTGTTTACATTTCCACACAGAGCGACACAACGTTCTTCTTTACTTCAACGAAGCCGCCGTTGATATTGAAGCTCGTACGGTTATTGCCAATGACATACTCCACCTTGCCTATTTCCAAGGAAGAGATTATCGGAGCATGGTTGGTAAGTATCTGGAAACTGCCTATTGTACCAGGCACAGTCACTAAATCAACCTCGCCGTCAAATACGACTTTCTCTGGTGAAACGATTCTCAGCTGTAACATAATTATAAATTACGAATTCTTAATTATGAATTATAAATTATGAATTATAAATTATGAATTAAGAACTACCCCTTTGCAGCCTCCATCAGTTTCTTACCCTTCTCAATAGCCTGCTCGATAGTGCCGACATTCAAGAACGCCTGTTCTGGCAGATAGTCCACCTCACCGTCAAGAATCATATTGAAGCCCTTGATAGTGTCCTCGATGCTAACCATTACACCAGGCACGCCAGTAAACTGCTCTGCAACGGAGAATGGTTGTGAGAGGAAGCGCTGCACACGACGGGCACGATTAACCACGAGCTTGTCCTCGTCTGACAATTCGTCCATACCAAGGATGGCGATGATGTCCTGAAGCTCGTTGTAGTGCTGCAGAATCTGCTTCACACGCTGTGCACAGTCGTAGTGCTCCTTACCGACAATCAGTGGGTCAAGGATACGTGAGGTACTGCCCAGTGGATCTACAGCAGGATAGATACCAAGCTCTGTAATCTTACGTGAAAGCACCGTTGTGGCATCAAGGTGAGTAAATGTTGTTGCTGGAGCTGGGTCAGTCAAGTCGTCAGCAGGCACATATACAGCCTGTACTGATGTGATAGAACCATTCTTTGTAGATGTGATACGCTCCTGCATAGCACCCATCTCACTTGCAAGCGTAGGCTGATAACCTACTGCTGAAGGCATACGACCCAACAGTGCCGAAACCTCAGAACCAGCCTGCGTGAAACGGAAAATGTTGTCAATGAAGAACAGGATGTCGGAAGCCTCGCCGTCCTTGCCGCCGTTATCACGGAAAGTCTCAGCAACGGTCAGTCCTGACAATGCTACAGAAGCACGTGCGCCAGGAGGCTCGTTCATCTGTCCATAGACAAGTGTTGCCTGACTCTTCTTCAGCTCCTCCGGGTCAACAAGTGACAAGTCCCATTTGCCCTCTTCCATTGCTTTCTGGAATTTCTCGCCATAGCGGACAACACCAGACTCTATCATCTCGCGAATAAGGTCGTTACCTTCACGGGTACGCTCTCCCACTCCAGCAAAGACAGAGAATCCGTTATGTCCCTTAGCAATGTTGTTGATGAGCTCCATGATGAGCACCGTCTTTCCTACTCCGGCACCACCGAAGAGTCCAATCTTTCCACCCTTCATGTAAGGCTCCAACAGGTCGATGACCTTGATACCCGTTGTAAGCACCTCCTTACGTGTTGACAGCTCCTCGAATTTCGGAGCCTCACGGTGGATAGGATAAGCACCCTCCATATCAAGTTGTTTCATACCGTCGATAGGCTGACCGATAACGTTCAGCATACGACCTTTAATCTGGTCACCGGCAGGCATCTGTATTGGTGATCCTGCTGGTACAGCTTCGAGACCGCGCTGCAAACCCTCGGTGTTGTCCATAGCAACACAGCGTACGGTGTCCTCACCAATGTGCTGTTGCACTTCAATAACAAGGTTACTACCGTCAGGGCGCTTTACGTTCAAAGCCTCAAAGATTTTAGGCAACACCTTCTCAGAATCTTCACCCTTAGTATCGAAATACACGTCGATAACAGGACCGATAATCTGTGAGATGTGGCCAACAATTTGTGACATAAGCTATATTATTTAGATTATTAAATTTGTCAATTTAGGAATCGAGCACAAAGATAGCATAAAAAACCAATTACACAAAGAAAAACCACTTTTTTCTGGTTAGTATTTTGTCTTTGACGTTTTTGCGATACCTAATAATGATGATTTTACGCTGAATATTAAGGTCGTATCATTTATTTTCCTTAACTTTGTCAACCAAATGACGAACAGATAATGAAACTATCAGACCTGAAGACTGGCGACAAAGGGGTTATCGTAAAGGTATCGGGACATGGGGGCTTCCGCAAACGCATTATTGAAATGGGCTTTGTAAAGGGAAAGACCATAGAGGTTCTGCTCCATGCTCCTATGGCAGATCCCATTAAATATAAGCTGATGGGCTACGAGGTGTCGTTGCGTCGTCATGAAGCAGAGATGATAGAGGTTCTTACGGAAGAAGATGCTCGTAAGATAATGCACGAAAGCGAAAGGACGAAGGAGCTTGATAATGAAGGGACGAAGAACCTGAAGGACGAAGGGACGGCGGAGCGAGAGAGCGAGAATACAGTACTCTCCGAACAGGCACTTCATAAGGTGGCACTCAATCGTCGGCGCACTATCAAAGTGGCAATTATCGGCAATCCCAACTGTGGAAAGACATCCTTGTTCAATTTTGCCAGCGGTGCACACGGACATGTCGGCAACTACTCTGGTGTAACCGTTGATGCCACAGATGCCCATGCATCGTATTTCGGCTACCATTTTCTTCTTACCGACCTGCCTGGCACCTATTCCCTATCCTGCTATTCGCCAGAGGAACTCTATGTACGTGAGCATCTCTCTGAGGAACTGCCAGATGTGGTAATAAATGTCATCGACTCGTCAAACCTCGAGCGTAATCTCTATCTCACCACACAGTTGGTTGATATGGACCTTAAGCTTGTCTGTGCGCTGAATATGTTTGATGAGTTTGAACATCGCGGCGATGCTGTCAACCTCAAGACACTAAGCACCCTTTTTGGTGTACCTATGGTTCCCACATCCTTTAAGACAGGTATGGGAATAGAGGAGTTATTCAAGACTGTCATTCAGGTCTATGAGGGTACAAACAAAACATCTCGACACATTCATATCAATTATGGTCACGAGATAGAAGACGGTATACGCCACATACAGAAATTCATCAAGGATAATGCCAGCATCCACCGCCATTTCTCCACTCGTTATGCTGCTTTGAAGCTATTGGAGCACGACACCCACATGGAGAAATTCATGCACCAGCAGTTAGGCGATAAGGTACGCTCTGTCTTTGCCGTCCGTGACACTGCCGCTGCCCGTGTTCTGCAAGAGACAAACAGCGACTCCGAGTCAGCTATCATGGATGCCAAATATGGTTTTATCAATGGTGCATTGAAAGAAGCTAACTATCTGACAGGCAATAAGAAAGACATGTATAGCGCAACACATGTTGCAGACCGCATCCTATCGAATAAATATTTGGGCTTCCCCATCTTCTTCCTGATCCTTTTCCTTATGTTCGAGACAACCTTTGTCTTAGGGCAGTACCCAATGGATTGGATAGAATCATTGGTAGGATGGATTGGTGAACAGCTGAGTGTTCAACTGCCCGACGGTCCCGTCAAGGCGATGCTCATAGACGGTGTTGTCGGAGGAGTTGGCTCTGTAATAGTATTTTTGCCGCAGATTCTCATCCTATATTTCTTCATCTCCCTGATGGAAGACTCAGGATATATGGCCCGTGCAGCATTCATAATGGATAAGCTTATGCATAAGATGGGACTTCACGGTAAGTCATTCATACCGCTCATCATGGGCTTCGGCTGTAATGTGCCTGCAGTGATGGCAACAAGAACCATCGAGAGCCGCCGCTCACGTCTCATCACGATGATGATACTGCCGTTTATGAGTTGCTCCGCTCGTCTGCCGATATACATCATGATAGTAGGCACTTTCTTCTCGCTACAATACCGTTCCTATGTCATGATGTCACTCTACGCCATCGGCATTCTCATGTCTGTTGTCGTGAGCAAGATATTCTCATCCGTTGTGATAAAAGGTGAAGATACTCCATTCGTAATGGAACTCCCACCCTACCGCATGCCAACATCGCAGGCCATATTCCGACACACATGGGAAAAAGGAAAGGAATATCTCAAGAAGATGGGTGGAATAATCCTCGTCGCATCAATAATCGTGTGGGCACTCGGATATTTCCCTCATAACGATGCCTTGTCGCAACCAGAGCAACAGGAACAAAGCTATATCGGACGCATGGGTAAGACTATCGAACCGATATTCGAGCCACAGGGATTCAACTGGAAACTCGATGTATCGCTCATTGCTGGTGTCGGAGCAAAGGAAATCGTAGCATCCACCATCGGAGTGCTCTACAGCAACGATGACAGCTTCGCCGATGACGACTCTTTCAGTGACGACAGCCAGAAATACACACACCTGCGCCAGGCGATGCTATCTGAAGGAATAACACCCCTTGTAGCATACTGCTACCTCCTGTTCATCCTCCTCTATTTCCCCTGTATCGCCACCATCGTAGCAATAAAGAACGAAACAGGTTCGTGGCGATTGGCAGCATTCGCCGCCGTTTACACCACCATTGTTGCCTGGATTGTGTCCGCCACCATATATCAGCTCGGCAGCTTGTAAGCGAGTTCAATGTAAAGGTTTACGGTAAAATTACCCTCATTGCTGGTATCAAAATGCAAAGTATTGCTTATCTTTGCGGACAGAAAACTTAAAATACTAAAACATAAATCATGGCACAATTAAAATCGTTAAGCAAGCAGACTGCTCCAAAGAGCGTCATGCCTGAGAGAATTATTCAGTTTGGTGAGGGTAATTTCCTACGCGCTTTCGTTGACTGGATTATCTGGAACATGAACCAGAGAACCAATTTCAACGGTTCTGTTGTCGTTGTACAGCCTATCGAGCGCGGTATGGTTGACTGGCTCAATGGACAAGACTGTCTCTATCATGTCAACCTGCAGGGACGCCAAAACGGCGAACCCGTTAACACCCTCGAGCGTATCGATGTCATCAGCCGTGCGCTGAATCCATACACTCAGAACTGGGCATTTATGGCTCTCGCAGAGCAGCCTGAAATCCGTTTCGTCATCTCTAACACTACAGAGGCTGGTATCGCTTTCGATGACACATGTAAGTTCACAGATGCTCCAGCATCATCCTATCCTGGTAAGCTTGTACAGCTGCTCTTCCACCGTTTCAAGACATTCAACGGTGACCCTAAGAAGGGACTCATCATCATGCCTTGTGAGCTCATTTTCCTTAATGGTCACCACCTGAAGGAGTGTATCTATAAATATATTGAACTGTGGAAGGATGACTTTGGTGCTGACTACGAGGCATTCAAGGAGTGGTTCACAAAATACAACTATGTATGTGCTACACTCGTTGACCGTATCGTTCCAGGCTTCCCACGCAAGGAGATTGCCGACATCCAGCAGAAGATCGGTTATAAGGACAACCTCGTTGTACAGGCAGAAATCTTCCATCTCTGGGTTATTGAGAAGGCAGAGAATATGAGCTGTGAAGAGCTGCGCGAGGAGTTCCCTGCTGATAAGGCAGGACTGCATGTGCTCATCGCTGAGAGCGAAAAGCCATACCACGAGCGTAAGGTGACTCTCCTCAATGGTCCTCATACCGTCCTTTCACCTGTCACCTACCTCTCTGGTGTTGACATCGTACGCGATGCATGCAACCACGAGGTACTGGGCAAGTACATCCATAAGGTACAGTTCGAGGAACTCATGGAGACACTCAACCTCCCGATGGATGAGCTGAAGAAATTTGCAGAGGACGTCCTCGAGCGTTTCAACAACCCATTCGTTGACCATCAGGTAACAAGCATCATGCTCAACAGCTTCCCGAAGTTCTGCGCACGCGACCTGCCAGGAGTGAAGGTTTACCTCGAGCGCAAGGGCGAGCTGCCACAAGGTCTCGTCTTCGGTCTCGCCGCTATCATCACCTATTATAAGGGTGGCAAGCGTGCTGACGGAGCAGAGATTGTTCCTAACGACGACCAGAAGATCATGGATCTGCTGAAGGAACTCTGGGCAACAGGCGACACACAGAAGGTTACCGACGGTGTTCTTGGCGCAGAATTCATCTGGGGTGAAGACCTCCACAATGTGAAGGGTCTTGCTGAGCTCGTGAAGAAAGACCTTGATCTCATCCAGGAAAAGGGTATGCTCGAAGCTGTCAAGACAATTCTGTAAGACTTCCACACATATTTACAACAGAGGGTATGCATCACGGTGCATACCCTCATTTTTAATATCTCCTTCTATCTCCCTCATTGTCTCTTCCCACTGTATGAATGAGAGGCATGGGTCATAGTCGTATTTCTCAATCCATAGGTAATCATAATAGCTACCGAAAGTATTGGCTGCGATATGCTCCCAGTCATCATCCCACCATGCGTATTCCGGATGTCCGAGAATACGCCATATGTCACTACAGCGGCGAGAAAGCAATTCACATTCCGTTTCTGACACCACATCTCGGAGACTTACTATCTCATTGTTAAACCACACATTCCGCCAGTCGATATAGTCTTTAGCTTCTATCAAGTTAATCGTCAAGTTCCACACCTTCATAGCCCACATAAGATGTCCTGTCTCGGCACACAGATTACCGATATATAGACCTTTCTGGTATTTCCGCTTGCAACTTGCGGCACAACGGATAGGATGAATCTCCCGATTCACAATATCCCTAAGTATTCGAGTTTCAAGTTGTGTCATAATACCATAGGGTGTGCATTGGCACACCCTATAAGGAATTCTTCTTCTCATAATAGAAATAATTAAAAACCCATTTTTGTTCGTGAACGCGGCACCTCTATCGGTACAATGTCATACGGAGTAAGCAAGCGCAAATCATATTTGTTCACAGGCTGGAATTTCACACACCGTGAAGCGTGTTGTATGTATATTCGCTCCAGCTGATTGGCAACAAAGCGTGCGTTACCCCACGTATGCGGATCACGATTCCGATAAGCATTCGACAGTACACTGCGATATTTATCCCATGCTTCCTCTGTAAATTGATAGTCATAGTCTTTCACTCGCAGTTTTGTTATCTCCAACAACTCATCAATAGTGAAGTCCTGGAACTCAAACTTGTTTGGAAAACGCGACTGAAGACCAGGATTTAGTTCTAACAACTTCTCCATTGGCTCCTTGTACCCACAGAGTACTATTGCAATGTCACGTTGTTTCTCGTCTGCCAGAGTGTCCATAAGTAACTGGATTACCAACTTCCCAGGATCGTTCTCGTTCTTTGAATTAAGAAGGTATGCTTCATCTATCATCAAAACCCCACCCTTTGCTTTCTTCAACACCTGACGCAATGCGCGCTCCTCATCGCCCCATAGAGTGCCAATAAACGTCCCTCTATCACAGACAACCACATGTCCTTTCGATAAGGCTCCAGCTTGTTTCAGTAGTGAACCGAAGATTTTACAAACAGTAGTTTTTCCTGTTCCTGGTCGTCCCAAGAAGATGCTGTGTAGTGACACTTTATGCAGTTTCCCGGCTGGAAAAGCCCGGTGTATAAGAGTGTTATAACGAGTCATTGCTACCAGTTCATCCATCCTGCACTTGATATTATCACAACCCACCAGCTTATCCAGTTCCTTTCTTGGATTCATTATAGGTTTCAGTATTTGGACTTTAACGCTAAGATTCGCATTTTGGATAATCTTATCACTTGGCAACGATATGTCATCGTCATCGTTATCATCATCGTCGTCATCCATAGAAGGACGATTTATGAAGTCATTAAGCATTCGTTCAAACTCATCATGCTCGACATCATCCAAGTGACCATACTTGTCGTACGACTCTGCTTTCGATTCATTCTCAGGACAATCCAGTTCTGAGTCGAGAGCCGCATCATAATACAGCATCCCACGCAGGGACTTGTCATCATTCACTGACGCCCTCCGATATTTCAGGGTACTGAAGTTGTCTATCACCTTTATGTCATGAGTAGCCCACATTTCCTCAAGATCTTCAAAGTTCGTTATTTGAGCCTCAGTCAGCAATATTCCGTACACCCTTGTTTCAAACTTACACTTCCGTAATCTGTCTTTCATTATCCGCATGGTATCATACAGTTTCCACACCATGCTTTCACGTTTAAACCGTCCAGGATAATATATGAAAGGGGAAATCCTGGCAGACTCATCATACGTCTGCTCCTTATTATGTCCGCAACAGTCCACGCACACCACAACAATATTCTCAGTATTAGCATAGATATATACCTCTTTGTCCATCAGATAAGGTGACAAGCCATGCAAATGATTTGAATACACTGCATAGTTCAGCCCCATAGCATCCATTTGTTTCCAGATAGTGTTTTTCGTCTGGTACCTGAAATCATTAATCAGTCTGTTTGTTTCTCGCATAATCAACATCATTTTTACACATATACAAATAAAAAACGTTCGCCCTAACCATAAGGGCACAAGAGAGAATAGACAAGTACCTTTGGCACCTGCCTATAGATTAAATAGAGAAACCTTTTGGGAAATACTCTATCACATGACACAACAATTGTAGCAATAAGTCAAAGAGCGCTTTAGCGACAAGATACAATCCTATCGTAGATTCACAGATTCTGCATCACCGTCATCTTAGAACCGCTCGACATGTACTTGCATTCTTTGTCATTTTCTTACTCTTGTTACAATTGTTTTTTGTGATAGATTTATTTAGCGGCTGCAAAAGTATTCAATCATTTCAATTCTCCAAAATATTTTCAATAAAAAACATCGGGACATACAAAAAATGTCACGATTCAAACGACCGTCAAGAACCGTGGAATAACATGATTTTTTTATTAAAATATGTCATTCCCTCACGCCTTATGCCTTGCGCCCTTTGTACATCGGCATCCTGGCGAGTGAGAGATGAGTGAGGGAGTGAGGGATTTTTTACGTTTGACTCGTCCTGAAATAGGTTGATGGTTAAAAGTTCAAATCCTGAAATAGGTTGTTAAATTATTTCTTGACTCGTCCTGAAA
>JAFZVR010000006.1 GCA_017617725.1 Prevotella sp.
TCTTTTGGTTTATATACAATGGCAACAATGACTGCTATATAGCCGATGAATGTCACTACAGGCGCCACCTTAATGTGCATAACTCCAAAGGTGTCAGGATTGAATGTCTCTGCCGTTGACTTACCGCCACTCATCAGCACAAAACCGATAACAATAATTACTAAAGCTATAGCCAACAAAATGAAGTTTGTCTTACCAAACGCTAAATCTTTTGTATCCACGATATGATTTACAAATTTACAATTATACTATTAGTTAGGGGTGAGACCAGAGTTGGTGGTGGACTTCCTATATCTTATACAATTCCCCAGCCTTCATCTTAAGGAATTTATTCACAGACAGCCACGCGCAGAACAGTGTGATGATAAGTCCGAAGAGCAATACAGCTCCTGCAGTTATCAGTAAGACATTTATGTCTATAACTGTCATTATATCAGGCTCATAGGTGTTGAGAGCATAAATACCACCGCCCAATACCGCCAACGCAATGAAGGCAGATAGGAACCCCTGACCGATAGCGTTGCGCAAAAATGGCCAACGAATGAAGTTCCATGACGCGCCAACCAGTTTCATGGTGTGGATAGAAAAACGACGTGCATAAATAGCCAGACGGATAGTGTTATTTATAAGAGAGAACGATACTATCGTCAACAATGCTGCAAGAACCAATAATACAAGACTAATCTGCCCTAAGCGTTTGTTCACCGTTTCAATGAGCTCCTTACGATAGTCCACTTCCGACACACCATGCATCTTCTTCAATTCTGTAGAGATCCATTTGATAGAGTCGTTATTCGCATAATCAGCATGGAGCTTTAGCTCCAACGATGCTGACAACGGGTTTTCACCACCCATAAATTCTGCTGGGTCAGTACCAAGCTCCTTTGCCAGCTCCTTGCGTACATCATCCTTGCTCACATACTTCAGATCGTTGATATAACGGAGGGTCTTAACACGCTTACAGAGTTGTGCAGCCTCCTGAGGTGTTGTCTCTGGTGACAGTACCATGGTAACCGTCAAATTCTCCTTTACATACTGTGAGAGATTCCGACCTGTGAGTACCGTAAGTACTACCATGCCTAACAAAACTAGCACCATCGCTGTGCTGATACATAACGTAACTACCTGCAAACCATGGTGGCTGCGGGTTCTGTTTCGTTTCTTTGCCATTTCGTATATTCTTTTAATGCCCTTTCCAATTGGGCCCTTTTACTCCAATTTTGCCGCGAAATTACAAAATTCTTCGCAGCCTTACTACTGTTTAACCACAATTAACATTGCACGTTGGCGAGTTTTGGACTTTTTGAGGCAGGAAACCACTGCTGATGAACTGTGGTGAAAAGAATTTCAACGATGTTGGTTATGAATTGAGAATTATTTCCTACCTTTGCATTCGATTTCAAAAAGAGGTATTATGCAAGATATTAGAAACATTGCCATCATTGCACACGTCGACCACGGAAAGACAACACTCGTTGACAAGATGATGTTGGCTGGTAAACTCTTTAGGGAGGGACAGGATAACAGCGGTGAGGTCCTTGACGCCAATGATTTGGAACGCGAGCGTGGCATCACGATTCTCTCTAAAAACGTGTCCATCAACTGGAAAGGAACGAAAATCAATATTATAGACACCCCGGGACACTCTGACTTCGGTGGAGAAGTAGAGCGTGTCCTTAATATGGCCGATGGTTGTCTGCTGCTGGTTGACGCCTTCGAAGGCCCGATGCCTCAGACACGTTTCGTTCTACAGAAAGCGCTGGAGATAGGACTGAAGCCGATGGTAGTGGTCAATAAGGTTGATAAGCCTAACTGCCGTCCGGAAGAGGTTTACGAAATGGTTTTCGACCTGATGTTCGACCTTAACGCCTCAGAAGACCAACTCGACTTTACCGTTGTCTACGGTTCCGCAAAGAATGGCTGGATGAGTGAGGACTGGCGTAATCCTACAGACAATATTGATTATCTGCTCGATAAGATTATAGAGGTAATTCCTGCCCCGAAACAGCTGACAGGCAATCCGCAGATGCTCATCACATCTCTTGACTATAGCAACTACACCGGTCGTATAGCAGTGGGACGGGTTCATCGTGGCACACTGACAGACGGAATGAACGTCACCATATGCCACCGTGACGGTACACAGGAAAAGACAAAGATAAAGGAACTGCATACCTTCGAGGGTATGGGGCACCAGAAAACTGACCACGTTGACTCCGGAGACATCTGTGCTGTGATTGGTCTGGAACATTTCGAGATTGGCGACACTATCAGTGACTTCGAGAACCCTGAGGCATTACCACCGATTGCCATCGATGAGCCTACGATGTCAATGCTCTTTACCATCAACGACTCACCATTCTTCGGTAAAGAGGGTAAATACTGCACGTCACGACATATCAACGACCGTCTACAAAAGGAGTTGGAGAAAAATCTTGCCCTACGCGTCGAACAGTTTGAAGACTCTACCGACAAATGGATTGTCAGTGGTCGCGGTGTTTTACATCTGTCGGTCCTCATTGAGACAATGCGTCGTGAAGGCTATGAGCTGCAGGTCGGTCAACCGCAAGTAATATACAAGGAGATTGATGGACAACGTTGCGAACCCATTGAGGAACTAACCATCAATGTACCGGAGGAATTCGCATCAAAGATGATTGATATGGTGACGCGTCGCAAGGGTGACATCCTCGGAATGGAGACACAGGGAGACCGCACCAATATAGAGTTTGAGATACCGTCACGTGGTATCATTGGTCTTCGTACCAATGTGCTCACAGCCAGTCAAGGTGAGGCTATCATGGCGCACCGTTTCAAGAACTACCAACCATACAAGGGAGATATTGAGCGCCGCGTCAACGGCTCTATGATAGCATTGGAAACGGGTACTGCCTACGCCTACTCTATCGACAAGTTACAGGACAGAGGAAAGTTCTTCATCGATCCGGGTGAGGACGTATATGGCGGACAGGTAGTAGGAGAACATGTTCACGATAACGACCTCGTCATCAATGTGTGTAAGGCGAAACAGCTCACCAACGTCCGCGCCAGCGGTAGCGACGATAAAGCACGTATCATTCCGAAAACCGTGCTGAGCCTTGAGGAGTGCCTTGAATATATCAAAGGTGACGAATATGTGGAGGTGACACCAAAGTCCATGCGTATGCGTAAGATAGTCCTTGATCACTTGGAGCGTAAGAGAACGAATAAGGAATAAAGCTCCCATAATTCTTCCCTTAATGGGACAGGGATAATAAAAAATCCGCAACCCAAACGGTTGCGGATTTTTCTCAATTGCCCTCCATATCTCCCCCCTGCCGTTAGGGGAGGTGGTATTATTTCACCATTATCTTGCGAACCTCTGTCTTACCGTTTGCATAGGTTGTCTTCACAATGTTAAGACCCTTCTGATAAGATGTCACCTCAGCACCATTTGATGTAAAGATGTGAGTAGAGACAATCTCATTGCGCACAGCAGAGGTAACGTCAATATCAGTAACATCATCATCATCAAAACCCAGAGAAGCAGATCTTGCCCCATTACTCTGGCTGATATTCAATGTAGCACCAGCATATGTGGACACTACACTCTGCACCTTACTTGCGTCGTAAGATGTATATGAGTAATATTTGGACGGAACGAAATAACTGATGCTACCACTCTTCTTCTGCTGGTCGCTGGCTCCTTGACAACCTGTAACGGTGATATTATAGTCGGTGTATCCGCTACTTGTAGCATAGCACTTCCAAGGCGTTTTCTTTGCTTTGTCGCTTGTGAATGCCGTTTTCTCTACGTAGATATTGCTACGGTATGCAGCACCAACACAATAATTTGCCACAGAACTTGAATACAGGCAGTTTAGGATGTGTACCTGTCCGAAGCGTACACGTGGCATACGTTCCTTGCAGCCCTCATCCCACCAGCAGTTGGCGAAGGTAGTACGAAGCTTACCACCGTCTTTAGCCTCATTCTTGTCGCTACCACCCCACAGGTCTGAGAAACGGTGGTCGTTAGAACCGCCTGAGCCACCTGAATAAGGAGCTTTTAGATAACGGAAACGGCACCATGTAACAGTGATATTATCAGAACCGTTGTTACAGTCGAAGTTACCATCGACACCATCTTGGAAGTCGCAGTGGTCAACCCACAGATACTGGCAGTTCTGCACGGTGAGATTATCTTTTCCGTCAATGTCGTATGCACCAGCACCCTTAAAGGTCAGGTTACGAAGAATAATATTCTTACAGTTCTTCAAGAACAGGATACCTGTCTTGCTAACATCTGATGTATGTGTAGTATTGGCGAATGATGAGCCCTGAAGACCATAGACTGTTTTGTTCTGTGCGCCCTGAACTGTAACCTGTCCGGTTACCGTGATTGTACCCTTTACATATATTGTCTTGGCACTGGTACCGCTCATGGCACTAACGAAGTCATTGATATTGGTGACAGTAACAGCATTTTTATCGTTGGAACCTGTTGTGGAACCACCAACCATTGCCCATCCGAATGGTTTGCCTAAGTCATAACTGTTGGATGATGAGGCAGAAGAGCTACTTGAAGAATCGTCTGAAGAAGAACCACTTGACGATGAAGATTTCTGTACTACCTTTACACTATACAGATATGATGTGCTGGTAGCTGCAATTTCCACATATCCTTTAGTCACCTCGCTGGAAGTAGCCGTATGGTTGGTAGTATTCGATGTAACTGCCTTACCATTGATTTTGAAGTTTGCATAACCCGGATAAGCAACAACTGTAACTACATCACTGGTACTCTTCACAGGAATACGCAGGTAGGTTTTGGCGTTCAACTGCACATCACTGGTACGTACTGCGAATTTTCCACTTTTCGCAATGACAAACATCTTAATGCTTGAATTGGTAGAAGCAACATTCTGCTGTGCTCCTTCAATCTTTAATCCGGAAAGACTTGATGGATTCATGTTTTTGAAATCCCATAAACCAGTTGTGTCGGCATAGACCTGTAAATAGGTACCGAGAATCATCAAACATAATACAATGCTCTTTCTTAAGCTCTTCATAATACAAAAGTTTTAATAAATTGTTGTTAGTAGTTAGTTATTTTGGTTCTATTGAATCCTATTGAAGTGACACTTTTTCACAAAAGTGCAAATGCTTTTTCAGCACGACTTGAAAACGATTGCAATATTAGTTGTTTTTTGGTAAAGGGCAATTAACAAAAAGAAGGAAAAGTAACGTAAACGTTTAAGTACTTTGGTTACTTTCCCTTATTTACTATTCGAAAAGTCAGAAATATCAGTTTTGCGCTATCAAAATGACACAACAACAATCTATGCATCAGCAAACACTCTCCCATCCTCAAGGGTAATTTGCAGTTTGGTGTACTCGCAATGGAAATCATTCTCCAATCGGTCGAGATAGCGGGCACATTCCCACTTACACATCGGGAGGTCATGAAGCAGATAGTTACCACAGGCCTCCGGACGTGTGGCAGGTACCTCCACCTGCCTAATAATCCAGCGGAGGCACTCTATAGTAAGACGTCGCATATCTTCCACTGTATATGTTCCTGTCATGATAATATACATTCCTGTGAGACATCCCATAGGGCCTACATATACCACATCATCCTTCACCTCACTGTTGCGAAACCAAGTGGCCATCAGATGTTCAATACTGTGTATGGCAGCAGGTGCAACTGCCGGTTCCTTATTAGGTTCTGTAATACGGAGGTCGAAGGTAGTAAACCCTTTATCCTCGCGTGACACATAGATACCCGGCTTCAGGTGGGTATGATCAATCGTAAAACTTTGTATTACTTCCATTTTTGTCTACGGTTTACATTCTTCCTGTGACTACCCTATATAGCTAAAAGGAGATTCTTGGTTACTTCAAACGAGTTGTCTGCAATGGTATTCCAGAAATCATGGTACTGCGAAGCATCTGTGTCACGCAATGGCATATCGCTGATGACACGGAAAGAGATAAAAGGCACATTATTAATATAGCATGTCTGAGCTATAGCACACGACTCCATGTCTACCGCCTTTGCCTCCGGGAATTTCTCTACTATTGAGCGCATCTTCTCCTTTGTGTCAACAAACCAATCGCCAGTGACAATGAGACCAGGATGAACGGTAAGAGTCGAGGGTCGAGAGTCGAGAGTCGAGAGTTTATCGTTTATTGACAAAGCCTTCCTTACAAGGTCATTATCTACGGGATAGCGAGCAGGCAAACCCTGCACCTGTCCATAGACAGTCGTATCATCAATAGCTGTGCCACAGTACACATCATGATAACACAACTCTGTGCTTACCACCACATCCTGTACATTCACATCATCACCATTGCCACCGGCACAACCTGTGGAGATTATCACATCTGGATGATGTTCATTAATCATTTTCTGTGCGCCAAGGGCAGCATTCACTTTTCCAATGCCACTTTTCGCCAATGTTATCTGGTGTTTGTCAATGGTCTGAGCAACCTTCTCCAGCTGTTCATACTCCTTATCCATTGCAACTATAATCCCTATTTTCATGCTTACAACATTTTTTATGGCTACAAAGATAACTAAAGTTAATGGTTTTAATTACCTTTGCACAGTTTTTATTTTAATATGGAACGCATAAATATAAAGAAATTTCTGCCCGACATAGTAGCTATACTGTTATTTGTCGGCATATCTATGGCATATTTCATTGTGCCTATGACCCAAGGGAAAATTCTCTATCGCCATGACACCTCGGCAGGTAGAGGCGCCGGACAAGAAGTATCACTCCATCTTCAGGAAACGGGAGAGGTATCACGATGGACGAATGCACTGTTCAGTGGCATGCCCACATACCAGACATCACCATCATACGAGTCTGGAAAGGTTGTATCCCAGGCCGTCAAAGCGTGGCATCTGTGGTTACCAGAAAATGTATGGCTACTGTTCGCTTACCTGATTGGTTTCTACATGCTGTTGCGTGCCTTCGACTTCCGTCAATATCTTGCCATGCTTGGTGCTGTGATATGGGCTTTCTCATCCTATTTCCTGATTATCATTGCTGCTGGCCACTTATGGAAAGTCTTCGCATTAGCATATCTACCACCGATGATTGCCGGTATTGTTCTTGCTTACCGAGGGAAATACCTAAGCGGTCTCATTGTGACGGCAATCTTTACAGCCTTTGAGATTAACGCCAATCACATACAGATGACATACTATTATCTGTTCATTATCTTCTTCATGGTTATCGCCTTCTTCATCGATGCTGTGCGACAAAAGCAGCTGCAACGATTCTGGAAA
>JAFZVR010000070.1 GCA_017617725.1 Prevotella sp.
GACAGACCGTGGAAAGCGGATTTGCCATATAAATACGAAGAAGGTCCTGATGACGGTTCAGGGTAAAGATGGCAATCTTCGTCGGATCACTTGTGGCTTTGATGCGTGGAATATAACCATCGGCATCCAAAGGTAAGTCGATGCGACGCGTCTGACGTGACTTGATGTCAAAACTATGTACGCTGACTTTCGAGTTTACTTGTCCTGGAACAGGATATTTATAGGTATAGTATCCAGGATACTCCGCATACTGCTGATGCTCAGGATACAAACCCTTATACTGAGTCAACGAGTATTGCCTCACGTCACGCTCATCATAGCGAATCCATACAAGTTGTTTCGAGTCAGCAGAAAACACCATCGACGAGTTGGTGGAGAACTCCTCCTCATAAACCCAATCAGGAATACCATTTATCACCTCATTGAACTTCCCATCAGTAGTCACCTGACTCTCTGCATTGTCATAAAGCAGTTTCACGAGATGGATATTGTTGTCTCTGACAAAGGCAATCAGATTGCCATCTGGTGAGAAGACTGGCGTTTGTTGAGGGCCTCCATCACTCAAAGGTTCCAGTTTGTTGTTCCGTATATCATAGATATAGTAGGTGGCGGTAAACGACCGACGATAGATAGGCTTAGTACCAGTCTGTATCAGTATCCGTCGTCCGTCAGGACTTATTATGTAATTGTCCACCCTGCTCACCTGGCCTCCCCTTGCTGTGGCGGCATCGAAGATGACACTCTCTTGCTTTCCCGTCCGGAACGAATAGCTTACTATCTGCTTTCTGTCTGCACTGATCTGTGTATACGTCTCACCATCGGCCATCGGATGGACGGCTGTCATTGTCTTCTGGGAAAAACTCCCCTGAGTAATAGCTTTCAAGTCCAGTTGCTTACCAGCTGCCATTGATGAACAGGCAAGACACATTGCAACTGAAAGAATAGAATCTCTTAGTCTGATCATATTTGTGTTTCTGATGTTTAGTAGAATTCTGAATACTCGTTGTTACGCAACAACTGATCAACGGTAACATTCTTGTTACGTTTCATATAACGGTCAGCCATACGGGTGTACTTTGTGGCAAAGACATCTTCTCCCATGGCCTTGTCCACCACCCACTGTATTTTACCTATGTGTATATCCCGCTCCTGCTGCGTCAGTTCCTTGTCAAGCGGCATAGGATATAGGCTCAACAGATAGAATCCTATGCAGTCCGGCACGATATATTGGCGGTTCATCATCTGTAACTGTTCCTCAGAATAACCGTACTCTGGTTTCTTGTAAAGGGTATAGTCCGTACCTAAGTATTTGTCGAGACAGATACCTATGGTGTTGTTACCAACAATCACACTCTGATCCAACGAACCTATCTGGGCGTATATCTCAGGCATATCCATGTTGGGAATATGCTTCCGCAGGTATCGGAAAGCCCGTGTCAGTTGCTCATTGATATCATCCATACTGGCATATTGCTGTTGTGTCTCAGCGATGAGAGTCTGTAAAACAGTGTCTTGATAGAAATGCAGGAACGTCTTGTTAATCTCGGGTTCATTGACCTTGCCAATACGCAGGACGTCCTCAATCAATGTCCTCGTCTGCATTGGGAAGACAGTGTTCATCTGTTGGAGAGCAGAGAAATCTCCCGTAGTAAGATAAAGACTCTGGATACGATCATAGCGGTCAATGACAACCGTTTCGTCCTCTTCATCGGACATTTTCAGTTGCCATTCACAGCCCACACAACAGAGCATTATCACCAACAACAGATAATATATCTTACGCACAGCGATCTATTGCACTCGTTATCTATTTGTTAAAAGACCGTGCAAATTTACTAAAAAATATTTGTTTAACCAAATTTTAACCTAATTATTTTAAAAATATGAAGCAGAAATGCACACTTTTGTTTATTTGTGTAAAAATGAGATGCATTTTCATTGTTTTTGATTACTTTTGTAAGCTACTAAAACTAATTGTATGATGAAACGTTTCATTTCCATTGCCTTGATGGCTCTATCCTCAGCAGCATTTTCACAACAGACCATTACCGTCAGTGTCAGTAACCCTTCAACGACAGCCCGCACAGATGAGCCTGTCGTCATCAATCTCGCCCCTTATGGCAATGTCTGTTCCGCGCTGATCACAGCCGAAGGACAGGAGATACCCTGCCAACTCGATGACCTTGATCAGAATGACACCTACGATGAGTTATGTTTCCTGACTGATCTGAAAGGAAAGGAAACGAAGAAATATGAAATCCAGCTCTTCACTGAAGGCGAGCCTCGGCCCTACCCTGCCCGGGTCTTTGCCGAGATGCTAATCCGCAACGATAAGGTGAAGGAAAAGAACAGGCACAACAATTTCATCGAGTCGATTACAGCCCGCGGCGACTGTGCCAACTCCTACAACATCCAGCATCATCATGGTGTGGACTTCGAGAGTGAATTAAACGGCATACGAATCTACTTTGACAAGCGCCAAACCCTCGACCTCTATGGGAAGTTTCAAAAACGTCTGGAACTAGAAGCAACACAGTTCTATACACAGCCTGACCAAAAAGCAGAAGGCTATGGTGACGATGTGCTCTGGGTGGGTAACACTTTCGGCCTCGGTGCTTTTCGCGGTTGGGATGGTAAAGAACCCACCATGATTGATCCTGTTCGCTCCCGAACCCAACGCATCATCTCCTATGGTCCGCTGCGTACCATCGTCGAGCTCTTCGATCGAGGCTGGCAAGGAATCAATATGACTATTCGTTATACACAGTACGGAGGTCATCGTGATACAGATGTCGATGTGTTCTTCAATAAGGACGTTTCTGACCGTCTGTTCTCTACGGGTATTATCAATGTGAAAGGCTCTGAGGAATTCAGCGACAAACAAGGTCTCCGTGCCTGCTGGGGAACCGACTGGCCCGCCAGCGACACAATCAATTGGAAGCGTGAGACTGTTGGCCTAGGCATCTGCATTCCTGTGAAATACGTCAGAAGCGAGGAGGTTGCCAACAAGGACAACTACGCTTTCGTAGTTGGCACAGACAGCAATCATCTGTCATACAAGGTCATCTATTGTTCTGACAACGAGTCGTTTGGATACCATTCTGCAAAGGAATGGTTCGAGTTCTTACAGGAGTGGAAGAAAGATATTTTGAAGCCTATTGAGGTAAAGTACTGAACGTTTTCCGTCCCTTCATATAGTACTGCCAGAGCAAGGAAAAGTCCTTCCGCTCTGGTATTTGGGGTACCACACGACTGGCCTGAATGCCTCTACGGTCTGCTTCAAAATCCTTCCGCCACCGCTTAAAGGCCCGTCTTGCCCTATATATGGCCTTGAAGTCACCCATATTCCGTTTCAGAATCAGCATCTCCCAAGCAGCAAGGTAGTCAAGGAACCAACGCCAACGCAAAACGGATTTCAATTCTTCATCAGGAAGACACTTGTAAAGCATTGTCAGGTTATTGCGGAA
>JAFZVR010000071.1 GCA_017617725.1 Prevotella sp.
CTGTCGTCTGCTCTTTCGTGATACATATCTCATCGAGGATATCCTGCATAATCTCTGGTGTGAGTTTGCGGAAATCTTCCTCACGAGGAGTGATGACTAATCCTGCCATGTCGATAGAACCAGGACTTATGAGAAACTGTCTGTTCCTCGACTCCCGACCATCGACTCTCGTCCCATAATAGCACTCCGGACGGTGTTTACGGCGTGGGAACACTATGAGCAGAGTCTCTGCTTCATTGCGCCATGCAATGATATTCATCATCGGCTCTTCGTCATCGGTCTGTAGTGGTAGCAGCTCATAGAGCTGTTTGAACAACTTAGTTCCTTCTTCTTTATTTGTGCTGTGAATAAGGAATGCAGGGCAGGGATATTCCCGAATCACAGCTATTGTGTTGTTGTCATCGATACCAGTGATTATTTCTGCTGACCGGCCAATCCGTCCCCATGCTTGTTGCAGTGGAAGCACATTGTTCGTTCCTGCTTGGAAATGCATATGGTCGGGAGCGCTGGCACCACATTTCGGACCATTATAGAATACCATCAGTTCAGGATAGTCTTCCAGCAGCTGATACATATCGCCGATATGTGGCAGGATACGCTGTGGCTCATGCTCCGTCGATGGTATTGTGAAGTGGACGGGTAGGATAGGGAAGGGGTTCACCAATAGTTCATATCCGCCATTCAGTTCCTTTGTAATTTGTTCTTTAGGTCTGTTTTTTGCACAGAGGAAGCATGGACGTTCACTGATGGTTTTCTGGTCTATCTTCGCTCCAGTACTAACGATGCGTGACGGATTGTATTGTAATTGCCAGTCAGCTAATGCTCCATTTTCTACCAGTGGGCGTGTCTGTACGTCATGAAGGTCGCGGAAGCGTTTGTCGGCATCGCTCCATTTCTCCAATTGTCTGATAAAGAATCTCTGCAGACTGTTGTCATCGGTGATATTTAGGTCACCTTTGGCGAGTTGTTGTCGTGCAATAATCTCTATTGTGCGCAGACGGTCCTTATACAGGTTGTTTGCATTGACGCGTTCAATGCTAAGTGCTGCATCGCTGTTTCCTCCCCAGCGTCTGCAGAGGTATAGCTCGTCGTATATTCGTCCTATGCGATAGCGGCGTGAGAAAGCCAATCCCATAGCATAGTCCTCCCCATAGCTTGTGTTGGGGAATTTTATCTGACGTGCTAAAGGGGTGAAGAATGCTCTTGGTGCACCTAATCCATTGATGCGTAGCGCGTTGTTGGCACCGTTCTCGTCAGTCCACTCACGATGGTCGATAAGTCCGGGAGGCAGGGTGTTGAGTTCGAAGTCACACATACGGTATGACCCCACAATCATTGCAGCCTTCTGCTCATGGAATGCATCTACAATCTTTTGTAATGTGTGTGGTGATGAATAGAGGTCATCACTGTCTAACTGCACAGCGAAGCGTCCGCAATGGTCATCGTTGATGGCGCGGTTCCAGCATCCGCCAATACCCAGATCGCGACGCTCAGGGATAATGTGGATTAAAGCTCCTCCCCTATGGGGGGAGGTTGGGAGGGGGCTCTCTTGCAATGCTTCAATAATCTTCGTCGTTCCGTCAGTAGAGTGGTTGTCCACTACGATGACGTTGAACGGGAACTTTGTCTCTTGCGACAATGCCGACTCCACAGCATCGCGGATAGTCTTCTCGCGATTGAAAACAGGGATGATGACACTCGCTTCCACAGTGAACGATTGTTCTTCGAAGTCTGGTTTAACATATCCAGTGGTGTCTATGAGAGCATTGAGCGCTCTCAGATGTGCTGTTGCAGCGCGCTCCATCTCTATCTGTACCTCACGGTTGCGAGGGTTGACATAGTCAAACTGCTTCTCGCCACTCTTTCTGAGGTCAGTCTCTTCCTCCGTATAGAGGTATTCGTCAAGATGTACTATCTCTCCCTGTCTGCTTAGGAACAGACGCAGGTCATACCATCCTGCGTATTTGTATGTTTCCGTTTCCTCCTCAGCACGCTCTTGACGTGCGTATGCTTTCAGCATCTTTGCATTGATTAGTACTACGGAACCGAAATCAAAGTCGTCACGTATACTTCCCAGTTGGTAGTCTATGACAGGATGGTTTCTGCGCTCTTCGCACTTGTTCTCACATCTCTTCTCATAATGGTCGCTATACACCATTGCTGCGTCAGAGTCAGTCGCTACGCGTAGGAGGCGTTCCACAGCCATATAACCCAGTGTCAGCGGCTGTGTTTTCATATAGAATAATGCGTTGTCTGCATCTGTCTTATCCGCCATCGCCAGCATCGTCGCTTTCGACAGCAGGTAATCAATGACTACAAATGTGCAGTTTTCGGGAACTTGATGAGTTTCAGCAAACTCTTCTGTCACCATCAAGTAGATATGTTGTACAGCTTTGCTTGCTCGTAGCTGCTCCACTACCACCTCTGTGGCATTAATGTTTTCGCAGGGCAGGAAGCAATCAATAAAATTCGTTTTCTGCATAGTTTTTTGTTTATCCGACAAAAGTACAAATAATCGGTGGATAAGCCAAATATATTTGCACTTTTCCGAAGTAGAGCATCCTTAGGCGTATTTCAATAAGTATGTGTGGATGAAAATTTTTGAATCAAATAAAATACGAATTATGAATTATTCATTACCTTTGCCCCACATGAAGAAGAAAAGACTGCTCGGGATGACTCCCGAGGAACTCAAAGAGGTGGCAATACAGTTGGGGATGCCGCGATTTGCTGGTGGACAGATAGCAAAATGGCTATATGTTCAGCACGTGACATCGATAGACGAGATGACGAACTTGTCGAAGGCTCATCGCGAATTGCTGAAGGAGCATTTCATAGTGGGTGCTACGCCTCCAGTGGATGTACAATGCTCAGTTGACGGTACCATCAAGTACCTTTTTGAGGTGCAAGGAGTAAGGGGTAAGGAGCAAGATGAGGTGAAAGGACCCTCGACCCTCTATGTGGAGACCGTCTATATCCCTGACGGTGACCGTGCCACGCTGTGTGTATCATGCCAGGTGGGGTGTAAGATGAATTGTCTGTTCTGCCAGACGGGAAAGCAGGGGTTTCTTGGACAGCTCACAAAGGCAGACATTCTAAACCAGATATATTCATTGCCTGAGCGTGACAAACTGACCAACGTGGTATTCATGGGGCAGGGGGAGCCGATGGATAATCTGGATAATGTGCTATGC
>JAFZVR010000072.1 GCA_017617725.1 Prevotella sp.
CACTGAGCGACAACCCACGCATCAGCGCTGAAACGCGTGAGAATATAAAAAGGTACGCGCGCGAGCATAACTTCCTGCCGAACTTCATTGCTACATCACTGCGCAAGAGCCGCGTGCAACCAATGAAAATCATTGGTGTCATCATACCACAGTTCACACACTACTACTTCACATCCATACTGACAGGTATAGAGGAAGAGGCGTGGAAACACGGATATCGGATTCTTGTGGCACAAAGTGGAGAACAATATGAACGTGAAGTGGAGATATGCAAGTCGTTCTATGAGAATAAGGTGTGTGGTATCATAGTATCCCAAGCAAAGGACACGGTAAAATATGAACACTTCCAACAGTTGCTTGATCAGGGAGTCCCTTTGGTTTTCTATGATCGTATATGTACGAGTATCAATACCAGCCGTGTGGTTGTTGATGACTATCTTGGTTCATTGCGCGCTGTGGAATACCTTATAGAGACTGGCTGCCGGCATATCGCATTCTATGGAGGTCCCAAAAATCTTGAGATATCGAAAAACAGATATAACGGTTATTGCGATGCACTGCTGAAAGCACGCCTGACGCCTGACCCTCGATTTATCGTGGAGTGTGATGACCGCCAGAAGGCAGAGACAGTAACAGAACAGATGCTGACACAGGAAGATATCCCTGATGCTTTCTTCGCAATAAATGATGACACTGCCATCGGTATCCTCCATACAGCAAAGCGTATGGGCTACCGTATTCCGCAAGATATAAGCATCTGCGGTTTCACTAACGGTGAGCGTGCCGTAGCCTGCGACCCTATGCTAACAACAGTGGAACAACGTGGTGTGCGCGTCGGCGAGGAGGCCGCACGGATTCTCATTGATAAAGTGGAGGGACGCAGCCCTATGGATAAGATTGAGAAGCGAGTGGTGAAAACAAAGCTGATAATCAGAGGCACAACGAGATAACAGCCAATTCATAATTCATAATTTATAATTCATATTAATAGGATTATGAAAACTGAGAATGAAAATATCATATTGCAAAAGGCTAAAGCATTTGCTATTAGATGTGTAAAATTACACCAATATTTACAAAAAGATAAAAAAGAATATTGTCTCTCTAACCAAATGATTAGAAGCGGAACAAGCAGCCAACATGTTAGACGATTGCATTGAACTTATAAAAATAATCACAAGTATATTGAAATCGACAGAGAAACAAGCATAAATCTTATTATAAAAATTATGAATTATGAATTATGAATTAAAGAAGAAGCCTGATTTAAGCTTTTGGAAGCTCTGGAACCTGAGCTTCGGATTCTTTGGTGTGCAGATTGCTTACGCTCTGCAAAGTGCAAACATCTCCAGAATATTCCGTACACTGGGAGCAGACCCACATGATCTGAGTTATTTCTGGATTCTACCACCGCTCATGGGAATGGTGGTGCAACCTATTGTGGGTACGTGTTCAGACAAGACATGGACTCGTTTCGGCAGACGTATCCCATATCTGTTTATCGGTGCCGCTGTGGCTGTGGCAGTAATGTGCCTGCTTCCTAACGCCGGTTCACTTGGCCTCGCCGCATCCATCGTAATGATGTTCGGACTGGTTATGCTGATGCTTCTCGACACAAGTATCAATATGGCAATGCAACCGTTTAAGATGCTTGTCGGCGACATGGTCAATGAAGAACAGAAAGCAAAGGCATATAGCATTCAGTCATTCCTCTGCAATGCCGGAAGTATTGTGGGATATATCTTCCCATTCGTTTTTGCATTTATCGGTATCAGTAATGTGGCTCCGGAAGGTGTTGTTCCTGACACTGTAGTATGGTCATTCTACCTCGGTGCAGCCATATTAATCCTCTGTGTCATATACACCGTTCTGAAAGTGAAAGAGTGGAACCCACAGGAATATGCAGAATATAACGGTATGACAGAGGAAGCAAAAGCCGATACGAGTAGCGCAAACTGGTTCGTACTGCTGAAGAATGCCCCAGCTACATTCTGGAAGGTGGGACTGGTGCAGTTCTTCTGCTGGTCAGCTTTCTTATATATGTGGACATACGTTGTTGATGCTGTGTCATTGACAGTATGGGGCACCGCTGATCCTGCCACAGAGCAGTATCAGATAGCAGGAAACTGGACGGGAGTACTCTACGCTATTCAGGCTGTAGGCTCCGTAGCATGGGCTACGATATTACCACGCTTCAAGAACACCAAGGTGGCATACGCTGCCAGCCTCGTACTTGGCGGTATAGGATTCGCACTTGTGCCCTATTGTCCAGGACAGTATCTACAGATTATTCCGTTCCTTCTCATTGGTTGCGGATGGGCTGCCATGCTCGCGATGCCGTTCACCTTTGTCACCAACGCTCTGCAGGGCTACGGTCACATGGGTACCTACCTCGGATTGTTTAACTGCACCATCTGCCTGCCGCAGATTATAGCAGCTATATGCGGAGGTACCATACTTCATCTCGTTGGTTCAACACAGACCAATATGATGATTGTTGCAGGCGTACTGCTCATTATCGGAGCTTGCTGTGTAACAACTATCAAGAAATAATTACTATTTCCACAAAATAGGAGAACATGTTAAAGCCTCCTCGTTACAATGTAATGAGGAGGCTCTTTTTAAATATAAATACTTAATTGATGCATAAATGGCGGCTTTTTGAAGGTTTTTATTCGTTTCTGTAACATTTTTCGCGAATTTTCTTGCAGATTAAAATTATTTGCTTACCTTTGCAATCGAGGGATGTTTTTGTGACGAAAACTCCTCAACAAAAGAGAGGCAAAGTCCTCACCAACACAAAAATGTTTTACTTTTGAAGCTATTAACCTTAATAATACAACACTATGACAAAAGAAAGTAAACAGAAAGTGTATCAGGAATACAAAGTATCCCCTGAAGAGAACGAGAATGTTCAGCAAATTGACAACGACATTTGGATTGGTTAAAAATAGTATTGATCTTTTTTGCAAGTGAGAGAAGGACCGTTGCCGTGAGGTAACGGTTTCTTTTGCCCCATCCCTGCCCCTCCCAAAAAAGGGAGGGGAGACGACTTTGACTGCGTCGAAGGTACTAACGCTCGGCAATGCAAAAGAAAAAACTTTTTTCTTTTGCATTACGCTCGCTTAATCGTACTTTGACTGCGTCGAAGGTACTAACGCTCGGCAATACAAAAGAAAAAAGCTTTTTTCTTTTGCATTACGCTCGCTTAATCGTACCTTTGCAAAAACAAATATAACTACGAACTATGAAACAAATCATCAAATCCCTACTGGTAGCTATAGTAGCCATCGTTGCTTCGCTCCCAACAAGCGCACAAGAATATGGACAGTTTGGCTTTGCTGCCCTCGGTGGCAAGACGACCGGTTCTGGTAACGCTAATCCTGTCATCGTAACAACATACGAAGACTTGAAACGAGCATTGAAGAAAAACGACAGCATTCCAACAACCATCTATCTAAAAGGTGAGATAAATATCCCAAGAGCTATCAAGGTTAGCAAAGTTGCTAACAAGACTATCTATGGTCTGCCAGGATCAGCATTGGTAAACAATAAACATACCATCGTAAGCGATTCTACAGGAATCCTCACCCTTGACGGATGCTATAACTTCATAATTCGCAATGTCACCTTCAAAGGTCCAGGAGCCTTCGACCGCGACGCCAAGGACAACCTCAATGTGCTGCGTACCACACGTCTGTGGGTTGACCACTGCGATTTCCAGGATGGACAAGACGGAAACTTCGACTGTGCCAAGGGCTCTGATTTCATCACAGTCAGCTGGTGCCGCTTCCGTTATCTCATAGCCCCGTGGCCTGTGGAGAAAGACGACACCAATGAAGATCACACCGATGACCACCGCTTCAGTAACCTATGGGGTTCAAGCGACAAAGACAGTATCACCGACGAAGGACACCTGAACACCACATTCTACGCTTGCTGGTGGGACGAAGGCTGTCGTAACCGTATGCCTTTTGCACGCTATGGCAGAATTCATATCCTCAACTGCCTGTATAGCAGTGAGGTGGCATCAACATGCTTGAATGTGCGCTTCCGCAGTAATTTCTACGTAGAGAATTGTGCCTTCACAACCAAGAACGCCAAGAAAAAAGCATGGAAAGCTATTGACCCAACAAAAGAAAACAATACATTCCACCTTACCATTACCGGATGTGCAGGCACTCCTGACGGACAATGGGGACAGGGTGAAGACTATCCGTTCTTCTATCCTAATGAATACTACCAGTACAAAGCAATGCCTGCCACAATGGTGCCGTTCACCGTTGGCGACAATGAGACAGGTGCAGGAGCAACTCTTGAAATTGGTGAACCTAAACTGTAATACGTAATGTATTTAACAAAAAGAAATATTAAAATCAAACTCCAACAAGGAAAAGCAGTCATAATGCTTTTCCTTTTCCTTTTTGCACTTACTGCAAACGCCCAACAACGAACTGTACAAACAAGGAAGACCACTGTAGTAAGAAAAACTACTGCACCACAGAAGAGAACGACTACTGTAGTAAGAAAAAACACTACTCCGCAGAAGCAAACCACGACAGTAGTACGAAGGACAACGGTGTCAACGGGTAAGACAACTCAGAGGAAGACAACGGCCATTCGCCGTACAACAGGAGGGCAAAAAGGAACGAAACGAAAAACAACAGTAGTACGCAGAAACGTTACTCAGAAGACAAACAACACTGTAAAAAGCGATGTAAAGAACTCTGCGGAGGCAGATAATGCAGAAACAAAGGAACTGCCGAAGGCAATGGTGGACTTTGAGGCTCCAGAGGATACTGCCATCACAACACTTGAGATGCCGAAACAACTCATTATCCCCATTAAGCTCGACAGTCTCTTCCAGGCAAAGATGAATAATAAGTTCATCCATCGTATTGACTCTATCCTTCATACTGAGAAAGGACAGGAGCGTGTCCTTGCTGGTATAAAGAAGATTGTACATATCGACTCCGTACTAACAGCACGCTACAAACGGTTTGATGCCGACAAAAACTACGTCATCCGACCACCGCAGAGAATAACACTGAAAGCAACATACACCGCGAGCGGCACAAGTATATCGTCCGACGGATATCAAGCCGATGGTACAAAGTCAAAGACATGGCTGAACTCCGACTATAGAAGTACCGTGAGTATGAGTGCCACATATCGAGGCATAACACTCGGATTGTCGTTAAGTCCTTCACAGCTCTTTAGACACAACAGTGACTATGAGCTTGGTATCACAAACTACGGCAACCGCTTTGGCGGTGACCTTATATATAATAGGGTTAAAAGTCTCAAGGGACATGCAGACCTGGATGACGTACGCTACAACATACCATCGGGGCACGTCAAACAGGACATGGTGACAGGAAACCTATATTACGTATTCAACTACCGTAAGTTTTCATACGCAGCAGCATTCAGCCAGTCGTTCATACAACGACGCACCGCAGGAAGTTTCCTATTGGGAATGTCACTGCTCCATCGTGAGACTTCAGGAAATGTTGATATCGATGACAATAGCAGCCACATAAGCATTCACACATCGAGTATAGGAGTGGGCGCTGGCTATGGCTTCAACTGGGTACCCCACCGCCGTTGGCTTATTCACCTGTCATCTATTCCCACCTTCATGCTTTACAACAAGAATAAGTTACGCCAAGATGATGAAGAGAGAAAAGTACCACAACGTCTCTCACAGATGACGCTCACCGGCAGGAATGCCATTGTATATTCCTACCATAACAAATTCATGGGTCTGTCAAGTGTATATACCTATTCACGATTCGGAAAACGCAACGATATGGAAATTGGTACCATACGCTGGCAAGTACAGCTATTCTGGGGCACAAGATTGTGGAAGTAAGGAGAGTCGAGAGTTGAGAGTCGAGGGGTAAGGGTTAAGAATAAAGGGTCACGCGTTGCGTGACCCTTTATTCTTATTATGCATCATATTCCTGCCAACTCTTTATCTGTATATCCTTCTCCTTCAAAGAGCAGAACGCTTCGATAAAGACTTTGGCAAGGCGTACATTCGTCATCAGTGGGATATTATGATCGATGGCCGCACGACGGATACGATAGCCATTGGTCAGCTCACGCTTGGTATGGTTCTTTGGAACATTGACGATAAGGTCAATATCGTGATTGGCGATAAGCTGCATCACAGGTACCAGCTCCTTACCATAGTCACGCTCCTGTGCTATCTTTGACAGGTAGCCTAACTCACCGAGCTTCGTCAACGGTTCTTCGTCAGGCCAGCTCACTGGTGTCACATCAACATTGTTTTCCGTCAAGAAACGTGCTGTACCTTCAGTAGCATATACCTTATAGCCATTAGCGACAAGCATACGGGCAGCATCAAGCATGTCCACCTTACCCTTGGCAGGACCGGAACTGATGAGAACTCCCTTTTTAGGCAGAGCATAACCAGTGGCTATGAGAGCATTGAGAAGAGCCTCGTTGAAATCGTCACCGAGACATCCCACTTCTCCCGTACTGCTCATATCAACACCAAGAACAGGGTCGGCATTCTGGAGACGGGCAAACGAGAACTGCGATGCCTTTACGCCAATGCGGTCAATATCGAACTCTGACTTGTCTGCCACCTCATATGGTGCATCAAGCATTATCTTCGTAGCTGTCTCAATGAAGTTACGTTTCAGAATCTTCGACACAAACGGGAAAGAACGGCTGGCACGAAGGTTACACTCGATAACCTTCAACGTACGGTCTTTAGCCAAATACTGTATATTGAACGGTCCACTGATATTCAGCTCCTTTGCTATGCGACGACTCACTTTCTTTATCCTGCGGATAGTGTCATAGTAGATATGGAGTGCCGGGAAACACATCGTAGCGTCACCGGAATGGACACCAGCATACTCTATATGCTCACTGATGGCATACTCAACAACCTCACCTTTGTCTGCAACACCGTCAAACTCTATCTCCTTAGTGTCCGTCATGAACTTGCTGACAACAACAGGGAAGTCCTTTGACACCTCTGTGGCCATCTGCAGGAAACGCTCGAGTTCCTCATTATCGTAACACACGTTCATAGCAGCACCAGAAAGGACGTATGAAGGACGGACAAGAACGGGATAGCCCACCTCTTCGACAAACTCTTTGATATCATCAAGAGAAGTAAGGGCACGCCATGCCGGCTGGTCAATGCCGAGCTTATCAAGCATAGCGGAGAACTTATCACGATTCTCGGCACGGTCAATGTCCACTGGACTGGTTCCCAAGACTGGTACACCCTGACGGTATAGTTTCATCGCGAGATTATTCGGGATCTGTCCACCTACACTTACTATGACGCCCTTGGGCTGCTCGAGGTCGATAACATCGAGCACACGCTCCATTGTCAGCTCATCGAAATACAGGCGGTCACACATATCGTAGTCGGTAGAAACCGTCTCGGGATTATAGTTAATCATTATTGACTTATAACCCAGTTTACGTGCTGTCTGTATGGCGTTGACAGAACACCAGTCGAATTCTACAGAACTACCGATACGATAGGCACCAGAACCAAGTACTACGACAGATTTTTCATTACGATAGTATTCTATATCATGGCCCTGCACATGGTATGTGGCATAAAGATAATTCGTAAGCTCCGGATGCTCAGAGGCAACGGTATTGATACGCTTGATGGCAGGCAGCACATCAAGACCTTTACGATAACGGCGCACACTGAGGTTTGCCTGCTCCATACTGCCTGTTGGCTTGAGTACAAAACGGGCAATCTGGAAATCAGAGAAACCGGCAGCCTTGACCTCCTGCATCTTCTCTGCACTGATATCTTCAAGGCGATTGAAAGATTCGAGCTCGTGCTTCAAATCTACGATATGCTTCAGACGCTCAAGGAACCATACATCTATCTTTGTCAGTTCCTCAATACGCTCAACGCTCATACCCTCCTCCAAAGCCTGTGCTATAGCAAAGATACGGAGGTCGGTAGGATGAGCCAGTTCATACTCGACATCATCAAATCGCGTATGGTCATTGCCAACGAAGCCATGCATGCCCTGACCAATCATACGCAGACCCTTCTGAATCATTTCCTCAAAGCTGCGGCCGATACTCATTATCTCGCCAACAGACTTCATTGAAGAGCCTATCTCACGACTGACACCTGCAAACTTCGTCAAATCCCAGCGAGGAATCTTACATATCATATAGTCGAGTTGCGGTGCAACGTATGCAGAGTTAGGAGTGCCCTTCTCACCAATCTGGTCTAGGGTATAACCCAAAGCTATCTTTGCAGCCACAAAAGCCAATGGATAACCTGTCGCCTTTGATGCCAATGCAGATGAACGTGACAGACGGGCATTGATTTCTATGATTCGATAGTCGTTGGTCTCAGCATTAAATGCGAACTGTATGTTACACTCACCAACAATACCGAGATGACGCACACAACGAATAGTGATTTCCTGTAGCATCGTCACCTGTTCTTCCTTGAGCGAGCATGTCGGTGCGACAACGATACTTTCACCAGTATGGATTCCTAACGGGTCGAAATTCTCCATTGATGCCACTGTGAAGCAACGGTCGTTGGCGTCGCGTATGCATTCAAACTCTATCTCCTTCCATCCTTTCAGACTCTCCTCAACGAGAATCTGAGGAGCAAAGGTGAAAGCACTCTCTGCCAATTCGCGGAATGCCTTTTCGTCAGGACAGATGCCACTGCCAAGACCACCAAGGGCATAAGCCGAGCGAACCATCACAGGGAAGCCAATGGCATGCGCTGCCTTCAATGCCGAGTCCATATCCTCTACAGCCTGGCTGACTGGTGTTTTTAGACTGATCTCATCGAGTTTCTTGACGAAAAGGTCACGGTCTTCAGTATCCATAATGGCCTCGACGCTGGTACCTAACACCTGTACACCATACTCTTTGAGCACTCCCGTGCGCCACAACTCAGTACCACAGTTCAGCGCTGTCTGTCCACCGAAAGCCAGAAGGATACCATCGGGGCGTTCCTTCTTGATAATCTCAGTAACAAAATAGGGTGTCACTGGCTGGAAATAAACCTTGTCAGCAATACCCTCACTTGTCTGAATAGTAGCGATGTTTGGATTGATTAACACAGAAGAGATACCTTCTTCCCTCAAAGCTTTTAGAGCTTGTGAACCAGAATAATCGAACTCACCTGCCTGTCCGATTTTTAAAGCACCGGAACCAAGCACCAGTACTTTCTTGAGTTTGTTCTCCATACAACTATATTTTAATACCTTAAAAGAGACGTTATACTCAACGACCCACCAATTGTCCCTTCATTGTTGTCATTCTGCCTTTGCAACATTGCCGACAATTGTCAACTTGTCGCATTAAAACAGTATTTTCTTACAACATGTTATCCAACTGGCTCTTTTTCGGATGCAAAGTTAATAATTTTCTGCAAACGACAACACCAAACACGCAAAATATTTATATTTTTTTGTATTCAGTAATAACAGATTGCTATGGCTACTCCAATGGGAAGAGACCGAACAGCTTTGCATCGATCATATCTGTGACCTCCTTGAAGTCTGCAGGATTATCACCAAACTTTATTCTGTCACCATCGATAATGATAAGATTTCCCTTATATCCACTGATCCATTCCTCATAGCGGTTGTTAAGTCCTTCAAGATAGTCAAGACGAATACTCTGTTCGTAGTCGCGACCACGTTTCTGAATCTGTGCAACAAGGTTCGGGATGGTGCTACGTATATATATCATAAGGTCTGGTAAGTTGACCAATGACATCATAAGATCGAAGAGATCGCTGTAGTTTTCGAAGTCCCTGTCAGACATCTTTCCCTGGGCATGCAGGTTCGGTGCGAAAATACGTGCATCCTCGAATATAGTACGATCCTGAATGATGGTTTCCTTACTCTTAGATATCTCCACCACCTCCTTAAAGCGCTTATTAAGGAAATAGATTTGCAGATTGAACGACCACCGTTCCATATCGGCATAGAAGTCAGCGAGATAAGGATTGTTGTCTACGGGCTCAAAACGTGGAGTCCATCCATAGCGGTGTGCCAGCATCTTTGTAAGTGTGGTCTTTCCGCTTCCTATATTTCCAGCGATAGCGATGTGCATATGAAGGGTTATAAGTTATAAGTTAAAAGTTGAAAGTTAAAAGTTGAAAGTTGAGAGTTGAGGATCGAGAGTCGAGAGTAATGTCCCCAAACGACTAAACGACTAATCTCCTAAACGACTAAAAGAGGTTGAAAAGCTGATGGTCTATTTTATCAACTATTTCTGCGAAGTCCTTTGTGTTATGTTGGAAATCGAGATTGTCAACGTTTATAGTCAGAACCTTTCCTTGATAATGGTTACTAATGAAGTCTTCATATTGTTTATTGAGACCCGAGAGATATTCCAGAGGTATTGCCTGCTCATAATCACGTCCACGTTTCTGAATATTCTTCACCAGATGAGGAACCGATGATTTTAGATATATAGTAAGGTCGGGATAGCCCACAATATCCACCATCTGTTCGAACAGTTCCATGTAAGTCTCATAATCGCGCCTTGACATGTTACCCTGCTCGTAGTTGTTACGTGTGAACACATGTACGCCCTCATGGATGCTACGGTCTTGTATTACCGTATGGTCACTTTTACCAATTTCTAAAGTATCACGGAAACGCTCCTTGAGGAAGTACACTTCAAGTGCAAACGACCAACGGGCAATATCCTTATAATAGTCGGCAAGGTACGGATTATCAACTACCTTCTCGAAACGCGGCTGCCAACCATAATGATGGGCAAGCATCGTTGTAAGGGTTGTTTTTCCACTTCCTATATTTCCTGCGATAGCAATGTGCATTGGATAGGTATTAGGTGATAGGTGTTAATGGTTAGTTATTGAAATAATAGAGGAACGCGGCGATACCTTCAAGTGCCGGTTTGCGCTGTCCTTCTATCTCAATGGCAAATTTTATTTCTGCCTTACAGATGCCACGAAGGTCCTGTATATTATGGAGTTTTGTGGTTAGACGGATACGGCTTCCCGTTACTACAGGTTGTCCGAAGCGCATGTCGGTCATTCCATAGTTCACGAGCATCTTGATGTTGTTAACCTCTATTATCTGATCCCACATATATGGCAGTAAAGACAAGGTCAGATATCCGTGAGCTATCGTAGAATGGTATTGACTCTCTTCCTTAGCACGTTCCACGTCAACATGAATCCACTGATGATCGAGCGTAGCGTCAGCGAAAAGGTTGATACGATCCTGATCAACCTCAAGCCATTCCGACTTTCCTAATTCCTCGCCAAGGTGCGAAGCAAATTCGTCATAAGAGTTTACTACAAGTTTTTCCATTGTTTTTCAATTTGTATCTGCTACAAAAGTACACATTTATAATAGAATCACCAAATAAAATCCGTGGTTTATTTGGAGTTTCTCCTATGAACTATTATCTTTGCAGGGAAACGCAATACTATTACCTTAAACCAACTATGAAACCAATCAAGAACTTCAATGAGCTGATTGCTCACTTGGAACAACGGGGTACACGCGGCAGGGTTGCTGTTGTATGGGCTTCGGATTCCTCCACCCAACTTGCTGTATGCAAAGCCTTGGAGCATGCCTTTGTGGATGCAATATTCGTGGGGTGCCGTAATGAGATTGAACAGAACAAGCGCTTAATGGCTCACTCCGACCACATTACCTTCGTAGAGGCCTCCGACAAAGACGAAGCAGCAGCAAAGGCAGTGGCGCTGATTCGTGAGAAACAGGCAGATATCCTTATGAAAGGAATGATTAACACCGACAATCTTCTGCGCTGCGTATTGAATAAAGAGACTGGGATAATTCCGGCAGGACGTGTACTCACACATATCACTGCAGCCTTCTTGCCTCAATATCCGAAGATGCTGTGCTTTACTGATTCTGCTGTTATACCCTACCCTACTCAGCAACAACGCGAAATGCAGGTAAGCTATATCTCATACGTTTGTCATGCGCTTGGCATCGAAGAACCACGAATAGCTCTCACACACTGTTCAGAGAAGGTTCAAGAGAAACATTTCCCCTTCACCGCTGGATATCAGGAAATTATAGAAAAGGCACGCGCAGGCGCATACGGGAAGTGTATCGTTGACGGGCCAATGGATGTGAAGACTGCATGTTCACGAAAGAACATGCTCGAAAAAGGACTCTCCTCACCTATCGATGGAGAAGCCGATGCTCTTATCTTCCCGGATATCGAGGCTGGAAATATGTTCTATAAGACCATAACCCTTTTCTGCAATGCTGCGACAGCGGCAATTCTACAAGGTCCTCTTTGTCCTGTTGTCATGCCATCACGTGCTGACAATCACATGGCTAAATACTATTCCTTAGCACTTGCTGCACTATAGAAGCCTCTTCCCAAAGGGAGGGAGATAAAAGGAGATAAAAGGAGATAAAAGGAGATAAAAGGAGATAAAAGGAGATAAAAGGAGATAAAGGAGATAAAAGGAGATAAAGGAGATAAAGGAGATAAAAGGAGATAAAGGAGATAAAGGAGATAAAAGGAGATAAAGGAGATAAAAGACAATTGTATAATAGTAAATTGAAAATCAATGTATATTCTCGCTATCAATCCAGGGTCTACAAGCACAAAGATTGCTGTTTATGAAGACCATAAGCCTATGCTTATACGTTCCATCTCCCACACAGTGGAAGAGTTGGAACAGTTTAATGAAATTACAGACCAGTATGAGTTTCGTAAGAATCTTATTATAAGTGAGCTGACCAGGATGGGGTGTGAATTCCACTTCGCTGCCGTCGTTGGTCGCGGAGGGCTTGCCAAACCCATTGAGGGAGGTGTCTATGAAATCAACGAGAAAATGATAAGTGACACGAAATCCGCCCTCCACCAACATGCCTGCGACCTCGGATGTATTATTGCATACGAGATTGCAAAAGACATACCTGGCTGTCGCTCTTTTATTGCTGACCCAGGTGTCGTTGATGAGCTCAATGACTATGCCCGAATCAGTGGCAGTCCACTGATGCCACGTATTTGTATTTGGCATGCACTGAATCAGCGAGCTATTGCACGTCGCTATGCTAATGAGATTGGTAAACGATACGAAGACCTCAACCTTATCATCTGTCACCTTGGTGGAGGAATCTCTATCGCTGCACATGAACATGGACGGGCTGTAGATGCCAATAATGCCCTTGACGGCGAAGGACCGTTCTCACCGGAACGTGCCGGCAGCCTACCTGCTGCAGACCTCATACGCCTGTGCTTCAGTGGGAAATATACGGAACAACAGCTACTGAAGCGCATTGCCGGTAATGCTGGCCTGATGGCCCACCTCGGTACTAATGATATGAAGGAACTTGAGGAACGTATCGCCGCAGGAGACAAGCACGTAGAACTAATTGTCAATGCTATGATATACCACACCGCGAAGAATATTGTTGCTGAGGCAGCTGTTCTCTGCGGTAAAGTAGATGCCATCCTGCTGACTGGCGGTATGGCACGCTCTGAGTATATCATAAGCCGTCTGCGCCGCCGCATTGACTTCCTCGCACCTACACACTGCTACCCAGGCGAAGATGAGATGGAATCGCTTGCTCTCAACGCTCTTGCTGTGATGCTGGGAAAGAGAGAGGCAAAAATATATATTTAAGCCTCACCCCTAACCCCTCAAAGGAGGGGAATATTAAGGGGTAAGAAAAAACAGGAGTGACAATTTGTCACTCCTGTTTTATTTGTTGTAAACTGATGATTAGTCAGCTACGAGTGTGAAGCGCTGGAAGGCAACAACCTTCAGGTCCTTGTCCTGTGCAGCGAGCCACTGTGAAACAGTAGACTTGTCACCATCACCGAACTGGAACTCCTGATCAACGAGGCAGTTCTCCTTCAAGAACTTAGCAACACGACCCTTTGCGATATTCTGAATCATCTGCTCAGGCATGTTTGCAGCCTTCTCTGCAGAAACAGTAGCGATAATCTCTTTTGCCTTTGCAACATCCTCAGCTGTAATCCAGCCCTTAGCCATATTGCTCTCCATGTGATCCTCGCTATCTACATGAGCAGGGTTGATGCCAGCCTTCTTGATGGCAGCAGCAACAGCCTTCTCTATCTGCTCTTCCTTAGTCTTCTGAACAGCCACATTGTACTCCTCATCGAGGACAGCCTGTGGAACAGCCTCAGCATTGAGTGCTACCGGCTTCATTGCAGCTACCTGCATAGCTACCTTATGGCCTGCGTCAACATTCTCCTTGTTGGTCTGTACCATTGTGCAGAGAGTATTCTTGCTCATGTGGTTGTAAACCTCGATATTGTCACCCTCGAGAATGAGATAGCCATCGAGCTCCATCTTCTCACCGGTGATACCAGAGCGCTGAGTAACAGCGTCCTGAACCTTCTGACCGTCAGCGAGGGTCAGTTCCTTCACCTCGTCGAGAGTCTTGCACTTGTTTGCTACGGCAGCATCGAGAATGCTTTGTGTCAGAGCGATGAAGTCAGCACCATTAGCCACGAAGTCAGTCTCACACTTCAGTGCAATCATAGCAGCGAAGCCTTCAACCTTCTTAACGAGTACACAACCGTTTGATGTCTCGCGGTCAGAACGCTTTGCAGCGATAGCAAGGCCACGCTCACGAAGCAACTCCTTAGCCTTAGCGAAATCACCCTCAGCTTCTGTAAGAGCCTTCTTCACATCAGCCAAACCTGCGCCAGTCATTGCGCGAAGTTTCTTGATATCATCTATTGAAATAGCCATATAATTTAATTCAAAATTAATAATTCATAATTCATAATTATTCAGCAGCTTCCTCTACAGGTGCCTCAGCAGGAGCCTCTTCAGCCTTTGGTGCTTCCTCAACTACAGGAGCAGCCTCCTCGGCTGGAGCTTCTTCCTTCTTTGCCTTGCGTGTACGCTTTGGCTTTGCCTCTGCAGCCTCTTCAGCCTGCTCAGCAGCAGCCTTCTCGTCAGCCTTCTCTGCCTTACGCTCCTCAAGGCCCTCTGCAATAGCAGTGCAGCAAGCTGAGAGGATTACATCGATAGAATCCTTAGCATCATCGTTAGCTGGGATTACGAAATCGATATTCTTTGGATCAGAGTTGGTGTCCACGATAGCAAATACTGGAATACCAAGACGGTTAGCCTCCTTGATAGCGATGTGCTCCTTCAAAACATCTACTACGAAGATAGCAGATGGCAGACGTGTAAGGTCCGCGATAGAGCCGAGGTTCTTCTCGAGCTTAGCACGCTGACGTGTTACCTGCAGCAACTCACGCTTAGAAAGGTTTGAGAATGTACCATCCTCCATCAGGCGGTCGATGTTAGCCATCTTCTTCACTGCCTTACGGATTGTAGGGAAGTTGGTGAGCATACCACCTGGCCAACGCTCAGTAACGAAAGGCATGTTTACTGCTGTAGCCTTCTCTGCGATGAGTTCCTTTGCCTGCTTCTTTGTAGCTACGAAGAGAATCTTCTTACCAGACTTAGCAATCTGCTTGAGGGCCTCTGCAGCCTCATCAATCTTCTCTACTGTCTTATGCAGGTCTAAAATATGAATGCCATTACGCTCCATGAAAATGTAAGGAGCCATAGCGGGATTCCACTTACGACGGAGGTGACCAAAGTGACAGCCTGCCTCCAATAATTGGTCAAAACTTGTTCTTGCCATTGTTTGTTTCTTTTGTTTGTTTACTTTCTTTTTAATTCTTTGTTTGAATCAATCGATGAGTAGTCTAGTTGGACTAGTCGCGCTAGTAGTACTAGCCAGAGTCTCACCAATTTAGATACTAAACTATAGACCACCCACAGTGCCTTGTAAAGCTCCCCTCCTATGGGGAGGGACTGGGGGTAGGCTCTTTTAACGCTTACTGAACTGGAAGTGACGACGAGCTTTTGGCTGTCCTGGCTTCTTACGCTCAACTTCACGAGCATCGCGAGTGAGGAATCCTTCTTTGCGGAGAGCCTTCTTGTCTTCAGCATTAATCTTCACAAGTGCACGAGCGATTGCGAGGCGCAGGGCCTGGCTCTGACCGGTGAAGCCACCACCGACGATGGTTGCCTTGATGTCATATTTACCATCAGTCTCAAGCAATGTGAGCGGCTGCTTAACCACGTACTGCAGGATAGCGGATGGGAAATACTTGTCGATGTCTACTTTATTGATAACAATCTTACCGGTTCCCTCTGTGAGGTAAACACGAGCTACAGCGCTCTTACGGCGACCAATTGCATGTATCTGTTCCATCTTAATCTTTTAATCTTTAAACTTTAAACTTACTTGTACTGATTGATGTCAATAGCCTTTGGCTTCTGTGCCTCGTGCTTGTGCTCTGTACCGTCATAGATATAGAGGTTGTCAATGAGCTGACGACCCAGACGTCCCTTTGGCAGCATACCCTTTACAGCGTGACGGATAATCTTGTCCATACCGTCAGGACGCTTGCGCAGTTCCTCAGGAGTGTTGAAGCGCTGTCCACCTGGATAGCCTGTGTAGCGAGTATACACCTTATCAGTCTCCTTCTTACCTGTGAAGTAAGCTTTCTTTGCATTGATGATGATGACATTGTCACCACAGTCTACATGAGGAGTGAAGTTTGGTTTGTACTTTCCACGGATGAGCTTAGCCACCTTTGATGCCAATCGACCAACGACTTGATCTGTAGCGTCTACGACCACCCATTCCTTGTTCACTGTTTCCTTGTTAGCGGAAATAGTCTTGTAACTTAAAGTGTTCATTGTTACTAAAAACGTTTTTGTTAAATAATTATTCGGATACGTCACCATCCGATAGCGCCTGGCTTAACGCACCTGGTAGCGAGCAGACTCTCCGCCTGCCAGTGAACAGTGATTCTCAAACCGCAGAATCGAGCTTTCTCATTATACATATAACAAGGTGCTGCTGCTATTTACACACTGCCCTTGAGGGATCTTGAGCGGCCCTCTATAAAATTGCGGATGCAAAGGTAGGAAAAAGTTGGGTGTTAGGTGTTGGGGGATGGGGGGTTAATTGTTAGTTTTAAGAAAGTTTAACTATCACATCTCCATAACATCCACTTTAATTCGCCTTATATGTCCATTTATATATAATACTTAGGGAAATGGGGAGGAACAACACCTTTGTCAAAATTGACATAGAGGTGGTTATGTTCAGAACAACGTTGCTCTACTGGCGGTAGCATCATATAGTTGCCATAAAGGCACCTGAGATAACCGTCATAGTCACGCGGTATCTTCACAGTAATATCTCCAAAAGGATAATCGATAACATCTTCAAACCACTCACGCTTAAAGATTCTTCCCACCCATTGTGTCACGCAAACCGATTTATCGCCATCGAAGCTACTATACAACTGTTGATAGTTGAGAAAACGCTGTAAGAGGCACTTGCGGAGTGGACGTGAAAGAGCTATCTGCAGTTTCTCTATAGCCACCTTGAAACGGCCATTCAACAAGTCACGCCACAGGTCACATGTCTTAGAGTGGTTGACAGACTTCTGGTAGTTATAGAATTTCTTCAAGCTCCGACGCTGTATCGCTGTTATCTCCTCGTCAGTACCGCTGAAATTATCCAGAGCGAACAGATCCACGTAGATACCCATAAGGAAAGGGAATTCCTGCTGTTCCCAAAGAGTAGTGTTCATGTCCGACACCTTTGCAAAAGGAAGATAGTATCCGCGATCATTCAATGATAGAACGTCAAAACCCTCCTTTTGCATCTCCTCTTTCATAGTCAGGAGCTTGTCATAGTCCTCACGAGGCAGATAGATATCTATATCATCGTCCCAGGGAATAAAGTCGTTATGACGTACAGCCCCCAGCACCGTTCCTCCACATGCCACATAACGAAGATTATGGCGCTCAAGGAAGTCAACGGTGAACTTAAACACCTTGAGGATATGCTCCTGAAACTGTTTTGTGAGTGCTTCCTGCTCCATATTACAGCATATTTAGGAACTGTTCGGCGCACCACAGCTGCCATTTCTGGTTTCCCGTGAGAGTGTCCATCGGTATGTCTTTGCGGAACTCTGGGCGCTTTGGTCCATCCCAATTCTTGAAAATCATATCCACAGGGCGCGGCATAGGAATTTTTGTAGGCACCGGCATTTCTGGATATTTCATAGCGTACAGTCCACGTATAAGGTATTTTGATTCTCCATTACGTACTCGCTGGAGATCAAGCGGCTCTGCCATAATCAGCTTCTCGTATGGGTCATGATATGGCATCTCTGCCGTCTCGAAAGCATTCATATATGAGCTGTAACTCTCGTTAGTACACAGATCATCCATGAAAGCGAGGAAGTCGATACCTTCGTCTTTCTTGTATTTCTCGAATGGTTCATAGACATATACCGGATTAGCCAGTACCATATCTGGGTCGAGAGATATATAGCGTTTCACAAAGTCATCGTATTTCCAGTCCTTGCTCAACAGTTTGTCCATTCCGCCAAACACATAATCTGCTCCGTCACCTATTATCATCAGCTGTACCCCATCCTTTTGGGCAGCTATAGCAGCCTTATAGATCTGCGGCTCAATAGAGTGGACGGGAGCAGCCTTTCTCTTCATCACATTTGGTGTAAACATTTTGTAGTCATCGAATGATATCTCGATGAAATGGTGATTTAAATGGTATTTCTCACAGTAATGACGAGCCCTCTCTTCATCAGCATTGAAGATATTTGTACCTGGTGCAGTAAATGTGTAAGCATGACTACCCGGCTTCAAATATGCCGCAAGAATAGCACTATCCATACCGCCACTGAGTAATATACCGATATTATCGTATTTGGAATAAAGAGAATCGAACTGTTTTTGTATTTCGCGGTCAATATCCCAAGAAGTTTTCACAGGAATACGCTCCTCCAAGGGTATCGGTTTGAAGTTCTCATGCTTCAATCCCTCCGCAAAATCCACACCGTCTTTCCATATATAGCGGAATGCAATATATGAACTCAAGCAAAAATCTTTATCTACCATATTCTATGATCTTTCAAATATCAACTCTCGACTCTCAACTCTCGACTTTCGACTCTTGACCCTCCTACTTTACATCCGTAAGGTCATGCTTACGCACAGCATTCAGTGCCTCATTGATTTTTGATGAGGACACGCCCTTGGTATAGGGGAAATAAACTATCTGTATGCCAGCTTTAGCAAACTCCTTTTCGTACTCCTGCCATTTCTCTGTGCCATACCAGTCGTCGCCGACAAAAAGAAACTTCGCTCCAAGCTTCTTACAAGCAGCGAGCTTATCCATATCATACTGTGGCACGGCAGCATCGACATACTTGCAGCTGCGCACAATCTCTATGCGGTCCTCAAAGGGAATCATCGCCTGCTTGCCTTTGTAAGCAACCAACTCGTCAACAGTGACACCAACGACCAGCTTGTCACACATGCCCTTGGCATTCTTCAGAAGGTTGAGATGACCTATATGAAAGAGGTCATACACACCAGTGGTATATCCTATTGTCATTTCTTGTATATTTATTTCGATGCAAAAGTATTGCAAAACTTTGATATGTGCAACTCTTTACCTTTACACTTTCATTGTAATGCAAAATAATTATTGTTTTTCTTTGTGTTACATGTGATTATTCGTACTTTTGCAAAGAATGAAATATTAGTTATAGTTGCTATGGAACCAAAAATAGGTGATAAGATGAGAGTTAGTCCTCAACTCACATCACAATCCGATTGGATTGATGGGGAGGTTATTGATGTAGAACACAACCCGTTTACAGGGTTGGTAATATCCATAAAGGATAAGCTTGGCCGGATTTTCTTCGGGCAGAGTAGATACTTTGTAGCTCTATAATCATAATGTTTGCAATAGCCTTCGACATGGATATAAAGGAACTCCGTAACACTTATGGAGAACCGTATAATAATGCATATTACGAAATCAAGATGTTACTACGTCACTATGATTTCTACAATACGCAAGGGAGTGTCTATCTAACAAACAAAGACGATATGGCAAATCTATTTTCTGCGATATATGCATTGAAAAAGACTCCTTGGTTTAAGGCTTCTGTTCGCGACATTCGCGCTTTTAAAGTTGAAAACTGGTCGGACTTCACACAAATCGTAAAGGAAGATTGAATTAACAACAATGTGGAACGAAATAAAATGCTTATGAAGAAATAAAAGCAACAAAGACATATAGATAAGAAGCGTTAGCTTTCTATTCTTGTATTCTGACAATTGGGGAATTAGAAGAATATGCACGCCTATACGTTGTTGACTATATGGAGAGCACTACTGGAGGTATTATGGGCTGCACCATAAAATATCAGATATGGACGCCTACAATAAAATAGGCGAGAGCTAATATTTTAACAAAACCAGACGATTAATCTATAAGGATTGATTGGCTGGTTTTTTATATAATAACGCCTTTGCAAAAGCATAGTAATGAGAAGGTAATAACATAGTAATTGAACGATGAAAACATAGTTATGAGTGATTCATAACAAGTTATGATATTGTCATATAAGTACTAATAAAGTAGCCGTTCCAAAGGAAGAGCCAGAAAACAAGGAGGAACAGCGGTATACGCAGATAAGGTTGCATGGAAGGTGAGAGACGTTTCAACAGGTAGGCCAGAGCGATAGGAATCACAAAAATCCAGTGGGCAGCCATGATATAGACCTCGTTGAGACCGAAGCCAAAACCCAGATGCATCAGCATGTCAAAACCGAACCACGATAAGCACAAAAAAAAGAACTTGTCATGCAATCCGATAACAATACCAAAAAGGAATAGCAACACTATGATAGCCTCGACAACATAGTTAACGGCGAGGTCATAACCAACAAATACCGGACGGCTGTCGTGGATATCCTCCAGCAGATATTGCCGGTGGAGCTGTATTGACTCACCGAAGAGGTTATCAACGAGCGATTTTGAACGCGACGTCGTTACATCTGCCCATTCCAAGAATCGGTGTTTACCAAGATTCTCACCGGTAGCCTTCTTCATTCGTTGTTCCATCCCTTCAAGTCGCTGTTTGAACTTAGCATCTTTCTGCATACGCTTTTCCTGAATATTACGTCCTTTCGCATGCATAGGTTCCGCCACATATTTATTTTCAAGGAAGGCTATGCCGCCAAGTAACACTGTGGGAATGACAGCTGCAACAAGAATGTTACGCCAATGGAAGAAGGACAGGCCGCCAGTGAACCACTGTGCTAATAGTGTTTTCACACCATTTGTAAGCGTTACTCCTGCCGTCAGGAAAAAGAATACAGCCGTCTGCCAAGCGGACATCATCTTACGTTGCTGCATCAGCTGTCCACTAAAATAAAGAGTTGCGGTCAACAAGAACATTGACAGGCAGAAGTGGTCGGGCACGCATACCGTCAGCATGACATAGCCGGATGAGAAGAACAAAGCCGTCATAAGGTTGGCATCGGAGCTCTTAAGTCCAATGATTGTATGAAAGATACGAAATAGAAAGACTGCGGAATACACTGTAAGCAACACCAAGAATACCGCCACTATGAATACCGCCCAGTTGGTACCCGTAAGCGGCATCAGCCATTCGTTGAGCTTTGCAAAAGGCCACACCAAATATGCCAACAGCGGATGGCGTGACACCTCATAGTAAGCACTCCATTTCGATAGCGCTATATATGTGTAGCTGTCGAATCCCGACACGCAGAAATGATCCCAGAACAGGCTCCAAAAGCCACCCTTGCGGGCTCGCGTAAAACTATCATAATACTTATATATCACCAATCCATTGAGAATGATGACATAAAATAAAGCCGCGAGAGCTGTCACTCGCTCTTCACGCTTGATGCGAAGAAATGACAAAAGTGCTTTCATCAAAGTGCAAAAGTATGAATTAATTCATAATTCATAATTCATAATTCA
>JAFZVR010000007.1 GCA_017617725.1 Prevotella sp.
CGACTTGCACTAACATTGACTTCGTCTTCCTCTGTCACGACTCAGCATAACTGGAACAAGTTCCGTTCTGCCTTCGCTGCTCCATCGGTTGACTTCGTCGAAATTAGGCGGCGCCTCGGAAAAACTCAAAAAAAAAATTGGTTTTTCGCTCGACTTGCACTAATTTTGTAACCAGAAAGCAGCGACCGCTGCACAGACAACTAATCAAACTTTATTCCAGCTGGCTCTGCCGGCTAATGATTCGAGGGCGTATCACAAGAACACTCTCGCTCTGCCGTATGTGTTAGAGTGGAGAGAAACATTTAACGACCACAGATGACACGGATCTACACAGATGAAATAAACAAAAACACAAAACGAAGACAAAATATGAAAAAGACTTTATTACTATTCTTAAGCTTATTAGCATGTAATGTCCTGATTGCAGGCAGTATAGGAAAGCAGTTAGCCCAGCAGAAAGCAGTTGCATTCATAGGGAAAAATGCACCCGTGAAATTAGTGGCGGTGGATAAGGAAAATCAACCATCATACTATGTGTTTAATGTCCAAAGTGAATCAAAGGGCTTTGTCATTGTTTCTGGCGAAGACTCTGCCGATGGCATTTTGGGTTATGCGGAACATGGAGTCTATGACCCACAGGATGCGCCACCAGCATTGCAGTATATGCTGGATTGCTATGCACAACAAGTGGCAATGGTTAGAGAGGGACTTGCCGACAGGTATCAGGTGGAGACAGCCTATGACGAAATAGCACCGCTGATAACAACCTCTTGGGATCAGCTTCCTCCTTATAACAAGCATAACCCCATTAATCCAACCACAGGCGAGGCATTCAAATATGCCGGTTGTGTAGCTACGGCTATGGCTCAAATTGTGAAATATTGGGCTTCCCCCGTCCAGGTACAGGATATTCCTTCTTACACTTACTATTTGTCAGACGACGGCAACAGCTACTCAACATCCACATCTTCTGGATATCCCACTTTCACAGTAGAAGCCTTGCCTGCTACCACATTCGATTTTGGTATTATGGAGGATACATATTCCTCAAAAGCCGAAGGCGAATCCATAGATGAAGTAGCACGTCTGGTGGCATACTGCGGCCGGTCCATAGAAATGAAATATGTCAATTCTGGAGGAGCGGGTTCAACATCAGCACAAGCCTTTGCCAAGTATTTCGGGTATAACCCGAATGCCTTTCGAGTATTCCGTGAAGATTATACTGCTGCTGAATGGGATCAGCTTGTCTATCAGGAGCTACAATCGGGCCGACCAGTATTGTATTCAGGACGGGCAGTGTCTTCTTACGGTGAGTCAGGGCACGCTTTCGTCTGCGACGGATACAAGGACGGCCTGTTCCATCTCAATTGGGGCTGGAGCGGAAGATACAACGGCTATTTCAAACTCTCAGAGTGCAATCCCCATGGTACGGGTAGCGGTGGCAGTAATAGCAAAGACGGATACAGTGTTACCCAGCATGCCGAAGTAGGAATACAGCCCGATGCTATGGAGCCACAGCCCGATAAGATTTGGATGCGAACATCTGATATTTATCCTACCAGCACGGAAGTGTTAAGGGCTTCTTCAGACGAAAACTTTGAGATAAGCATCTACTCCGCTGTCTATAGCGCATCGTCACAGACACACACCTTCGACTTTGGCATAGGCATCTATGATGGCAACGACCTGATTAGTACAAACATTTGGCGTAGTGACAGAACGTACACGACAAATTATGGAATGTATGGAACATACACCTTTAGCTGGGGGGAGAAAATTACAAAAGGCACCTATATCCTACGCAACATATCCAGAGAGTCAGGAACCACCGAGTGGACACCGAACCTATACAGTGACACAAAGTATCTGGTGCTGACTGTAGATAGAAATACGCTGACCATTACAAAACCTGGAGAGTGCCTGAGCGTCGAAAACGTGGAAATAGAGGGACTGAAGAAAGAGGGAAAGACCATCACGCTGAGATCACAGATAACCAATAACGGCTTGGCCACTTCGAATAAAATATATTTGTATGTTGACGACAAATTGACATCAGGAGCAGGCGTAAATACAGATCCCGGCACTACGGATGAGGTGTTGCTACACTTTGTTGCACCAGCGGCAGGAACACACTCGTTGGCAATATACCAAGTCGACAAAAGCGGTTCAAACGTGGGCGAAGCACTGTGGACAGGCAGCATAGATATTGCAGAATCCCCAGACCCCAACCTCTCAGCCTCGAATTGTAAGATAAAGAACCTGAACTCGACCAACCGCACCATTACAGGCAACAGCTTTACTATGAGCATTGCCATCAAAAATGAAGATACTCAGGATTTTGAAGACGAACTCACGTTCCGCCTGTTCAAGTTGACTGATGTGGAAAACGGCATTGGCACCAAAGATGCCGAACAAACAGTGTTATGTTATATTCCAGCCGGAGCCACCCAAACGTTAAGCGTCAGTTTTGACGACCTGTTAGTAAATGAAAAATACTGGATTAATACCTACTATTACAAACCGTCAGAAAGCGCCTTTATCCGTATTTATAAGACAAAATCTTATTATATAATTGGTGACGAAACGGACATTGATACGGTATCGACGGCAACTCGTGACGAAGACAATTCGCCCTGCTACAACCTCAACGGACAACGCATAAACAGCCCCGGCAAGGGTATCTACATCAGGAACGGAAAGAAGTATATTGTTAGGTAATTTAAGCAGATAATAGGGTGCTCTCGATTCAGCACCCTTTATCTTTTCATGAAATCGGCACAATCAAAATCTTTTGGTCAAGCTCCTCTACATTAACGAATTGTTTACCTGGCTGTTTTTTCACGATCAAAAGAGATAAACACTTTTAGTGAGATAACAATTATAGTAATAACCAATTAAGTTTAACTCTCCAAAAAGTGACAACCTTTTTCAGTTAAGGTCATGGAAAATAAAAATGTATGAAGAAACTCTGTCATTACATATCGGAATACATGGGTGTGATGGTGCTGACATGGGCTTTGCTGGCACTGGCATTCCCAAGTGTGCTGCAACAGGTTCCCACGAAGGTCATCAACTACCTGCTGGGCGTGGTGATGTTCGGCATGGGACTGACGCTGAACCTCAGGGACTTTAAGATTGTGTTCAGTCGCCCGAAGGATGTCATCGTCGGCTGTCTGGCGCAGTTCACCATCATGCCGCTGCTGGCGTGGGGACTGGCAAAGATATTTCAGCTCGACGAGGCGCTGGCTCTTGGCGTGGTGCTGGTGGGCTGTTGTCCTGGCGGTACGGCATCGAATGTGATTACCTATCTGGCGAAAGGAGATCTGGCGCTGTCGGTAGGTATGACAGGTGTTTCCACCTTGCTGGCTCCGCTGCTGACGCCGTTGCTCACATGGGCTTTGGCCGGGAAGAGTGTCAATGTAGATGTGGCGGGCATGCTGCTGAGCATCCTCTGGGTGGTCATCCTGCCCATCGTCGTGGGATTAATTGTCAAAGCCTTTTGGCCAAAGTTCACGGAGAAAGCAACGGACTATCTTCCTGCTTTCTCGTCGGTTGCCATTGCCCTCATTGTTGCAATAATCATTGCCGCCAATGCCTCCAAGTTGTTGGCAGGCGGTATGGTCATAGTCATTGTGGTCGTGCTCCACAACCTCTGCGGTCTGAGTCTGGGATATCTGATCGGCCGACTGTTAGGACTTGCCGAGCCGAAGAAACGAGCTGTCAGCATCGAGGTGGGTATGCAGAACTCCGGCCTTGCCTCGTCATTAGCCACGCTTCATTTCGCCGCTTATCCTATGGCCACCATCCCCGGTGCCATCTTCAGTGTGTGGCACAATATCAGTGGTGCAATGGTCGCCCGACTATATCAAAAAATACCTCATAAAGTTGCAGATATGAAACAAAAGTGAAGTGTTGACCATAAATCACCGCTTATGTCAACTTATTTGTCTGATAATTTGGGAATGTCAAGAGGATATCGTAATTTTGTAACGAGAAAAACATCTTTATTGACCTAACAAATAATCTAAGTAGTATGAAAAAGATATATAGAGCGAATATTCTATTCACGAAAGAACGTACCAGCTTTGAGGTGCTGGAACACGGTTATGTAGCAGTAGAGGACGGACTTGTAACAGGCGTTGCTTCCGACCTGAAGACGCTGGACAGCGAGGGTGCTGAGGTTGTGGACTTTGGCGACAGCCTGTTGATTCCTGCTATGAACGATGTGCATGTGCATGCTCCACAGTATCGTAATCAGGGTATTGCGATGGACCTGGAGCTGCTTCCCTGGTTGCAGAACTACACGTTCCCAGAGGAGTCGAAATATGTTGATACAGCATACGCAGAAAGAATGTATCGCCGCTTTGTGCGCGACCTGTGGCGTTTCGGTACGATGCGGGCAACAGTATTCGCAACGGTGCATAAAGACAGTACTCGTCTGCTTATGAACCTATTCAAGGAAACGGGTATGGGTGCACAGGTGGGTAAGGTGGATATGAACCGTAACTGCCCGGATGCTCTGTGTGAAACTGTTGATGATGCTATCAAGGATAATGAGGAGCTTATAGCAGAGTTTAACAAACCCGACGGGCTTGTACGTCCGATTATTACACCTCGCTTCATTCCTTCATGTACGCCAGAACTGCTACAGGCATGTGGTGAGCTTGCAAAGAAATACAACCTTCCTGTACAGTCGCATTTGTCAGAGAATATGTCTGAGATTGCATGGGTGGCAGAATTGGAACCGGAGAGCCGCCACTATGGTGATGCATACAACCGTTATGGGCTCTTCGGACAGACACCTACGGTGATGGCGCACTGTGTATGGACCGATGGTGAAGAGCTGGAGATGATGAAGAAAAACAGGGTAATGGTGGCTCACTGTCCTACGTCGAACTTCAATCTTGGTTCTGGAATGTCACCAATCCGCACTTTCTTGGAAGAGGATGTGCCAGTAGGTCTGGGCAGCGACATCAGTGGTGGTCACGACCTGAGTATCTTCAAGATGATAGTTTATGCCATTCAGGTCAGCAAGATGCATTGGCAGCGGAATCGTGAAAAGGCGTTCCTCACATTACCAGAGGCATTCTGGATTGCAACGAAGTCAGCAGGAAGACTCTATGGTAAGGTGGGCAGCTTTGAACCTGGATACGAGTTTGATGCGCTTGTCATTGATGACAGCGACCTGAATTTCGACCACTACTCATTGATGCATCGTCTGGAACGGTACATCTACATGGGTGATGACCGCCAGATAACACACCGCTTCTGCCGAGGGCAAGAGATAGCGGAGCCGAAAGTATAGAGTTAAAAGCGAGGATTTAGTAATCATCGTCGTCGGCAGCGTCGACAACGGAGAGGTCTAAGTCTTCTGGGTCTTCGTCGAAGGTGGTACGATAGCTTTCTTCTGTCAGACGATCTTCGTCGAAGACATCATCGTCATCTTCATCTTCTTCGTTGTATGGGTCTTCAAACTCAGGCATATCCTCATCTTCGTTTTCTGGGTCATAGATTGGTTTGATCTCTTCTAATTCTTCCTCAGGTTCAGGCTTTTCCACTACAGGTTTAGCCTTTGCGAAGATTGCTTCTACCCATGTGCCCTTTGCGATTTCAAGAGCCTCAAAGCCGTCATTCACCTTCTTCTCGTACATGCTGCCTTTTTTCTTCAGGCGGTCTTTCGGAAGAGTGGTGGTACTAATGTCGAAACCACTCTCAATGATATCCTTGATATTTTGTGGTATGCTATCCCAGCCTCCACCGAAATTGCGGTCGAGGACTTCAATGAGTTTAACTGCTGAAATGTGTGTGATATTCTCGTATGTGAGGTCTGTAATCCTCATTATTGGCTTTTTCTTAATCGCCAACAGTAGTTTTGTATTTTCGTCAAGCTTTATTTGTCCTACCTGACAGCCTCTGGCTTCATATTTCTTAATGACTTCCGGCTTGTCAACCTTCACTTCCTCCACTTCGAAGGCACTACGGATAACATCAGTATAGTGACGTGCATTATCCTTCAGGTCAGCATCTTTTTCTGCTGCTTCCCACAGACGGAAGATGTCGTTTTCCTGTAAGTCCCATACATTGCTTTTTGTCAGAGTCTTAATAGTAAGAGCTTTCTTTGCTTTCTGTGCCATATTTTGTGTATTTACTTTTAGTCCTTTGATAGTTGCAAAAATAAGTACTTTAGATATAACATACAACTTTTTTCTTAGATTTTTTGAGGAGTAGAATAGTTTTAATACTTTTGTATCAGAAACGATAATGTCAGAATGGAACCATTAGCTGAGAGAATGCGTCCTAAGACGCTGGATGAATATATAGGGCAAAAGCACCTGGTGGGAGAGGGAGCCGTATTAAGAAAGATGATTGATTCGGGGCATATCTCTTCTTTTATTCTATGGGGTCCTCCGGGAGTAGGCAAGACTACTCTCGCACAGATTATTGCCCATCAGTTAGAGACTCCGTTCTATACTCTCAGTGCTGTGACATCGGGAGTAAAGGATGTCCGTGATGTGATTCAGCGTGCTCAGAGTAACAAATTCTTCTCTACGTCATCACCTATTTTATTTATAGATGAAATTCACCGTTTCTCAAAGTCACAGCAAGACTCGCTGTTGGGAGCCGTAGAAAAGGGTATCGTAACGCTGATTGGTGCCACAACAGAGAATCCGTCGTTTGAGGTGATACGCCCATTGCTCTCACGTTGTCAACTCTATGTACTGAAATCGTTGGAGAAAGACGACCTGTTGACACTGTTGCAACGAGCTATCACTCAGGATGTGGAGTTGAGCAAGCGTAACATAAAGCTTACGGACACAGGTGCATTACTACGTTATAGCGGCGGCGATGCACGAAAGTTGCTGAACATTCTGGAACTTGTGGTTGCAGCATCTGACAAGGAAGATATTGAAATCACAGACGAGGTAGTAGTAGAGCGACTACAGCAGAATCCGTTGGCTTATGATAAGGACGGAGAAATGCACTATGATATTATTTCTGCCTTTATAAAAAGTATTCGTGGCAGCGATCCTGATGCCGCATTATACTGGATGGCGCGAATGATAGAGGGTGGGGAAGACCCGCAGTTTATTGCCCGCCGACTTGTCATAAGTGCAGCGGAGGATATTGGTTTGGCTAATCCTAATGCTCTCCTGTTGGCGAATGCAGCCTTTGACACCGTAATGAAAATCGGGTGGCCGGAAGGTAGAATACCATTAGCGGAGTGTGCGGTATATCTTGCCACATCACCAAAGAGCAATTCTGCATATCTGGGTATCGATGCTGCGTTGGCAGAGGTACGCAAAAGCGGTAACCAACCTGTTCCGCTACATCTCAGGAATGCTCCTACGTCATTAATGAAAGAATTGGGATATAGCGACGGATATCAATATCCTCACGATTATCCCGGCCATTTCACAGAGCAACAATATCTGCCTGATGCATTGACCGATACACGTTTCTGGCTTCCGCAGCATAGTCCTGCAGAAGAGAAATTATTCCAGTGGATGAAAACCTGCTGGGGTGACCGCTTCGAGAAATAGCAATCGTTGTCAGCTGTCTCTCGAAGCCCTGAATCCCTCTAAATTCTCATAACGTCTGAGCATCATCCTACGATAGATATTCTTCAGCCACAGCTGGTGTGTGGCGATGAAGATGATGCCTATTGCCAACATGACGAAATATCCTGTTGTCTTTTCAAAAAACACTTGTATGATACGTATGAAGAAGATTGGGAAGAAGAATGCAAACAACTGTACTACTATCTGAACCCAGTTATTCTCCATTGAGCCCTTACCGATGAACTTCGTATTCAGCGGCATTGTCTGCCGATTGATGACAGCCATCTGGAAGAATACCGCGTAGCTCACTCCTGCTGTAAAGACGGCATAGGAAAGGAGTTGTAAGGGTGAACATACATCAGTGAAAATGGTAGGGAGCATCAGTATGAAAGGAAATATCAACATTATCGTGGCGAAATAATATTTACTGCGCAGAAGCAAGTAGATGTTTTCCTTATTCACCATCAGACATTCTATATAGTTTCCTTCATAGCACATCACCTTACTCAACATCATGGAACCATAGATAGAGAAACAATAGATGCACCAGAAGTCATTCATGAATTCAGAGGCGTAGATATCTGTAAACGACAACAGAAGACTGAATATTATCACCAGTATAGTACTTGCGATGAACGCTTTCCTGATGTTCTTGTTACGCATTATACTCTTTACCTCAAGCTTTAGATATTCTCCTGTCTCACCAAATTTACTCAGTGACGAGAACTGGAACCGTGATGCTTTCTCGGCCTTTGCCACTTTTCCTAATTCCTGCCAAATCAGATAATACTGCATGCGGCGGTTGATAAGGAACAACACAGCTATAACGCCAGCAGCAGCTAAATAATATTGCGGATGCCAGAAAGTAAAACCTTCGCCCATCTGTGCATAGAAATCACATAATGTATCAAAGCCGGATTCCTGCATAAATGTCAGCGGAGAATACTCTGTGTATAGTGGTGAGAAGATCAGTGCATATACTGCAATAGGAACAATCCACCAGGCCATGTGTATCATCAGTATCGACCTTACCAGAAGATACCATTGTGAGTTGATTAGCACAAGAAGGTATAGGCCCAACAGGAAACCACACATTGCCAACAGCCCTTCGCTGAACACAACAGACATAAAGGCATAGGGTGCAAACATTGCGAATCCCAATAGGTTGTATGACGTAAACAGCTGCCGGATAAGGAAGGTGTCAACACATGTATAACGTGGTATTGGCAAAAGCACATAGGGCTTCATAAGCTGCGAGGGCGTCTGCTGAAAAGTAAACCTAAACAGGAAGCCAACACACAGAATGAACGGACTGAACCCATACATGAACTCATATCCAGTAATGCTCCGCGAATTATTGATAATCAGTGAGAACATCACAGCAAGGAACATCAGATATATCAGGACAAAGCCCGACAATATATATACGGTGTATTTGGCTGTACGGTTCTGCTCAAAAGCAACATTACGTTTCTCTGACAATTTCAGATGACGACGTAATGTTCTGTATATTTCCCAATATTTCATGTGCTAATATATAACTCTACTCTCGGCCCTTACCTCAGGTCAATGATCTCAGCTCCTGGGCAATTCTTCGGATTGAACTTGAATGTGGCATCACTTTGATTTGCTGCCTTGAAATTACTGATACTAATCGTTGTCCACGATTTTCCGCTCCGCATCTTTACGCTGATAG
>JAFZVR010000073.1 GCA_017617725.1 Prevotella sp.
CCCGATGAGAACCTGTGTTGCTCAGAGTATTTCCATCAGGTTTACGATGTACCGTATGAGAACCTTGCATGCATAGGTGGACCAAGCCACGCTGAAGAAGTTGCAATGGAACGGCTGAGCTACCTCACCATTGGATGCGAGGACGAAATAAAGGCTCGTGCCTTTGCTGATGTTATCTCATCTAACTACATCAAGACAAAGACATCCACAGATGTAATAGGAATAGAATACTCCTCCGTATTGAAGAATGTATATGCCATAGCTTCCGGAATATGCAGCGGACTGAAATACGGTGATAACTTCCAAGCGGTACTCATAAGTAATGCCATGCAGGAAATGCAACGATTCCTCGTAACCATCCGTCCGATGCTCAATCGTAGCATCATCGACTCGGCATATCTTGGTGACCAACTTGTCACCGGTTACTCAAACTTCTCGCGTAACCGTACATTCGGCACCATGATTGGTAAAGGGTATAACGTCAAGTCTGCACAAATGGAGATGGAGATGATTGCCGAAGGATATTTCGGTACGAAGTGTATGAAGGAGATCAACCGCCATCTGCATGTCAATATGCCTATCCTTGATGCAGTATATAATATTCTCTATGAGCGCATCTCTCCGCAGATAGAAATAAAGCTCCTTACTGATTCATTCAGATAGAACCTATGATTGCGTAGGAACGCTATCCCCTACCTTAGTATCCCAAGAAGCTCCGTCATCCTACTGAGCACGATGTCGGCACCGGCATCAATAAGTACACTGTCAGGCAGGGGACCGCTATTGACAGCAATTGTGAAGATACGTGCTGCAACGCCTGCTCGCACGCCTAACGGTGCATTCTCTACTACCACCCCCTCCCAAGGCTGTAGGTTGCCGCATTTCTGCAACCCCATCAGGTATGGATCCGGAGCTGGTTTGCCACGCGTCACATCGTATGCCGTGACGATATGTTCCTCCTTAATAAATTGCCCGAAGTCCTTCATCAGACGGTCGATGAGTGGTCGCTGACCACTGCCTGTCACCACACCGATTGTAATATCACGCGCGCGTAAGAGCTGCATCACTTCCTGCACACCATCAAAGATTCGGGGCGTGGACATCTCATGAAAGTAACGCGTCTTGACATCATACATCTTTTGTGCTTCGTCAAGGGTGATGAGTGTACCCTTCTGCTTCTTCACCATATTCTGTATGGTATCGATACCACGTGCTCCTTCTGTGGCATAAGCATCAGCTTCTGTCATACAGATTGAAAAATCGCTCATGGCTCGCTGCCATGCAATAGCATGGTTAGGCATAGAGTCGTATAGCACGCCATCCATATCAAAGAGTACGGCCTTGGGCTCAAAGTGCTCAAAGCCGTACTTCTCAAGATATTTGTTGATAGCTTCTATCATTTTCGTTTACCGTTTACTCTTTGGCCAGGCGCTCCTGGATAGCCTTGCTCTCCGCCTCATAGCCGGGCTTGTTGAGCAGAGCAAACATATTCTTCTTGTAAGCCTCAACACCAGGCTGGTTGAATGGGTTTACTCCAAGCACGTTACCGCTGATGCCACAGCCTATCTCGAAGAAGTAGATGAGTTGACCGATATAGTACTCATTGAGTTCTGGAACGCTGATACGAATGTTTGGCACACCACCATCGACGTGAGCCAGACGAGTACCGAGCTCTGCCATCTTGTTCACCTCATCAACACGCTTGCCTGCGAGGAAGTTCAGACCATCGAGGTTCTCCTCGTCGCTTGGGAAGAGCATTGTCCTGTTTGGTTTCTCAATGCTTATGACGGTCTCAAAGATTGTACGCTCACCATCCTGAATCCACTGACCCATAGAATGCAGGTCGGTGGTGAAATCTACAGAAGCAGGGAAGATACCCTTGCCGTCCTTACCCTCAGACTCTCCATAGAGCTGTTTCCACCACTCTGAAACAAAGTGAAGCTTAGGCTGATAGTTTACCATTATCTCAATCTTCTTGCCTGCCTGATACAGTCCATTGCGTACGGCTGCATACTGTGCTGCGAGATTCTCCTCGAATGGCACATCCTTACCACATGCCTTCTCCATATCCTGAGCACCTTTTACCAATGCCTTGATATCGAAACCGGCACATGCTATAGGCAGAAGACCTACTGGAGTCAATACTGAGAAGCGGCCACCGACATTGTCAGGAATAATGAAGCTCTTATATCCCTCTTTGTCTGCACAAGTACGTGCAGCGCCACGCTTTGCATCGGTAACGGCAACGATGACATTCTTTGCCTCATCCTTACCCATCTGCTCTTCACACTGTTTCTTCAACAGGCGGAAGGTAAGCGCTGTCTCTGTTGTCGTACCCGACTTAGAGATATTAATAACACCAAACTTCTTGCCTTTCAGATAGTCTGTCAACTCAGCAAGATAGTCCTCACCGATATTGTTACCAGCAAAGAGAATAGTAGGATTTTTCTTGTCGCCTACGAGCCATGCGAAAGAGTTACCAAGAGCTTCAATAACGGCACGTGCACCGAGATAGCTACCACCGATTCCTGCTACTACAACAGCTTCACACTTCTCACGGAGAGTGTCTGCTACAGCCTGCACCTCATCAAGGAAAGCTTCCGTAATACCTGATGGAAGATGGAGCCATCCAAGGAAGTCGTTACCAGGACATGTACCATTCTCCAATGCTTCCTGCGCTGCCTTTACCTGTGGTTCAAACGCCTTTACTGCACCTGCCTCAAGGAAGCAAGCAGCCTTTGTGATGTCAAGTTTAATGTTACTCATTGTTGTTATGTTTTAAAATATTAATGTGTCTTCTGCAAAGGTAGTGAAAACTGAGGGCAGAACAAAATAAATACCTACTTTTCTTAATAAGTTATCTCCCCACTGCCATAACAGCGGTGATGATTCTCATCATAGACCACGCAGAATTGTCCAGGTGCCACACCATGGATTGGTTCACGTGCAGTCACCTTGTACAAACCATCTTCCAGTGACTCAATTGTTCCTGACAGATAATCCTCCGTATGTCGAATCTTGAACGTCATCTCGTACCTTGCACCTCCATCGCACTTCGGAAACGGTCGTGTCAGGAAGTGGAAGTCGTGCACGAGGAACTCCTGCTTATAAGCCGTCATGGGGTCGTAACCGTGAGCCACATAAAGGATATTGTTCTCTACGTCTTTCTTTACCACAAACCAAGGACCTCCACCAAAGCCTAAGCCCTTGCGTTGGCCGATGGTGTGAAACCACAACCCTTTATGCTTACCTATTTTCTTTCCTGTCTCCAACTCAATCACATCGCCAGGATGTTCGCCAAGATACCGACGAATATAGTCGTTATAGTCAATCTTTCCCAGAAAGCAGATACCTTGGGAATCCTTACGCTTGGCATTGACCAGGTGTTCGCGCTCGGCTATCTCACGCACTTCATCCTTCATATAATGACCAATTGGGAAAATGGCTTTCTTCAGCTGCCAATCATATATCTGTGCGAGGAAATCCGTCTGGTCTTTCACTGGGTCAGGACTGGTGGTCAACCATTTATACTCGACCTGAGACCCTTGACTCTCGACCATTTCTATCTCAGTCTGGGCATAATGGCCTGTAGCAATGAGGTCATAGTCGTGTCCTCGCTTCTCATGGAAAGCTCCGAACTTAATAAGACGATTGCACATCACGTCCGGGTTAGGCGTAAACCCTGCCTTGACCTTCTCCATAGTATAACGTGTCACCTGCTCCCAGTATTCTTTGTGGCAGTCCACAACTTCCAACTTGCAACCGTACCTATGAGCAACAGCCGTTGCCATCTCCAAATCTTCCTCTGAGGAACAGTCCCACTCTTCTTCCTCCTCTGGTCCTATCTTAATGTAGAAGCAGTCAGGATGCAGTCCAAGTTGGGCGAACTCATACACGACAACACTACTGTCGACACCTCCCGACAGTAGCACTGCTATACGTTTATCCTTTAATTCCTCAATATTCATAATTATATCAGGTGGAAGCGATAACCCAGCACGAGTTGTACGCAGTCAACTTTTGAGAATCTATGTGCCTTGACATTATAACCTATGAACAGGCGTTCTTTAGCAAAAGCAGGTGAATAGCGTGCGCCGACAGTCTGGTAAACCATGCTCTCATGTTCCTTCGCGCTGTTACCTGTCTTCTTGTGCAGATAGTATCCTACACCGACAGCTAAAGAGATGTGCTTATAAAACACCTCGTGGCGCGCACTTAAGCCCATGATATGAGGGGAGTAGTGCGGCTGCTCAACATCGTTCATCTTGTCATACTCATGAATCTTATACACATAGTCTGCATAGGTGTAGTCGAGACCGATACCGGAGGCATGCAAACGGTGATAGCGCCACATAGGAGCAACCATCGTTGTGAAAGAGCCATATAGAGGGTTGTGTGAAGAATGATAGATATTGAAGCGGTCGATGAGTGCCTTCAATGCCACACCTGCCGTGGTTTCCAAGTATAATTCCTTCCGGAGAGGATAGAGGTCATCATTCTTGCTCCTAGCCTCATGCCAATCACTCCTCGAATATTTCACCGGCTGTGGAACAAAGTCATAGCTCAGTGTTACGCCACCACCAAAGGTGTTGGCACCAAGGTTTGGACGGTCAAGCGTACCATTGCTATAATGGCGTACCTCCAGACCTGCCGACATGCTCCAATTAGGAGAAATCCTATAGCCTATATGTGCAGCACCTCCTACGAAGATAGAATACTGTGAACCGATAATCTCCTGATCAGTGTTCTTATTATCATTAAAGGGATGCGGACAATAGCCGATACCGTTAATAACGTCAAGACTCATCTTAAATCTGCCAACATGGAGGACATCAAACTGGAAACCGGCATATGGTGTGATAATCTGTTCTATATGCGAATGATACCCCGTCTCCGGACGATAGATTTTCAGACGGCTATAGTCAGCATACATGATACCGACCAAAACATGCGGACGTCCCATTGCCCTATCATACGGATTAGTAGTGTTCATCTCGGCACGCCATTTGAAACGTACATCATAGTAGTTAACACCATAGGTATGGCATATCTCCTTCACATCAGGATCGTGATGATGTAAAGTGCTGGAATTAAAACCCAATTGTAAAGCCCAATGACCTTTATTTGAGTGTTGGATGTTGGATGTTGAGGATTGGGTGCTAATAGTCAGGGTATCTTCTGCCAACTCTATAATCTCGGTCTTCGACCCTTGATCCTCGACTATCACCCCTCGACTCTGACCTACGGTCGACAATAGTGTTATTACTACGCTTAGTACTATTTTTCTTTTCATTAGTATGCTTCTCTATATTTATTTTCGTCCTTATCCTCCAACATGGACAGATAAGAATTGTAACGACTTTGTGCTATATAATGTTCTTCCAGAGCCTTCAACACAGCACAACCAGGCTCATGAGTATGTGTACAATTACTGAATCGACAGTCTTTTGAGAACTGGAATATCTCACGGAAATAACTCGTCAGCTCCTCCTTCTCTATATCGAAAGTACCGAATCCCTTTATACCAGGCGTATCAATAATGTAGCCCCCTTCCATAGCTTCCCGGGAAGCTATGGGTAAGTTTGCAGCCCCCCTCTGTCCGGATGGAGATGGGGGGAGGTTAATCATTTCAGAGAAGGTTGTGGTATGCATACCAGTGTTGTGTGCATCGGAAATATCGCTTGTGCGAAGATTTACTCCAGGTACTAAGCTGTTGATGAGTGTGGACTTACCTACGCCACTATTACCACTGAAAAGCGTTATCTTTCCTTCGAGCAGCGGCCGCAAGTCCTCAACACTCGTCCGATCCTGCGCAGAAATAGCAAAACACTGATAGCCTATGTTCTCGTACATCTGCATCACCATATCCTGATAATGCAACTCCTCATCAGAGAGCAGGTCGCACTTGTTGAATATCA
>JAFZVR010000074.1 GCA_017617725.1 Prevotella sp.
AACAAACAGTTTGTCAACACCGTATGGTAAAATCTGATCTTCTACCTTACCACGGATGTCTGTGCCGGCAACGATGGCATGCAGCTCAACGTTCAGCTGGTTGGCGAGCTTGCGACCTTTGGTCAGCAACTCCTGAGATACTTCCTGTACCAGAGTACCTTCTATTTCGCAATATACAAATACGTTATTCATTTTATCCAATGATTTTCTCTTCAAGTAACTCTTTGATCATTCCCTCAACGTCAGCATCAGAAGCCGTCAAAGTTTTCGACTCCTTAGCCTGGAACACGATATTCTTAACGGCCTTAACCTTCGTTGGAGAACCGCTGAGACCACACTGTGATGCATCTCCGTCAACATCGGCAACGCTCCACTGGTTCAGTGTCAGCTCAGGACGCTCGTCATACAAATAGTCGTAGGCAGTACCCTCAGCAGGACGCTCCATAGGACAAGTGGCACGTTTGTACTTCATCACCAGCTTGGCGTTCTGTGGACGACAGGGGGCAGCACTACCGTTGACGGTAATGACAACTGGTAGAGGAGCTTCTACAGTCTCCACACCACCGTCGATAACACGTTTAACGGTTACCTTCTTCACTCCTTGAACCTCTTGAACACCTTGAACCTCTTCCACGTATGTCACCTGATTGAGACCCAGTTTCTGAGCCACCTGTGGACCTACCTGTGCTGTGTCACCATCAATAGCCTGACGACCACCGATGACGATGTCCACATCACCAATCTTCTTGATAGCTGTTGCCAATGCATAGGATGTAGCCAGCGTGTCAGCTCCGGCAAACAGACGGTCGGTAAGCAACCAGCCTGTATCTGCACCACGATAGAGTCCTTGACGGATAATCTCACCAGCACGTGGAGGACCCATGGTGAGGATTCCTACTGTTGAGCCAGGATGCTGCTCTTTCAAGCGAAGAGCTTGCTCCAAGGCATTCAAATCTTCAGGATTGAAGATTGCGGGAAGAGCAGAACGGTTGACAGTTCCTTCGGCTGTCATGGCGTCTTTTCCCACATTTCTTGTGTCGGGTACTTGCTTTGCAAGCACAACAATTTTTAAAGCCATAAATATATTATTAATAATGTCTATTCTAAAAAGCGCTGCAAAGGTATAGTTTTTAACGCACACAGCCAAATAAACTGCACAAAATCAACCGTCTTGTGCACAGAAACAAGTAATTGTGCAGAATATTCTTGGTATTTCGATTGTTAAATATTACTTTTGCTACCACTATGATTGACAGACAAACAATAGACCGTATTATGGACGCTGCAAATATCGTGGATGTAGTGTCTGAATTTGTGACGTTGCGTAAGAGCGGTGCCAGCTATAAGGGTTTGTGTCCTTTCCATGACGACTCTACACCGTCGTTCTATGTGTCGCCATCACGTAATATCTGTAAGTGCTTCTCCTGTGGTAAGGGTGGTACGCCGGTAGGCTTTATCATGGAGCACGAACAGATGAGCTATCCCGAGGCTTTGCGTTGGTTGGCAAATAAATACCACATCGAGATCCGTGAGCGTGAATTGACCAATGAAGAGCGACAGGCGGAGAGTGAGCGCGAGTCTATGTTTATTGTCAATGAGTGGGCAGCAAAGTATTTCCACGATACTCTGAAGAATACTGACGATGGAAAGACCTACGGTATGCAGTATTTCCGCAGTCGTGGTGTCCGTGATGATATTATCGAGAAGTTCCAGTTAGGATACTGCACTAATCAGCGCAGCGGAATGGCTGATGCTGCCAAGGGTGCAGGCTTCAAAGAGGAGTTTCTGTTGAAGACGGGGCTGTGCTATGAGCGTGAGGACAGTGGATGTGTTGACCGCTATCGTGGTCGTGTCATCTTTCCGTGGATAGGCTTGAGTGGTAAGACTGTGGCATTCGGCGGTAGGAAACTTGATGCCGCCACAAAGGGTATTCAGCAGAAATATGTCAACTCTCCCGATTCGGATATATTCCATAAGGAACGCGAGCTCTATGGTATCTATCAGGCCAAGCGTGCTATAGCAAAGGAAGACTGCGTATATATGGTGGAGGGCTACACGGATGTCATCGCCATGCACCAATGTGGCATAGAGAATGTGGTAGCCAATTCCGGAACGGCATTGAGCTATCACCAGATTCGTACGCTCCATCGTTTCACAAACAATATCGTGTTACTCTATGACGGTGATGAGGCAGGTATTCATGCTGCTATGCGTGGTACGGATATGCTTCTCTCGGAGGGTATGAATGTAAAGGTCTTGCTGTTGCCTGACGGTGACGATCCTGACTCCTTTGCCCGTAAGCATACAGCAGCCGATTTTCGTCAGTATATCCACGATCATCAAACAGACTTTATCGTCTTTAAGATACAGCATCTGATGCTGGGGCAGACAGACCCGGTGAAGCGCTCAGAAGCCGTAAACTCTGTGGTGAAGAGCATCTCTGTTATTCGTAATCAGATTCTGCGTGACACCTATATTCATGAGTGTGCCATGCGCACGGGGATGTCGGAGAAGACGCTCATCGCTACGATGAATAAGATGATTTATGATAGTCGAGAGTCGAGGGTGGAGAGTCGAGATAATCAAGATAGTCAAGAGAGTCCAAGTCCCCAGAACACTCCAAATACTCCAAATACTCCGAATACTTCGAATGCGACCCTCGACTCTCGACCCTTGACTCTCGACCCTCCACGTATAGAGTCTCTCCTCATTCAAGTCATTATCCGTCACGGTGAAGAACAGATTATCAGGAATGTGAAAAATGAGGCTACGGGGGAGATAATCAATCTCACGGTGGCACAGTATATAAAGTACGACCTCGATCTTGACAATCTGACATTATCATATCCACTCTATGAGCGTATCCTCAACGAAGCAGCTGAGCATAGCACAGATCCAACGTTCAAGGCCGAAGACTATTTCCTGCATCATGAAGATATGGAGATTAGTAAGCTGGCTGTTGCCATGTGTGTTGACAAGGTGCAGTTGGCCGATAGCCTCAAACTCAAAGAACGTGAGAACGGACTACGTGACCGTGTGATGCACTTAGTGCTTGACTTCCGTATGGACTATGTGGAAAACCAGTTGAAACAGCTTCGCCGACAGGTTGCAACAATGAATGATAATGTGGAGGCGATGATGAAGACTATGGCAGAGATAAAGCGCATGCAGGAGATTCGTAACCTCTTGGCGAAACGCCTTGGTAATGACATCATTATTAATTCATAATTCACAATTCATAATTCATAATTATTCACTCTTCACTCTTAATTCTTAATTTCCCCCCCCTCCAATGGTTTCCTGGCTGATAATACTCATCTACTTTGTCATCATTATTGGTGCGATGTTGGCAGTGCTGATGGATAACCGTCCACCGGCAAAGACGATGGCGTGGATGTTGGTATTGTTTTTCGTGCCGATAATAGGTATTATCCTCTATTTCTTTTTCGGACAGAATACACGTCGGGAACATATCATATCACAACGTAGCCTCGACCAGTTGTCACAGCGTTCAATGCTTGAGTTTGTTGATCAGAAGGAGTTCGAGGTGCCTGAACGCTATCGCTCATTAGTGTCGCTATTCAATGGTCAGAGTATGGCACTGCCATTCCAGAACAATGCAGTGGAGGTATATACCGACGGAGGTTCTTTCTTCGATGCTCTACATGTTGCCATAATGCAGGCACGGCACCATATCCATCTGCTGACATACATCATTGAGGATGATACCGTAGGAAGGCGTGTCGTAGAAGCATTGATCAGTAAAGCACAGCAGGGCGTTGAGGTACGATTGCTCTATGATGATGTGGGATGCTGGAAGGTAAAGTCCTCCTTCTTTGAACAATTGCGTGAAGGTGGCATAGAAGTACACTCGTTCATGCCTGTGAAATTCCCAGCCTTCACCAGTAAGGTGAACTATCGGAACCATCGTAAGATATGTGTTATTGACGGAAGTATCGGGTTCATAGGAGGAATGAATATTGCAGAGCGCTATCTCAGTTGGCGCGATACCCATCTGAAGGTCGTCGGATCTGTTGTCAATGACCTTCAACGGGCATTCCTTGTTGACTGGTATTTTGTCGACCGCACACTCATCAATGGGAAAGAGTACTATGGAGCCCCCCTCCAGCTCCCCCCAAGTGGAGGGAGTGTTCAAAGCTCCACAGCAAGTATGAAAGCCTCCCCTATGGGGGGAGGTTTTGAGGGGGGGCTCATGCAGGTTGTTACCAGCAGTCCCACAAGTCCATGGCCGGAGATAGAGCAGGGTTATGTGAAAATCCTCCTTGAGGCACAGCGTTATGTCTATATGGAGACACCGTATTTCCTACCTACCGAGTCAGTGCTTTTCGCTATGCGTGCGGCAGCTGTGGCAGGTGTGGACGTACGTTTGGTGATACCTATGAAAAATGACTCCCGTCTATTGGAATGGGCGTCACGCTCCTATGTGATGGCAACAATAGAGGCTGGAGTGAAGGTGTATTTCTATAAACCCCGTTTCATTCACTCAAAGCTGTTGGTATGTGATGACGCACTGGCATCCGTCGGTTCTGCTAATATCGACTTCCGTAGCTTTGAGAATAATTTCGAAGCGAATATGTTTATCTACGATGGGAAGATTGCCACGGAGATAAAACAGGTTTTCCTTGATGACCTGGCACAAAGCATTCTTCTCGATGATATTGCAGATATGCAGAACCGTCCTTTCGTCAAACGACTATGGGAGTCAGTAGTACGCCTTCTTGCCCCATTGCTATGATAAGAGAGCTCCCAACCATCAGCGCTTCTATCTGAACAAAGAGAAATTCACACTGCCATACTGACGGTGCTCTACAAAGTGTGGATGTCCAGAGAAGTCGTAGTCTTTACCATGCTCCAGAACGAAGATGCCACCGGGTTTTAAGAGTGAAGAGTGAAG
>JAFZVR010000075.1 GCA_017617725.1 Prevotella sp.
ATTTTTAGCCTCAAATTTGGCATATTTTTACGTTATTTTTTCCTTATTTGGTAAAAATGTTGTTATTTTGCACCCGATTTCAGAGATAAGCATAGAAAAGACAATGAAAGTATTCAATAAAATTGTGGATCTTCAGAACCAACTTTTTGAGGATCGCAAGCAAGGAAAAGAGATTGGACTTGTTCCGACCATGGGAGCACTTCATGAGGGACATGCCTCGTTGGTGCGCCGTAGTGTGAAGGAGAATGCCGTGACTGTCGTATCGGTGTTCGTGAACCCCACACAGTTTAATGACAAGAACGATTTGAAGAACTATCCCAGAACGCTGGAGGCTGACTGTCAGCTGTTGGAGGAGTGTGGTGCAGACTATGTGTTAGCTCCGTCAGTGGAAGAGATGTATCCCACGCCTGACACACGTCAGTTTGAGTATCCTCCTGTATCGACCGTGATGGAAGGAGCACACCGCCCAGGACATTTCAATGGTGTCTGCCAGGTGGTAAGTCGTCTGTTTTATATCGTCAAGCCGCAGCGTGCGTATTTTGGAGAAAAGGATTGGCAGCAGATTGCCGTTGTGAAGGCTATGGTCCGCCATCTGGGTATCAACGTGCAGATTGTAGAATGTGAAATCGTCCGTGATGCTGACGGACTGGCTCGCAGTTCACGTAATACCTTGCTGTCGAAAGAGGAACGTGCTATCGCCCCGACCATCTACAAGGCGCTGAAAAGCAGTCTGACGTATGCCAAAAAGCATACTGTGCAGGAAACTCACGATAAGGTTGTTGCCGACATCAATGCTGTCGACGGTCTTGACGTCGAGTATTTCAGTATTGTTGACGGCAATACATTGCAGGATATTGAAAATTGGGACGACACACCATATGTCGTGGGCTGTATTACCGTTTATTGCGGTAAAACCCCCATCCGACTCATTGACCACATAAAATATAAGGAAGTATGATGATAGAAGTCATGAAGTCAAAGCTGCACTGTGTAACGGTGACAGAGGCTAACTTGAACTATATGGGTAGCATTACCATCGACGAGGATTTGATGGATGCTGCCAACATGATTGCCGGTGAGAAGGTGCAGGTGCTCGACAATAATAATGGTGAGCGTTTCGAGACTTATATTATAAAAGGAGAACGTGGTTCGGGGTGTGTCTGCCTGAATGGTGCTGCAGCGCGTAGGGTACAAGTGGGCGATGTCGTCATCATCATTTCCTATGCGCTGATGGACTTTGAGGAGGCTAAGGAATTCAAACCCACAGTGGTCTTTCCCAAAGAGGGGAACAAAGTATAAAAAAGCCCGTTTCGCCTAAAGATAACAATAAAGCCGCTCATTTCTGGGCGGCTTTGTTGTTGAATATGAAAGATTCTACTCGATTACAACCAATGCATCGTCTTCCATGACACTCTGACCAGGTTGTACACAGATGGCAGTTACCTTACCATCCTTTTCTGCCTCGATATTGTTGGCCATTTTCATAGCTTCCAATACCAGTAGTGTGTCGCCGGCTTTCACCTCATCACCGACAGCCACCTCGATAGAGGTAATGACACCGGGAAGTGGAGCTTTAACGGCATTGTTGGTGTTGACATTTGCAGAGCTGGTCTCACTAGCATCACTTGACTGACTAGCTTGAGCAGCTGCTGGACGAACCACGACTTTCTTCTCCTCTTCGGGTTCCGGCTCCATTTCAACCTTGTACTCTTCACCATTAACGGTGACGGTCACTTCATTCTCTACGATATCACCAATGGCGACCTCATACTTGTTGCCATTGATGGTGTACTTATATTCTTTCTTCATGCTCGGTCTGTTTTAAGGATGTTCTGTCATAGTGAGGGCATAGCCGTTCCACTGGGTCTGCTTCTCGGCAATCGTAATGATGCCGGGCTCCTTATCGTGGACGTTGTTGCCCTTGAACTCGTAAAGTGCCATAGCAATGGCGGCATAAACTTCGTTCTTCATACGCAGATAGTTTTTACATAGGAATGTTACCATGCTTCTTAGCGGGCAGGGCGTCACGCTTGGTAGCGAGCTGAGCCAGAGCACGACAGATGCGGAAACGCGTATTACGCGGTTCAATCACATCGTCAATGTAGCCATACTTAGCAGCCTGATAAGGATTAGCGAAGAGATCGTTGTACTCCTCTTCCTTTTCAGCGATGAATGCCTTTACGTCCTCACCAGCTTCTTTCTTAGCCTTGGCTTCCTTAGCGTACAGCACAGCGGCAGCACCTGAAGCACCCATCACTGCAATCTCAGCAGAAGGCCATGCATAGTTCAGGTCGGTGTGGAGCTGCTTCGAGCCCATCACAATGTGTGAACCACCATACGACTTACGCAGGGTAACGGTGATCTTGGGCACTGTGGCCTCTCCGTAAGCATAGAGCAGCTGTGCACCGTGCAGAATGACAGCGTTGTACTCCTGACCTGTTCCAGGCAAGAATCCAGGAACGTCGACGAGCGATACGATAGGAATATTGAAGGCGTCGCAGAAACGAACGAAGCGGGCACCCTTACG
>JAFZVR010000008.1 GCA_017617725.1 Prevotella sp.
AAAAAAACGGTTGTTTATTTCTATTATAGGAATTAAAGCACTATCTTTGTGCTTGTGAAAAGCAAAATCAAATCTTTATGGGTATGGCTGCTACGCTGGCGTTATACGCGTGGATTTGGCATACAGTCACCTATTGACTACTCTTTTGTTCGTTATGTCATTAATGAACATTGGAAATACTATGCTTACTCACGATTAGGTAAGGATGATGACTGGCTGAGAAGGAAATTAGGAAGGTTATACTTTAGAATAGCAAATTGGAAACAGCCTAAGGTGATAGAGAGTACAGGCTATCACGACTATCTTAAAGCAGCATGTAAAGATGTTACGTTTGGTACTTCTACTGAAATGATTATTATTTCTGTTAAGGATTCAGACAATGATAGGATTGTAGATATATATAATAGGATAAAAGAAGATTCGTTGCTTATTGTTGAAGATATTAATGCCGATGAAACCGCAAGAAAGCGATGGAATATGATTGTTAATAATGAGTTAGCTGGTGTTTCGTTTGACCTATACTATTGTGGAATAGTATTTTTTGACAGGAAACGTTATAAGCAAACGTATAGGATTAATTTTTAGTGCCTATCATTTTTTATGGCTCAATATTTGTTTATCAGATATATTTTATTACTTTTGCACAAAATTAAAAACGTAAAGAAAATAGAATATGTATTGGACACTTGAATTAGCATCTAAACTGGAAGATGCACCATGGCCAGCAACCAAGGAAGAGCTCATAGACTATGCTATCAGATCGGGTGCTCCCTTGGAGGTGTTAGAGAACCTGCAAGAGATAGAAGATGAGGGTGATGTGTACGAGAGTATTGAGGATATATGGCCCGATTATCCCACAAAGGAGGACTTCTTATTCAACGAGGATGAGTATTGATGATTATCGTCGTGAGGAGTTAATCCGAGAGATAGAGTACCGTGTAGAACGCATGACGCTTCGACAGTTGGAGGCGTTACAATATGAGTTAGAAACAAAAGACTATTCGGCAGATGACGCCGAATAGTCTTTTATTTATAGTAGATTTGAATAATCTTATTCGTATGTTACGCGAGTAACTTTATAGCCATAACCTACAATCAGCATACCTCCTCGCTCGTCAACAAGAGCTTTGCGAGCATCAGTGTAGGTAAACTAAAGCAACTACTTTCTTGAGCTTATAGCCATAACCTACAAATAGCATACCTCCACGTTCGTCAACAAGAGCTTTGCGAGTATCAGTGTAGGTAAATTCGAATGGATTTGGAGTATCGGCGGTAAGGTCGAACTGAGTCTGAACATCATCTTCTGGATAGTCACCCCACCAAGGCGTGGTGATACGTAAAGCGTGATAACCTTCCACCATATCAACAGGTTCATAATACACTTGTATTGTAGCACCAACTGGAATATTCTCAAATGTTTCTTTAGAGATGGTTACATTGCTACTACCCCAATTGATGTCAGTATCGCCTTCCCAGAGTACTGTTTCCTTAATACCTGGGTCAACATACGGGTCGTTGCTGACAGTGAATAAACCACATCCAAAACGTGTTCCTTCTGCATCTACGATGTCAAGAAGGTACTCTCCCTCAGGCATAGCTGGAACGTCAAATGTAATCTGATTATTTGCGTAAGACACATTGGTAGCTTCTACATCACCAATGAATACCTTTGCCACACTCGTAACATTCTCACAGGCGATTTTCTTAGTCGTACCAACAGTGAGCCAACGTGACTTAGCATCGCTTGCCAGAATAGGATCGCCCTCAGCTGGTGTTACGACAACGTTAATAGTACGCCATGTGCTCTTACCTTTAGTTGTTGTGGCAACAATTTTCAGTACGTGATCACCAACCGGCAGGAGCTGGTTAATGGTAGAACCTTCTGCTATCTGAACATCATTCAGCAACCAAGTGACAGTAGTATATTGTATAGGAGTGACCTTAATCTCCATCTGCAGTGGAGTCTTACGGTCAAAGGTCTTATCCGACAGGTCTGTATTCAGGATTCGTGGATAGTCATCCTCTGATACAGTGAAGTGTGGATCATCATCGGAACAAGCTGACAAGGATGCTGCACCTACGAGTGCAAGACACATGGCAAAAATCATGGTCAAAGCCTGCCAGCTCTTACGTTGATATTTTTTCATATTGTTATTCATGTTGTTATATGCTTTAATCCGTTATTTAATAATTACCATAGCCGAAGTTATCCTTACCATATGGCTGTGAATACTCTGCCTGAACGTTAATGTTTCTGGTGTCCCACCAGAGGCGAGTATGCCAGTTGTCTTTTCCGCCCATGCGCTCAATAGCTGCATTGTAGTTGATGCTGTTATAATCTCCTTCCAGTTCAGGATATCTCAGACGGTTTGGCATTGAGAGACCATCTTTGTCATCATAAACAAAGCCGTCACCAGGGAAGGTCTTCAGACGAGTTCTGTCCAAGATGGCTGGATAATCAGAACGACGCATATTAGCCCATGCTTCAGCAGGGTTCATCATATGGAGAATCCATGCCTGTGTGTTGATGGTTTCCTTAGGATTAACACCAAGACGATTGCTATTGATGAAATCGGTAATTTCCTGCTCGGAAATCTTGTTGGATGTGAGGTAATGATTGTTGAGCATCTCCATAGCAGCACGCACACCTGCCTCATAATGGCTCTCAGCATCGCCATTTACATTCCATCCCTTGATTTTGGCCTCAGCCAGGAGGAATTGTACCTCAGCTGATGTCATAAGAATACCAGGACAGTTAGGCATCTCAAAGTCGATATTCAGACACGGACGAGTAGCACGTGCACGGTAGTCACTATTGTCGTATGTGTTAGCATCCAATGCAGCCCATTTTGCCAATGTTGGAATATTCTCTTTTGTGATAACATCAATCCAGTTGTCATACCATGCTGCACCAGGATTGCAAGGCATCTCATCTCTTCCTGCGCTTGCAAAGTATGCTAACACGTCATCTGTGAGGTCAATGTTCTGCTCCTTGTCTGGTTTTACCTGACTACGCTTTATGTTGTAGTAGTAACGGCAGATGCGATGGAGACGTGGGTCATTTGTCTTTTGCAACTGATAGAACAGTGTTGAGCAGACCATTGTCGGTGCTGACGGGTCCTGTCCGTAGAAAATTTCGCACAATGCATTGGTACGGAAGTCGTAATCTTTGGCACCTTCATAATAGGCATAAGGAGAGTCGGAATAAACGATGTATGCATCATCATCAGCAGATGCAATATAACCGCCATTCATGGCTTTCTCGAACTCCTGTTGTGCCTTCTCTGGAGCAACTTCAGAGATACGCATTGCGAAACGCATACGAAGAGAGTTAGCATACTTCTTCCATTTTGCGATATCACCACTCATACTTGTCACGTCGCCAGACACATTGTCTGTACCAGTACCAAGTTGCTGCTCGCATGCATCAAGTTCCGTGAAGAACCAGTTGTAGATATCTTCTACGGTATCGTACTTAGGATTAGAGATACCAGAGATATACCCAAGACCTGCTTCAGTGCAAGGCACGTCACCATAGGTGTCGGCAAGTACTGACGTGAGGTAAACACGATGGATACGCAATACTGCATTCACATTTGGCTTCTCCTCAGAGTTGTGGATAGCGTCAACAAGGTTCTTAATAGCAATCTCATAGTAGCGGTCCCAGATACGGCGTGCGATATCGTTCTCAAAGTGATTGGCACCAGCGTAGTTAGTGACATTCCAGCCACCAGCGAGGTGCTGTGTAAAGCCAGTGATATAGTTACGATAGGTGTCCATAAGACTGAAGTCACCGTATGTCTGCAGCAGTGATGTGGTCAACTGTGCATTGGGATCAATGGAAGCAGCCTTTGTCGTGTCGGTGTTCAGGTCTTCCATATAGTCATCGCTGCAGGAGGTGAGGGCTGCTGCGGTAAAGCAACAAACAAAACAAGCAGCTAAGATTTTTTTCATATTCTTGATAATCATAGTTTTCTTCCTCCTTTAATTAGAATTTGACGTTAACATTGATACCGTAGCTGCGGCGTGATGGCAGTGAGCCATACTCCAATCCGAGACCAGAGGTGTTGTAGTTAGAGTCTGGGTCAATGTTAGGAATGTTCTTCCATACAATGAACGGGTTACGTGCTACGAAGGAAACGGTGAGTGCCTTTACATATTTGCCTAACATCTTCTCTGGGAAGTTGTAGCCTAATGTTATCTCACGACATTTCACGTATGAGTTGTCATAAACGAATGCACTCTGTACATTATTTGCAACAGCCTTCCAATAGGTTTCCGGGTTGACAGGGATATCATTCTGACGATATGTACCGTCGCCATTGTCTATCACACCCTTTGCTACATAACCTCTGCAGTTGCCAGCTTCTCGCCACTCTTTGTCACTCATGCCAGCAGCTTCGCGAGCTTCCTCAGAAGCATACCATTCTTCACGACCTTCGAGAGTCCCCTTAGCCTTACCGGTCTTATATGCTGAATTCATAGACATAGAGTAGAGGTCAGCACCAACCTTTACGTCGAAGGCTGCGGAGAGACGCAGGTTCTTGTATGTGAACGTGGTGTAGAAACCACCTGTCCAGTCCCATGTAGAGTTACCAATGGTCTTAATCTCATCGTCAACCATTGGCAGACCACTGTTAGCATCGATGATAACGTCACCGTCTGGGGTACGCTTGAAGTCCTTACCACGGATAGCACCATAGTCTTCACCGACCTTGGCACCTACGCTGACACCGCACCATGATGCATTAGCCAGCTCGAAATAGTCCATGCCGTCAACAAGTGACTTTACCTTATTGCTGTTCTTAGAGAAGTTAACACCAGCATCCCATGCGAAGTCTTTGTATGAGAATACACGACCGTTCAAAGCAATTTCAATACCTCTGTTCTGGATTTTACCGGCATTGATAAGACGATATGCATAGCCAGATGTTGTTGTTGATGCCAGACGTATAATCTGGTTCTTAGAATTCTGGTCGTAGTATGTTACATCCAGACTCAAGCGATTACGGAAGAATTTCATTTCCAAACCGAGTTCATAAGAGGATGTCATAGTAGGCTTAAGATCTTTGTTTGGCTGAACAGAGTTATTGATAAGTCCTACGCTGTGACCGGCATAGCTGTCTTTGGTCGTAGTGTAGTTGAGCTGCAACTGATAAGGGTCTGTATCGCTACCAACTTTTGCCCATGAAGCACGTACCTTACCATAGTTGATGATGCTCTTGTTCTTGATGAACTCTGAGAATACCATGCTACCAGATACGGATGGGTAAACATATACATTATTATTAGTAGGCAGAGTAGATGACTTGTCACCACGTAGAGTACCCTCCAAGAAGTATGTGTGGAGATAACCCACACTGGCACTTGCATAAAGAGAGTTAATCTGCTTTTTGTACATATCCTCAGTGATGCTCTTCTCCTGATAGTTCATGATGCTGATGATATTGTCTATCATCTGATCCTTACCGACATTGGTAGTGGTACTGTTGTTCACTTTGAAGATGTTACCACCCATGGTAGCGTTGACATCAAAGTCACCGAATGTATTGTTATACAGTGCCAACAACTCAGCATTCAAAGTGCGGTTGTGGAATATCTGCTTGGTGAGCTTTCCTTCGGGTATACCAGGAGTAGTCTTAGCTTGGAAGTCATCAAATGTCATATTGTTGATATCTGTACCAACTGTTCCCTGTAACTTGAAGTGTTCAGTAATATTATAGATGGCCTTACCAGTCAGACGGAACACGTCCTTTTTAGAGGTGTTCTTGTTCTTATACAGATCCCAATATGGGTTTTTGTTATACTGGTCGTTACCGTTCCAGTTAGCATAGGTACCGTCTTCGTTCTCATAATGCTTTAGCCACTCTTGATTATAAGTACCAGCCAGCGTCATGAGGTTCTTTCCAACATTGCTCTGGGAGTCACCGAGTGCTGGGCGGTTCTTCACATACTCACGAGTGTAGTTGGCTGTGAAGTCGAAGTCCACTGGTCCTGCAGAGGTGTTTACGCGCAGATTGAAGTTGTCACGGCTCATATTTGCATTAGGCAGGATGTCACGGTTGCGCATATCTGTCATAGAGAAACGCATACCTGTCTTACCTGAGTTTACTGAGAGGATAGCGGTGTTCTGTGTTGTGAAACCAGTGCGGAAGAAACCGTTGGCATTGTTAGGATACATCTTGAATTCTCGCTCTTCACCATCGAAGTACTTAAAGATGAAACCGTCAGCTTTCGGACCCCAGCTGGAGTTTGTACCGGAAGTACTTGAAGTCGGCAGCTTGCCACCGTATCCCATACCATAGACCTGCTGTATGTCACTCCACTTAGCCAGTTGGCTGTCGATGGTGAATGAACCGTTATACTCAACAGATATCTTGTCCTTCTCTGCTTTCTTTGTGGTGATGAGAATTACACCATGAGAAGCACGGCTACCATACAAAGCAGATGCTGCAGGACCCTTCAATACGGTCATATTCTCGATGTCATCAGGATTGATGGCAGAGATACCGTCACCAAGGTCATAGCCACCAGCTTCGTTTGCACTACCGAAATTAGTATTGTCCAATGGCACACCGTCAATCACGTACAGAGGTTGGTTGTTACCAGCTATTTCCGTGTTACCACGCAGAAGCACGCGAGTGGAACCAGAGGCACCACCGGCAGTGTTTTGAACAATAAGACCGGCGACCTTACCAGAAAGAGAGTTGATGACATTGGTTTCTTTAGCCTTCGTCAGTTCCTCACCCTTTACTTCTGATACGCCATAACCCAGTGCCTTGCGCTCACGTTTGATACCGAGGGCGGTAACAACAACTTCACTGAGCATAGTCTTGTCCTCACCGAGGGTAACAATCATGCCATTAGTAGCCTTCACCTGTTGTGAAGTGTACCCCACGTAGCTAACCTCCAGTATGTCGCCAGGTTTGCAGTCAATACTGAAATTACCATCAATGTCAGTTACGGTACCCTGTGATGTGCCGACAACCTTTACTGTGGCACCAATCAGTGGTCCATCACTGTCTTGTACATTACCGGTAATAGTCTGGTCGTCAGGACCTGCTACTACCTGATTAGCAGGTCCTGCAGCAGCACCTGCTATCATTGGCATGCACAACATACCTGCACTAAGCAGGCAGAGAAGCATTTTTCTTTTCTTCATTGTTTGTCAGTTTTAGGTTATAATAATTTGATTAGTGTTATTGCTGTCTGCAAAATTATCGCAGAAACATGGTAAGGTTGGTTTGATGACATTCAAAAAAGGTTTGAATGCTATAAATATTAGTTTTCAAACCTTTTTATGTCAGAATTCATACTTTACCAAATCTCTGTTACTAATTAGATTTTTTGTATGTTATTTACGATTTCATCGTGCTAAATACACTTTCTTTCCGTCAATAATGACGATGCCTTTGTAGTTACCCTCCACACGTTGACCATTTAGGTTAAACATTTTGTGCTGACGATTGACAGTAGGATTTGTGTTGTTGTCAATGTGCTGTATTCCTGTGGTGTTCTCAAGAAGAGCGGTCTTAGTGGTTGCGATAGCCTTAATTCTAAAACCACCATTGCCCCAGAAAGCAATACCGCCTTGGTTGATGAATGCGCTGGTAACGAAATCTTGTGTCAGTGCAATCTTAACGACATTGTCACCGTCTATTGCATTCATGTGGTTGTAACCATCAAAAGGATAGGTGGTATCACTCCATTCTCCCCACATACCCGAGAGACGAAGATCATTTCCACTTTCTACGTTATCTACGAGGAGATAGATATTGCATGCTGTAGTGAGTGTCTCTGCAAAGATATTGAACGCTTCATTGTCACTTATCAATACTAATGTGCTTGCACCCCAGTTGTCAATTGTAGCCCAATCACCTTCCCAGAGCAAGACGGGATCGAGGTCAGCGATAACTTCCTCTTCTTCTGATTCACCTTTCGTAACCTTTACTACGTTGAAACCATGACCATGGATGCGGAAGCCCTTTGCAGCAACGGCTGTCGCCAGTTCTTCAGTTACTACAAAAGTGCATTTTGTATCGGTGCTGAATTCCACTGGATTAGGAGTTATTCCTGGAAGCTGTTCCCAATCCCAATTGTCAAACTGACATTTGTGATATACGTTATCACCATCTGTCATATCGTTAGTAGTAAGATATACATTAATTTTTGTTCCTGCGGTGAAATGGTAGCTAATATCTTGGTTAAGCGATGGATCCGCATTATAGCCGCCCCATTCTTTGTGGCTTGCGTCATATCCGTTTGCCCATGTTACGTAGAAGTCGCCTTCCCACAGTACTTCCTCTTCGGCGTTTACATCACTTAAGGTAAAGATGCTAAGCATCAACAGAGTAAAAATCTTCTTCATAATTGTTTAGTTGATTAAAATGTGTTATTGTTATTAATGTTTTTTCTGGTTGCAAAAGTACTCTTGTTCATATTTATATAGGTTTGAACGCATACAGAAAAGGTTTGAAAACTAAAAACTGATAGTTATCAAACTATTTTTAACAGGAAAATGTAATTTAACGAAATGGTTGGAATATAACTTTGCACTATACATTATTAATATATAAATACTAAAAACCAATGAAGAAAATATTTTTTCTCGGTATGACAGTACTTTTAGCTGGCTGCCATTCAGCCGTCGACACAGAACAAAAGGTTAATCGTCTCTATGACAGTATGTCGCAGGAGGAGCGTATTGCACAGTTGCAAAGTATGTATATGGATGATCTCCTCAATGAGAACGGACAGTTAGACACAGCAAAATGCCGCGAGAAGATACCCTACGGTATCGGTCATTTTTCACAGTTTGCGATGCAGCAGCCAAGAGATCCTAATCAGCTACGTGACCTTGTGTCAGCTGTACAAGACTGGATAATCAACAATACTCCCAATGGTATTCCTGCGTTATTCCATGAGGAGGTGCTGTCAGGCATCAATACCCGTGGAGCAACAATCTATCCGCAGCAGATTGGTCAGGCTTGCTCGTTCAATATAGATTTGGCAGCACTTAAAACCCGTCAGACGAGTACAGACTTACGGATGATGGGCGGTATACTTGCCCTGTCACCGATGGTTGACGTATGTCGAACGCCCAGTTTCAATCGTCTTGAAGAGTCGTATGGTGAAGATGCCTATCTGTCAGCAGCCATGGGCGTTGCCTTTGTACGTGGACTACAGCAAGATGATTTGAAAAAGGGTGTTGGAGCTTGTTCGAAGCATTACCTCGGTTATGGTGGTGGTGGCAATGCTGATGAGAAAGAGCTATTGGAAGAAATTCTTCTTCCTCATGAAGCGATGATTCGTGTGGCAGGAAGCAAGGTTGTTATGCCAGGCTATCACGCTGTGGCTGCTGGTGGAAAGAAAGAAAACTGCGTTGCCAACAGCTATATCCTTCGGGATATCCTTCGCGACTACCTCGCTTTCGATGGAATGGTAGTAAGTGACTATACAGCAATAGATCAGCTTCCCGATATTAAGGACCCTGTACTTAAAGCTGCAGCCGCCATTAATGCTGGTAATGATGTGGACTTTCCTGTCGGTGCGAACTACAAATATCTGCAAGAAGCGATTGACAAGGGACTGGTTAAGCAAGAAACGTTTGAATGTGCAGTGAAGAATGTATTGCGTCATAAATGTCGCGCGGGCCTATTGGATAAGAATCCGTATCTTTATAGCAAGGAGAAAATAGAGTTTGACAGACCGGAAGAGCGTCAGACAGCGTATGATATTGCGTCACAATCCGTTGTCTTATTAGAAAACAATGGTATCCTCCCTCTAAAAGTAAACGGTAAGCAGCTAACTAGGAATATACTGGTAACTGGCCCTAATGCCAACTCTATGTGGGCTATGTGTGGCGACTATACCTTTCCGAGTATGACATATTTCTGGAAGATGAAGACCGATGATTTGGAGCATCCGGATATAGTGACATTGTTGGAAGGAATGAAGAGCCATAAACCAGAGAATGTCAATATCATGTATAGTCGTGGATGTGACTGGACAGAGGAAATAGAAACAAAGTATATGGAGGATGGTGACAAGCGTGCTTGGGGGTATGAACTCCTGCACCGTAAGGTTGACTCTGGTGAGAAAGCCGATAAGGATGAGGCTCTTGCAATGGCTCGCCAGAGTGATGTTATCATTGCTGCTGTTGGTGAGAATATAATGCTATGCGGTGAGAACAGGGACAGAAAAGGACTCCGTTTACCAGGTAAGCAGGAGCAGTACGTAGAAGCGCTACTGGCAACAGGTAAACCGGTTGTGCTCATAGTATTCGGTGGTCGTGCGCAGGTTATATCAGGTATTGCAGAACGTTGTGCAGCTGTCATTCAAGCATGGTATCCTGGTGAGGAGGGAGGCAATGCCATTGCAGATATCCTTTATGGTAAAGTATCTCCATCTGGCAAGCTGTCGGTAAGCTATCCGAAGGAAGAAATCTATGAGCCAATCTGTTATAACTACACTGCTGAGAAAGATAACCGTATACAATGGCCATTCGGTTACGGACTGACCTATACTACATTTGACTATCAGAACCTGCAGATTGCCAAGGAAGCATCGACTTCCGACAAGTTTGTCACTTGCTCATTTGAAATAAAAAATACTGGCCAGATTGCTGCCGATGAGGTGACGCAGATATACCTATCGCCAACAGATAAAACGCAGAAGATTCGTCCTATTCAACTTCAGGGTTTTGCACGTGTATCGTTACTGCCAGGTGAGAGCAAGACAGTAACAATGAAACTTTATACGGAACAGTTCGGCTACTATACTAATGATGGACATCGTCAATGGAATATTGCTCCTGGGCAATATCTTATCAAGGTGGGGGCTTCATCTGGGGATATTCGTCTGTCGCAAGGCATCACACTGAAGGGTGATATTGTGACGAAACCGTTGCGAGAATATTATTTCTCAGAAGTACAATAAAAAGAGTAGAGGGCCGGCTCATTACGAGACCGGTCCTCTACATGAAACAAACTACTAAAACCAAAGCGAATGTTTTCGTTTAGCCAAATGAGCAGAGCAATGCTTGCATCAGTTATACTATGGCGAGCAAACGAAGGAAGTTATTCCAATGTTACATTATTACTTCAATAGTGTGCTTGCCAGGTGTGGCTTTGATGATGTTACCATCGATAGGTAAACCATCAACAACAATACTACGGATGCCACTCTGACGACCATCAGGATTCTTCACCGTGATGTCGAAAGTTGTTTCACGCAGTATGCGTGTTATGTGGTATTCCTTTAATGTCTCAGGGATACATGGATCTATCTCAAGTCCATCGTATGTCGGTTTGATACCGAGGATGTACTGTGTGATAGTAATCCAGTTCCATGCCGCAGTACCTGTGAGCCATGAGTTCTTGCCTTCACCTGGACGTGCGGCGTCTTTACCTGTCACCATCTGACAGTATACATACGGCTCTACCTTATGCAATTGCTGATCTTCTATCCACGCAGGACATATCTTAGTATAGTGTTCCCAAGCATCGTTTCCACGATGTGCTACTGTCTCACCAATGATAACCCAAGGATTATTATGGCAGAAAATGCCAGCATTCTCCTTGTATCCTGCAGGATAGGTGGAAATCTCACCCATTTCAACGTAGTATTTCGTGAATGCCGGGTAGTTTAAGACCATACCATAGGGGCTGTCGAGAAATCTCTTGCAAGAGTCAAGGGATTTGTCAACCATTCCTTCTTCCTGTCCTATGCCTGCTATGGTACAGAACCCCTGACTCTCGATGAATATCTTTCCTTCTTCGTTCTCGTCAGAGCCTATCTTATTACCATAGAAATCATAGGCACGAAGATACCATTCACCATCCCAACCGTATGTCTTTACCGCATCTACCATTGCATCGATGTGCTTTTGGGCGCGTTGGGCCTCTTCGCCCATTGCTATTTTCTCGCAAAGTTCCACATACTGTTTTCCACAGAATACGAATAATCCTGCAATCATCAGTGATTCTGCCCTGGAACCCTGACTATTGTTCTCTGTTGTCTGGAAAGACTCGTTGGGATCCCATGAGAAACAGTTCAGATTGAGACAGTCGTTCCAGTCTGCGCGTCCGATGAGAGGCAGACCGTGAGGACCAACATTCTCAATCACATGATTGAATGAGATGCGCAAGTGTTCCATTAGTGTCACTTCGGTTCCCGGTTGGTTATCAAAAGGAACCATCTCATCGAGAATGGAGAAATCGCCAGTCTCCTTGATATATGCTACTGTACCGAAGATTAGCCAACATGGGTCATCATTGAATCCGCCACCGATATCATTATTGCCGCGTTTTGTCAGTGGTTGATATTGGTGATAGCATCCACCATCTGGGAATTGTGTAGATGCGATATCGATAATACGTTGGCGTGCCCGGCTTGGTACTTGATGAACGAAGCCTACGAGGTCTTGGTTAGAATCGCGGAATCCCATACCGCGTCCTACACCGCTCTCGAAGAATGATGCAGAGCGTGAGAAGCAGAATGTTATCATACACTGGTATTGATTCCATATATTCACCATGCGATTGAGGCGTTCATCAGAGCTTGTAACAACAAATTTACTAAGCAGACCATCCCACATCTGACGAAGTTCTTCAAAGGCAGCGTCTACAGCTTCTACTGTCGAAAAACGGCTGATTACAGCGTGTGCCTTCTCCTTGTTTATAATAGTCTTGTCCAAGTCACCGAGAGAGGTGATGAGGTTATCCTCGACGGTTTTACCGTCGAGAGCGAGGTATTTCTTTTCCTGCTCATTTTCAGCATAGCCCAAAACGAAGATGAAGTCCTTACTTTCACCAGGTTGCAGCGTCACCTCTACATAGTGCGATGCAATTGGACTCCAACCGTGAGCAACACTCATAGCAGGCTTGCCAGCCATAACACACTGTGGATTAGAGAAGTCATTATACAGTCCGATGAATGACTCGCGGTCGGTATCGTAACCATTGGTCTTCGCGTTGGTTAAGGCATAGTAAGCATAGTGGTTACGACGCTCTTTGTACTCTGTTTTATGGTAGATGGTGGTGGACTTAACAGGTGAGCCGTTAAGAGCGAGTTGTTCTATTTCAACTTCGCCTGTCGACCAATTACGTTGGAAGTTCTCCATGTCTGTGGCAGCATTCCAGAGACACCACTCAGTAAAGGAGAACAGCTTCAGCGTCTTCACCTCAGAGGTGGTATTATTCAATGTCAGTTTCTGCACCTCTGCCCATGTTTTTAAAGGTACGAAGAATAGTATGCTGGCCTCAACACCATTCTTACTACCCGTAATGCGAGTATAATTCATGCCATGACGACACTCATAGCTGTCGAGAGGCATCTTGCAAGGCTTCCAGCCAGGACTCCACACACAATCACCATCCTTTATATAGAAATAACGGCCACCGGCGTCCATTGGTACACCGTTGTAGCGGTAGCGTGTGATGCGACGGAACTTAGCATCCTTGT
>JAFZVR010000076.1 GCA_017617725.1 Prevotella sp.
GTGAAGGCTATCAAGAACATCGTGTTCCAGGCTAAGGAGTCGAAGACTTTGACGGCTTCTGATGCTGATATCGAGGGAATGATCAAAGAATTGTTGGACGAGAAGATTATTGGTTAATTGAGATATGAATAACGTATTTGTATATTGCGAAATAGAAGGTACTCAGGTACAGGAAGTATCTCAGGAGCTGCTGACCAAGGGTCGCAAGCTCGCCAATACACTGGGTGTTGAGCTCCATGCCGTTGTTGCCGGTACTGGCATCAAGGGTAAGGTGGAGGATCAGATTCTACCTTATGGTGTCGATAAGCTATTTGTTTTCGACGGTGAAGGTTTGTTCCCATATACCTCTGCTCCACATACTGATATCATGGTGAACCTCTTCAAGGAGGAGCAGCCACAGATTTGTCTGATGGGTGCCACCGTTATCGGTCGTGACCTCGGTCCACGCGTAAGTTCTTCACTGACAAGTGGTCTGACAGCAGACTGTACAGAGCTTGAGATTGGTCCGTACGAAGACAAAAAGAATAATAAGGTGTATGAGAATCTGCTCTATCAGATTCGTCCTGCCTTTGGTGGTAATATCGTAGCAACCATCGTGAACCCAGACCATCGTCCACAGATGGCTACCGTCCGCTCTGGCGTGATGCAGAAGGCTATCTACGAGGGTGAGTGCAAGAAGGAGGTTGTTTATCCAGAGGTGAGCAAGTATGTGAGCCCTGAGGCTTTCGTAGTAAAGGTGCTCGACCACCACGTAGAGGCTGCCAAGCACAACTTGAAGGGTGCTCCTATCGTTGTTGCTGGTGGTTATGGTGTCGGTTCGAAGGAAGGCTTCGACCAGCTGTTCCAGCTTGCGAAAGTTCTCCACGGTGAGGTCGGTGGTTCACGTGCCGCTGTGGATGCTGGTTGGATTGACCACGACCGTCAGATTGGTCAGACAGGTGTCACCGTTCATCCGAAGGTGTACATCGCCTGCGGTATATCCGGACAGATTCAGCACATCGCCGGTATGCAGGATTCTGGCATCATCATCAGCGTCAACAACGACCCTGATGCTCCTATCAACAAAATTGCCGACTACGTGATTGTTGGTACGGTTGAGGAGGTAGTTCCAAAGCTGATTAAGTATTATAAAACTAACAGCAAATAGCCTCACCCCCAACCCCTCTCCCAAAGAGAGGGGAGTACATAGATAAAATGCGATGAGTTTTCACTATGAAACTGCTGCTCCAGACAGGTATGAACTACTGAAAGACTTTGCAAAAAAGAATCGCAGAGAGATGACCGAAAGTGAAAGATTACTTTGGGAAGCTTTAAGGAAACTCAACTGCGGTTACCATTTCAGAAGACAACATCCCATTGGTGATTATATTGCAGATTTCATTTGTATCAAGAAAATGTTGGTGATTGAGGTTGACGGCGGCTATCACAACGAGCCAATACAACAACAAGACGACCAAGTGCGCACAGATTATCTGGAAAGTAAAGGTTATACTGTTATTCACTTTAAGAATGAAGAAATAAATAACAACCTCCAAGAGGTTATAATAAGAATAAAGAAACAATTGTTTAATGAATAAAAAACTCCCGACCCCTTTTCTTAAAGAAGGAAAAAGTCTTTTCACTCCCCTCTCTTTGGGAGAGGGGTCGGGGGTGAGGCTGATATTATGAATTATTTTAGTGACCACCCAGAGATTGGATTCTATCTGAATCATCCTCTGATGGCTCGTATTGTTGAGCTGAAAGAAAAGGGTTTCGCTGACGCGAAAGAATATGACTACGCCCCTGTTGACCTGGGCGACGCCATCGAGAACTACAAGCAGATTCTCGATATCACTGGCGATGTGGCTGCTAACATCATCGCACCAAACTCTGAGAGTGTTGACCTCGAAGGTCCACACCTCGAGAATGGTCGTATGATCTACGCCTCTAAGACCTACGAGAACCTCGACGCTACCCGCAAGGCTGGCCTCTGGGGTGTTTCAATGCCTCGCCGCTACGGCGGTCTGAACCTGCCTAACGCAGTGTTCTCTATGCTATCTGAGATGATTTCAGCTGCCGATGCCGGTTTCCAGAATATATGGAGTCTGCAGAGTTGTATCGACACTCTCTATGAGTTCGGCTCTGAGGAGCAACGTCAGAAGTACATCCCACGTGTTTGTGCTGGTGAGGGTATGAGTATGGACCTTACCGAACCGGATGCCGGTTCCGATCTGCAGCGCGTCATGCTAAAGGCTACTTTCGATGAGAAAGAGAATTGCTGGCGCCTGAATGGTGTGAAACGTTTCATCACCAATGGTGACTCTGATATCCACCTCGTGCTGGCTCGTTCCGAGGAGGGCACCAAAGACGGACGTGGCCTGTCTATGTTCATCTACGACAAGCGTCAGGGCGGTGTGAATGTACGTCACATCGAGCATAAGCTGGGTATCCACGGTTCACCTACCTGCGAGCTTACCTATAAGAATGCCAAGGCTGAGCTCTGCGGAAGCACCCGTCTGGGACTTATCAAATATGTGATGGCGCTGATGAATGGTGCCCGTCTGGGTATCGCTGCTCAGTCTGTCGGTCTCAGTCAGGAGGCATACAACGAAGGTCTCGCATACGCCAAGGAGCGTGCACAGTTTGGTGAGAAGATTATCAACTTCCCTGCTGTCTATGATATGCTGAGCCGTATGAAGGCTAAGCTTGATGCCGGTCGTTCTCTGCTCTACCAGACAGCATGCTACGTTGATGTTTACAAGTGTCTTGAGGACATCGCACGCGACCGTGCTCTCACAGCTGATGAGAAGCAGGAACTGAAGAAATACCAGCGTTTGGCAGATGCCTTCACACCGCTGGCAAAGGGTATGAACTCCGAGTATGCTAACCAGAATGCCTACGATGCCATCAGCATCCACGGCGGTTCAGGCTTCATCATGGAGTACAAGAGCCAGAGACTATATCGTGATGCACGTATCTTCTCTATATACGAGGGTACTACCCAGCTGCAGGTTGTTGCTGCTATCCGTTACATCACCAACGGCACCATGCTGAATAACATCAAGGAGATGGCTGCTAACTTGCAGACCTGCGACTGCATGGCCGCTCTGAAGGCACGCGTAGAGAAACTCATCCCCGTTTATGAAGAGGCTCTCGCCAATGTAAAGGCTCTAGAGAATCAGGATGCACAGGACTTCCTTGCTCGTCGTCTCTATGATATGACCTGTGAGCTGGTAATGTCACTGCTCATCATCCGCGATGCAAGCAAGGCTCCTGAACTCTTCAAGAAGTCTGCCAACGTATATGTACGCATGGCAGAGGAGAATGTCATTGGTAAGGCTGCATACATCAAGAACTTCAAGGCTGAAGACCTCGAAAGTTTCAAAGCAGAATAACAACTACTTACAATATACTGAAACGGGAAGCGCTAAAATTTGCGCTTCCCGTTTTTCTGTTGTCTTGTAATGACTTTTATCGTGACGTTTTCTTAGATGTTCCCGACCTCATGCAGGTATTCGGCTATCTGGACCGCATTGAGGGCAGCACCCTTACGGATCTGGTCACCGGTGAGCCAGAGTGTGATGCCATTATCATTGGCAATGTCCTGACGCACGCGACCTACATAGACATCATCCTTGCCAGCGGACTCCAAAGGCATCGGATAAACATAGTTCTGCGGATCGTCCTTGAGGGTCACACCGGGAGCCTTCTCCAGGGCGGCACGCACCTGCGCAACGGTAAGTGGCTGCTCAGTCTCAATCCATACCGACTCACTATGTGAGCGCAGAGAGCTTACACGAACACAGGTGGCACTGGTGCGCACATCGCTGTGCATAATCTTCTGCGTCTCGTTGAACATCTTCATCTCTTCCTTGGTATAGTCATTCTCCGTCATAACATCGATTTGCGGAATGACATTATATGCCAACTGATGAGGGAACTTCTTGATGGTCTTCGCCTCACCAGTCTCCACCAGTTCCTTATACTGCTGCTGAAGCTCAGCCATAGCAACAGCACCGGCACCGCTGGCACTCTGATAGCTCGACACATGGACACGGCGGATGTGGCTCATATCCTCAATAGGCTTGAGCACTACGACCATCATAATCGTTGTACAGTTAGGATTGGCAATGATTCCACGCGGACGCTGAAGGGCATCCTCAGCATTTACCTCCGGTACCACCAGTGGCACATCCTTATCCATGCGGAACGCACTGGAGTTGTCAATCATCACTGCACCATGCTTCGTAATGGTGTCGGCAAAGTCCTTTGATGTACCGCCACCAGCCGATACGAATGCCACATCAATATCCTTAAAGTCGTCGTTGTGCTGCAGTAGTTTCACCTCATAATCCTTACCCTTGAAACTGTATTTCTTACCGGCACTACGCTCAGAACCAAATAATACGAGGTTATCGATAGGGAAATTTCTCTCTGCGAGGATACGCAGGAACTCCTGTCCTACGGCTCCACTTGCACCAACAATTGCTACGTTCATATTCTCTCTATTTAATTTTTGCGTTGCAAAAGTACATATTTTCGACCAAAATGCGTATAGATTGATTTTTTTTTTGTTTCTTTGCAGTGTTTTTTGTCACCTTATCGATAACTATGCTAAATTTATCGCAGTATTTTCCAATCACCGACCCCACACTGATTTTCTTCGTGGTGCTCATCATCATTCTGTTTGCACCAATCGTGATGGGTCGTCTGCGCATCCCACATATCATTGGTATGGTTCTGGCAGGTGTGTTATTAGGAAAATACGGACTGAATATCCTTGAGCGTGATGCCTCTTTTGAGCTTTTCGGTAGGGTCGGACTATATTACATAATGTTCCTTGCTGGTCTGGAAATGGACATGGAGGGACTGAAAAAGAACATACAACGAGTGAGTGTCTTTGCCGTCCTTACATTCCTGCTACCATTCCTCATGACATTTCTCGTGAGCCTGATAGTGCTTGACTATGGTCCCAGGGCATCACAGCTGTTGGGCTGTCTGATGGCATCGAACACTCTCATCGCCTACCCTATCGTGGCACGATATGGTCTGCAACGCCACATCACATCAACACTGAGCGTGGGCTCATCGATGCTCTCCCTGTCGCTGTCACTCATCACAATGGCGATAATCGTCAATTCGGCAACAGGTGACGGCACCTTCTGGTTCTGGCTCTTTTTCATTGTGAAGCTGGCACTGTTCTGCATTGGCGTGACCTTCTTTGTCCCACGTCTCACACGCTGGTTCCTGCGTAGTTATTCCGATGCTGTGATGCAGTTTGTCTTTGTTCTGGCAGTGATGTTCTGCTGTGCAGCACTATCGGACTGGATTGGTCTGGAGGGTATCTTTGGTGCTTTCTTTGCCGGCCTGATTCTCAACCGCTATATTCCTGCACTGTCACCACTGATGAACCGTCTGGAGTTTACCGGTAACGCATTGTTCATCCCCTATTTCCTGATTGGTGTGGGAATGCTCATCAACATAGACATATTGTTCGAGGGACGGCATATCCTATGGGTCATCCTCTGCTTTGTCTTCTTCGGTACCGTAGGAAAGGCTGCAGCAGCCTATTTCGCAGCATTCATTTTCCGCTTCAAAAAGACGTGGGGACACATGATGTTTGGTTTAACGTCTGCCCATGCAGCAGGTGCCATCGCTATGGTAATGGTGGGGCGAGGTGTCATAATCAATGGGCAACCGCTCTTCGGGGATGATGTTCTAAACGGTGTCGTCATAATGATTCTTGCCACATGTATCATCTCCACCATAGTAACAGAACAAGCAGCGCTGACTATCCGTCTGAAAGAGCGGGGAAAGAATGCAGAGGAATTGCAGCGGACAGATGATGAAAAGATTCTCATCCCTGTGAAATATCCAGAATATGCCGACAACCTACTATCGATGGCAATGATGATGCGCAACACAAGGCTCAAACGTGAGATGGTGGCACTGAACGTTGTCTACGATGATGCCAATATGTCAAGCAACCAAGCTGAAGGTCACCAGCTCCTGGATCATCTGCAGCAGGTGGCAGCAGCATCTGACATCATACTACGTACACAGGTACGTATCGCTGCGAATATCGCCAATGGCATTAAGCATGCCTTCAAAGAGTTCCAAGCGTCAGAGATTATCATGGGACTGCATTTCCACAATGAGATATCAACGAAGTTCTGGGGACAATTCACCCAGAGTCTCTATAATGGCCTGAGCCGTCAGATTATAATTGCACGTATAATGCAACCGCTCAATACCATCCGACGCATACAGGTTGCCGTGCCATCGCGGGCTGAATACGAATCAGGCTTCTATCGCTGGCTGGAACGGTTGGCTCGCATGGCGGAAAATCTGGACTGTCGCATACAATTCCATGGTCGCGAGGAGAGTCTGACACTCATACGAGAATATATCCAGAATACACATCCCAGTGTACGGATAGAGTTAACGACTATGGGACATTGGAACGAGTTGCCGAAACTGGCCTCATCAATACGTGATGACCATATGTTCGTTGTTGTAACAGCACGTAAAGGAACTATTTCATATAAGAACGCATTGGAACGACTGCCTGATGAGATAAACAAATACTTCTCTGGCACAACACTCATGATTGTCTTCCCAGACCAGTATGGCTCACCTGACGAATCCATGACATTCGCACAGTCACAACATACCGAGGAACGTTCTGCCTACGACCTGCTCTTCGAAAAACTGAAGAAATTCAAGAAAGAAAGGACGAAGGGAAACTTCAAAAACTCAAGAACTCACTAATGATAGACATCAAGAACATCACCAAGAGTTTCGACTCACTACAAGTATTAAAGGGTATTGACCTTCACATCAATAAGGGCGAGGTCGTCAGTATCGTAGGACCAAGCGGAGCAGGAAAGACCACTCTACTACAGATTATCGGTACACTCGATAAGCCAGACACTGGTACCATCTGCATAGATGGTGTTGACACCAGTAAACTCAACCAGAAGCAACTCGCCACATTCAGAAACAAACGCTTAGGCTTCGTATTCCAGTTTCATCAGCTGCTGCCGGAGTTCACCGCCATTGAGAATATCATGATTCCAGCATTCATAGCAGGAACGAAGCGTTCTCAGGCTGAACAGCGTGCAAAGGAACTACTGCAGTTCCTCGGACTATCTGAGCGTGCACACCATAAGCCCAATGAGCTGTCGGGAGGTGAGAAACAGCGTATTGCCGTAGCACGTGCGCTGATGAACAATCCTGCTGTGGTACTTGCTGACGAACCGTCTGGAAGCCTTGACTCCACAAACAAAAAAGAGCTTCATCAGCTCTTCTTTGATCTTCGTGACCGCTTCGGACAGACATTCGTCATTGTAACCCACGATGAAGAACTGGCATCACTCACCGACCGCACCATAAAAATGCGTGACGGTAAATTGGAAAATCTTACCGCCACGCCATCTTCTCAAGAATCGCCTACTGCAGAGTGAAATCAATAGTTGCAGTGTAATGCTTGTTACCTGTAATCTCGGTATTGATAAAGAAGTGAGCAATGCCGGTAGCATAGAATTTGACGCCTATCTTACTCTGATCATTAAGGTACTTATTACCGAAATTAGAATCACGGAATTTCAGGTTTAAGCTTTCCTGATTGCTGTCGGTCCATGCCCAGGAACAAGCCTCAGTGGTGCTTGTTTTGCTGCTATTCTCCCAATATTCAATAGAGAAAATGCCTGTCTTATCAAGAGTGATACCCTTTATTGTCTTACACAATTCATTGTACTCTTCCTCGGTCAGTTCTGCATTGTTATCTTGAGCCTTTTCTGCCAATATCTGCAGGTTGCCACTATCCTCGATAATTGTACAATCGACATCACCTCGCAGTGACATGGTAATATTCGTAACCGTCCATGTACGTGCAATATTGGTAAGGTTCTGACTGGCAGCAAATAAATCCCAAAGCATCTTAACACCACCTACTGTTCCATTGAATGTCAGTGTACCAGAGCCAGGAAGTTCTATTGACAACTCCATCTTTAAGTCAGTGAAGCCCTGACCAGCACGGCTTGCCATGGCAGAAGAGACAATGGTACCCACCTTCTTCTCAACCTGTTTCAGGGTATATTCGTGCTTACCGTCTTTCTGTTCATATACAGCATCGCATGTTACATACTTTACACCATCGGCAGTATTAATCTTCAACAATGCCTTGCCGCTCTCAGTGATATTCACAGCTTCCAACTTCTCACCGTTAATGGAAGTCAAAGCTTTCTCTGCAGGAATCTCAAAAGCTATTGCTGCTTTAGAGGTTTCAGGTTCAGACAGGGTAACATTGGATGAGTTTGTGGGGGGGATATCATCGTCATCTGAGCCACAAGAAATGTTGCACAGGGCTACAAGAGCAACTGCTGCTAAATAAAAAAATGTCTTTTTCATATTCTATTGTATTATTATGTTTTATTCTTGAATTACATTTAGAAGATACGACCGTTAATACGCAGTGTCAATACCGGATAGACACCTATCTTCTGGATGGTTCCGATACCGTCCTTTATGTCCTGATAGTCTTTCTTCTCATTGAGGATACGATTTCTCTTAATTTTCTCATAACGTGTCACAACCTCACCTGTGTTGCGGTCAACATAATTCATGTGAGTCAACACCTTCGGAGTTCCCCAGAACTGTACGCCACAGTCAAACTGTACGCCAACACGCTTCTTAGGAACAGCACGACCGAAACCGATGCCTACATACGGTTTGAAACTATTGGCCTTTATTTCTGCCCTGACATTACCTTCTTGGTCGGAAATCATTGTATAACGATACTCTGGACCAAGAGTCGGATCACCAAACTCTATACCTGAATTACCCCAATAGCCCTCCTTTAGGAATGCTTTTTTATTACGTATCTTAACCACTGTACTACTTCCAACATAAAAACCGGCTGTAGCATGGAAAGAACTATTCTTAAATGGGTACCAGTCAAACAGTAACTTGAAGTCATTTTTGTTCAACGTTCCTTCCAGATCCACTTTTTCTTCAAGGAAAGCACCAGATAGCGAACCGTCTTTGTTCGTCAGGTCGAGGTCATCGGTATACTTGAATTTCGGCATAAACGTATATCCGGTACGGACCGCGAAATTGTAGGTCAGCGGTGCTGCAATTTCTATACCTATACCATCAAGACCTAAGGAGACACCTGCACTCATGTGATTAAAGAATTTGTAATCATCAGTGTTCAACTGCTGTGCAAAGGAATGGCTCGTACATAATGTTGCCATTACGCAGAGCATGATTAGTTTTTTCATAATAGGATTGTTCTATGGTTAATAATCGTTTCTATTTGCGAAGATAACATAAAAAACAATATGTCCCAAATTTCTATGTGAAAATTTGGGACATATCAGTTAAATAATTACCAGTGCGGTTAGAACTCTGCACTCTTCGGTGTACGTGGGAAAGGAATGACATCACGTATATTCTGCATTCCCGTCACGAAGAGGATGAGACGCTCAAAACCAAGACCGAAGCCAGCATGTGGGCATGAACCCCAACGACGGGTGTCGAGATACCACCAGAGATGTGTGGTATCCATCTTGCGACGGTTGACCTCACCCATCAGTTTGTCGTAACTCTCCTCACGAACAGAGCCACCGATAATTTCACCAATCTGTGGGAACAGTACATCGGTGCCTTGCATCGTTGGACCAGGAGCCACGGCACCCTTGTAGCCGATACTTGCACCAGACGGTTCTTCCACTTGGACAGGCTCGTTCTGCTTCATATAGAACGACTTAAATTCGCGTGGATAGTCTGTCATGATAACAGGTTTTTTGAAATGCTCCTCTACGAGGTAGCGCTCATGTTCGCTGGCAAGGTCGTCACCCCAATTACATGGGAACTCGAACTTCTTACCTTTCTTGATAGCTTCCTGAAGGATATTGATACCCTCCGTGTATGGCAGGCGTACAAAGGTATCCTTCAGCACTCCCTCCAAGCGCTCAATAAGTGTTTTGTCAATCATCTTATTGAGGAACTCAAGATCATCCTTGCAATTATCGAGAGCCCATCGTACACAGTATTTGATGAAGTCTTCCTCAAGGTCCATCAGCTCTTCCTGGTCGAGGAATGCCACTTCCGGCTCTACCATCCAGAACTCTGCCAAATGGCGCGGTGTGTTACTATTCTCGGCACGGAACGTCGGACCGAAGGTATATATAGCACCAAGTGCCGTGGCACCAAGTTCACCCTCGAGCTGTCCTGACACCGTGAGACTTGTCTGTTCACCAAAGAAGTCATCATCATAGATAATCTTCCCCTGCTCGTCCTTCTTCAGATCATAGAGATTCTTCGTTGTCACCTGGAACATATTTCCTGCTCCTTCACAGTCACTGGCTGTGATAAGCGGTGTGTGGAAATAGAAGAATCCATGTTCATGGAAATAGGTATGAATAGCCATCGCCATATTATGGCGGATACGCATCACAGCACCAAAGGTATTGGTACGCAGACGCATGTGTGCGTTCTTACGCATCACCTCAAATGACTGCCCTTTCTTCTGCATCGGATAGGTATTGTCACACAGTCCGTAAACCTCCAGGTCTGTAGCCTGAATCTCACTGGTCTGTCCGGCACCCTGACTTTCCACCAGAGTACCCACAGCACTAATACATGCTCCTGTAGTAATGTCTTTAAGCAGTTGCTCATCAAACTTTGTAGGATCAACCACAATCTGTATATTTTTGATAGTTGAGCCATCGTTCAAGGCAATGAAGTCAACAGCCTTACTACTGCGATGGGTTCTTACCCATCCCTTCACACATATCTCTTTTCCATAGTCGGTGCACTGCAGTGCATCAATTATCTTTGTTCGTGTCATTATGAATTCTTAATTATTAATTATGAATTACTCAAACGCTCCCATGCGTAGCATATCCACTTCCTTTTCTGTGAGGAAACGCCAGTCACCACGACGCAAATTCTTCTTTGTCAGTCCAGCAAACTGTACACGGTCAAGTTTCACTACGCGATATCCCATCGATTCGAATATACGGCGTACGATACGGTTCTTACCTGAGTGGATCTCAATACCTACCTGACTCTTATCTGTCTCATGAGCATACTCGATAGCATCAGCATGAATCTCCCCATCGTCAAGGACGATGCCCGATGCAATCTGTTGCATGTCGGCCTGTGTCACAGGACGGTCGAGGAATACGTGATAGACCTTTTTCTTTAAGAACTTAGGGTGTGTGAGTTTACTTGCGAGATCACCATCATTAGTGAGCAACAAAACGCCCGTGGTATTACGGTCGAGGCGACCAACAGGATAGATACGCTCCGGACAAGCATTCTTCACGAGATCCATAACGGTCTTGCGCTGCTGTGGGTCGTCGCTCGTTGTCACACAGTCTTTTGGCTTATTAAGAAGTACATATACTTTCTTCTCAATGTTCACCGGCTGGTCGTGGAATGTTACCACATCGGTACGCAACACCTTGGCACCCAGCTGATTTACCACCTCGCCATTGACTTTTACAGCTCCACTCTCGATATAGTCGTCAGCCTCACGACGGCTGCATACTCCTGCATTAGCCAGGAATTTATTCAGACGGAGTGGTTCTGTCGGATCTATATGTGTCTCTTTATATTCTATTCGCTTCTTAAGGCTATATTTCGCATTCGGGTCATAGTCGGCAGTACGCTGACGATAGCCACGTGACTGACCATACTCATTACGCTGACCATAGCCACCCTGCTGATAGCGATTGTTATACCCACCACGGTTATTGTTATTGTAGCCACGATTCTGATAGCCGCCACGCTGTGAACCATATTCACCTTGGCGTGACTGATAACCACCACGTTGCTGACCATAGCCGCTCTGACGTGGCTGGTAGCCACCCTCATCACCATCATGGTTCTGGTTGTAACGTGGACGATAGCCACTGTTTTGCTGACCATAGCCTCCACGAGGCTGGTAACCACCACGCTGTGAACCATATTCGCCCTGACGTGACTGATAGCCATTATTATAACGTGGACGATAGCCTGTGCTATGTGTGCGCTCCTCATGCTGGTTGTCATTCTGGAGTGCTGCCCCGAAGCCCTCGGGACGGAAACCGCCCTCGTTGTCATTACGACGTGGTTGATAGCTGCGTGGTTGGTATCCACCACGCTCTTGAGTGTAATTACTTGAGTAGCTGCGTGTCACATGGATTCGTGGTCGCTGTTGGCGTCCTACAGGACGCTCACTACGTTCATTGCCTTGCTGCTCCTGAGAAGCGTAGCCCTCTCGACCACTGCTCTCCTGTCCTGCAGCCTGTTCATTGATTTTCTCAAATTCTTCTGCCATTGTTTTTCGTTTTTTTTGTGGCCTCACGGCCATCGTCAATTCTTACTTCTTAATTATGAATTCTTAATTATTTATACTCCTGTATAGTTTGTCGGAGTGATTGCCATCAGTTCTGCTTTCACCTCATCACTCACATCGAGTGATTCTATAAACTGGTGGATAGTCTGTTCCGTCATCTTTTCATTAGTACGCGTAAGTGCTTTCAGTGCCTCATAGGGATTAGGGTACGCCTCACGACGCAGAATTGTCTGAATGGCTTCTGCCACTACTGCCCAGGTGTTCTCAAGATCTTCGGACAACTTTTCCTCGTTGAGGATGAGCTTGCGCAAACCCTTCAGGGTACTCTGTATTGCTATCATACCATGGCCGAGGGGCACACCTACATTACGGAGTACCGTAGAGTCAGTGAGGTCGCGCTGTAGTCGGCTTACCGGCAACTTTTGTGCAAGGAACTGCAATAGTGCATTAGCAATTCCGAGGTTACCCTCAGAATTCTCAAAGTCTATTGGATTCACTTTATGAGGCATAGCACTGGAGCCCACCTCTCCCTTCTTAATCTTCTGCTTGAAATACTCCATGGAGATATACATCCAGAAGTCACGGTCGAGATCGATTATGATTGTATTTATTCGACGCAGGGCATCAAACACTGCACCGAGATTGTCGTAGTTGCTTATCTGTGTGGTATATTGTTCGCGCTGCAGCCCGAGCTTCTCTTCTACGAAGCGATTGCCAAAGTCACGCCAGTCATAATCCGGATAAGCCACATGGTGAGCATTGAAATTACCCGTTGCACCACCGAACTTCGCTGTCAGCTTGCAGGCACGCAACTGTGACAACTGCTCCTCCAGACGATAGACAAACACCATCACCTCTTTGCCAAGACGCGTGGGTGATGCCGGTTGTCCGTGAGTCTTTGCAAGCATCGACACATCCTTCCACTGCTCTGCATATTCACGCAGCAACGCTACCAGCTCCTCGACAGCAGGACAGTATACCTTTTCCAATGCTTCTTTGATGGACAGCGGCACACTGGTATTATTGATATCCTGTGAAGTTAGACCGAAATGAATGAACTCCTTATACTGGTCGAGAGTCGAGAGTCGAGAGTCAATGTTTTTCCCTATTGCATCAAACTTCTCCTTGATAAAGTACTCCACAGCCTTCACGTCGTGGTTTGTCACCTGCTCTATTTCCTTAACACGTGTAGCATCCTTCTCTGTGAAGTTACGATATATATCACGTAGTGGTGCAAACAAAGTATGATTGAAATCAGCCAACTGCGGAAGGGGCAACTCACACAACGTGATGAAATATTCTATTTCAACACGGACACGATAACGAATAAGTGCATATTCGGAAAAATACTCTGCTAAACACTCTGTTTTACCTCTATAACGACCGTCTATAGGCGATACCGCGGTCAATCTGTCAAGTTCCATATCTATCTTAGTAATACCTTTTCCTGTACTTCGCAATACTTTCACAGTATAGCTCCGTTACTGTATATCCTTTAGTGCCCACAAAGGTAGTAAATAATTCATAATTCATAATCCACTATTCCTACTTTTTTGCTTTATATATGCAAAAAAAATATCCCTGCAATCCCGAAGGATCACAGGGAAACACCCCAAGTGGGCGTTGACGGATTCGAACCGCCGACCCTCTGCTTGTAAGGCAGATGCTCTAAACCAGCTGAGCTAAACGCCCGTGACTGTCGTCTACGGCAGTGCTTTTCTCTAAAAGCGTTGCAAAGGTATGGCGTTTTTCTGAAACCACCAAATTTTTCTCCAACTTTTTTTTGATTTATTTCAATATAACAGGGGAAACAGGGTTAAACACACCTCCGATAACCACTATTATAGATTGTCCCGAGCATAATATAACAGAAAAAGCGCTCCTTTTGAGGAGCGCTTTATTATTACTGTGGACTAAGTCCACATATTGATCGCGTGTATTATTCTGTGATCTGAACAGTTGCACGACGGTCGAAGTCGATTGGAAGGTCCTCACCAAGGATCTTAACACCACCCTTGTGGTCAGTCTTAATCTTAGATGAAGATACACCCATCTTAACGAGTTCGCCCTTAACAGTCTCAGCACGGTTGATAGACAGCTTCTCATTGATAGCTGGAGAACCTGTTGAGTTGTCAGCATAACCAGTAACGAGGATGTTAGAGTTGTTCTCCTTTGCATACTTAGCAAGAGCGCGTACGTTTACGAGATCCTTTGGATTAGCAACGTCAACCTTTGCCAAGTTGAAGAATACAGATACAGGAGTTGTGATGAATTCCTTAACAGACTCTGGAACCTTCTCTACTGGACGGTTCAGCGCCTCCTTGAGGAGCTTCTGCAGACGATCGTTCTCTGCCTTTGCATCGCGCAGCTTAGCATTGAGAGCGTCGAGAGCTGCCTGATGAGCTGCATTGAGAGCGTCTACATCTGGGCCCTTGCCCCATGTAGCCTTACCGAGGTTAACGGTCAGACCAAGCTCTGCATAAACGTAGTTGTCATGAGAATCCCAACCACGGCCGCCACCAGCCTCATCTGGACCTGGAGCAAATGTAACACCGTCGAAGTCGTTCTCCATACGGTTCCAACCGAACTCAAGGTTTACACCTACATTGTCAGTGATACGGAACTGGTTCATGATACCAGCGCTAAGACCCATAGCATAACCATTAGTAGTGAAGTTACGAGCGAAGCCACCACCAGCAAATACATTGAGGTTGTAGAAACGCTTAGCATTGTAACCACAGATAATATTGCTAAGGCTTACAACTGGCTGGAACTGCAGATTAACATAACGGAAGCTCTTGTTCTTACCATTGTTGTTAAGGAAGGTAGCCTTACCCCACATACCGTCAGCCTTCACACGAAGACCAATCTCTGGAGCAAACCACTTACCGATAGCAATACCTACCTGAGGATTAGAGCGGAAGCTCTTCCATGGCTGCATCTTCAGATTTGCGCCATGCTCCTCACCTGAATAGAATGCATTCCACTGAGCACCAACCTGTACAAACCAGTTGTCAAGGAATGAGTTTGTTGCTACGCTGTTCTTACTCTGTGCAGATACAGCAGTAGTTACACCGGCAAAAGCCAATACAATCAATAATTTTTTCATAACCTTTTATTAAATTAAAACAATCAAAAAATATTCCTAAGTAGATAATGTATATACAATTTTGTGCAAAGTTAGCAACTTATTTCATATTAGCAAGAATTTTTGCAAGAAAAAGTTTAAAAAACCTAATATTTTTACCCCAGATAATAAGTGTTTTAACATTTCCATGTAAAAAATTACTCTTAAAAGAGCTGTTCTATTGTCGATTGAGGAAGAATTGCAAGTACAAGACGACCATCGGGAGTATAGTTTACATTCTCACATGCGAACAGGTCGTTGACAAGTGTCTCCATCTCATCATTGCCAAGCACCTGGCCATATGGAATGGCGGCATGACAAGCCAGGCTTAGCGCAAGACGATGATGCAAGTCATTACCGACATTCACTTCATCGCCCATAGCGTTATCAAACATATCGCTAACAAGAGAAATAGCATCAATACCATCAAGTCCGGCAGGAATCGCTCCTACAGCATAGCTCCCTCCACCGAGATTGGTAAGGTCGAAACCGAGAACTTCCAACTCATCAAGTATGGACAGTAATGATTTCTCATCTACATTCGGCAAGGTGACAACCTCTGGAAAAAGTAGTTTTTGTGATGTGGAACGATGCTCTTGCTGCTGGCGCAGGTACTTTTCATACAATACCCGAATATGAGCACGATGCTGATCGACAACCATCAGTCCTGACTTCACGGCCGTCATCACATAGCGTCCCTTATACTGATAATGCATTGGTGACTTATCCGTAATATCATTCGGCAACTCCCCAGCAGACTGCTGCTCAAAAATTTGTGGTTGGGAAAGGTTCGGAGAGACAGGACTCTTGATATCATCGTATAGCTGTTCCCAATTGTCCGGCACATGCTGTCCACGCTTATATTTAGGCATGGCTGTCTCTTTGAACGGATTATACTGGGGATTGTATTTCACCTGCGGGGCATCAACCTGTCGTAAGGGATCATATATTGGTATATCAGGCTTACCCTCAGTGTCAAAATCGATGGTCGGTACATCACTGAACTTACCTATAGCCTGTCTGACAGCAGCAGAGAGTATCTGGAATATGGCTTGTTCGTTCTCGAATTTTATTTCCGTCTTCGTGGGATGGATATTCACATCCAGATCCTCGGCGGGAACATCAAGATAGATGAAATACGGAATCTGCTCACCCTGCTGTATCAAACGTTCATAGACTCCCATCACTGCTTTATGGAAATAAGGATGGCGCATATAGCGTCCGTTAACAAAGAAATACTGACGGGCACTCTTTTTCTTAGCTGATTCCGGCTTACCAACAAAGCCATATACATGACACATCGTTGTCTCAGCCTCAACAGGGAGCAAATCTTGATTGAGTTTCTTCCCGCAAATGTCAACAATGCGCTGTCGCAAAGAACCCGCTTTGAGGTTGAAAGTCTCAAAATCGTTATTATGCAATGTGAATGTTATCTGCGGATATACAAGGGCGATGCGCTCAAAGGCATTTACTATATTGTTGAATTCTGTTGTATTGGATTTCAAGAATTTCCTTCGTGCCGGAACATTAAAGAAAAGATTCTCTATGAGGAAATTACTACCTTCAGGACATGAGCATGGCTCTTGTGATACAAAACGGCTGCCAGCGATACACAGATGAGAACCTATATCGCTACCACGCAGACGCGTCTTGAGATCTACCTGCGCCACAGCAGCAATAGAGGCGAGAGCCTCACCACGGAATCCCATCGTATGCAGGGCGAAGAGGTCCTCGGCCTGACGTATCTTAGAGGTAGCATGACGCTCAAAAGACAGACGCGCATCAGTATCCGACATTCCCTTACCATCGTCTATAACCTGTATCGATGTACGACCAGCATCAACAACAAGCACATGTATGGTTTTCGCGTCAGCGTCAATGGCATTCTCCATCAACTCCTTAGCAACAGAAGCAGGTCTTTGAATCACCTCTCCTGCCGCTATTTGGTTGGCTACCGAATCTGGTAAAAGTTGTATGATGTCCACTGGAAACTTAAAGTTGAAGATTATAGATGGATTTTTTACTAGTCGGAAGACAAGAGTTATTCTTTAATGACTTGCCGAGGTGGGCGTGCAACAACACGTCGTTCTTCTTTACGAGTGGCACTATTCTTGGTCACAGTACGGAAGATATCATATTTGTCTATGGGACGAAGATTGTCGTACCATGCAAATCCTGGTAACTTTTCCTTCCCTGGCGGAATCTGTGTCATCGGATATAATGTTCCTTCAGGTGCCGACACCCATATCTTCTCCAGTTGTCGCTCTGGAGAAAGGAACAGCCTCAGCGTATCTGTTTCCAAATAGTTTAACCCTATTATCGAGGTGTCTTTCTCTTCTTCTGGGAAATACACCGACAGCACATTACCAATAGCCTCACTACGACGTATCTTTCCATCTTCAAAGAATGCCCGCATCTCACGCGATGCCACCTGATTATAGTGTTTCTTGTCGCGCATCAGCTCTATGGACATTGCATTATTGAAGACGTATGCCTCACGAACCGTAGAGTCGTTCATATAAATCTTTATTGAATCACCAAACAACTGTCGTTCATCACTCCATGTGACAGGATCTTCATACATAGTCATACAGGAGTCTTTGGAATTAAATACCAAAAGACCGCAAACAGCCTGGACATCACGGCGATAGGCACGCACATTGGGATAGCACAGCACGCGACGATATACAGAATCCGTATCATAGTGGTATGTATACATACGAATAGTGTCGGAATGCATAAAGAGTGTGTCTTTCTCTGAAAACTCTTTCACAACAGGACGACCATAGGCTATAGCCACAGAGTCGGTATAATGGATAATGTCTGCCGTCAGTGAATTTTTATTTTTCATATCAACATAGACAACATTACCCAGTCCCTCACCTTTATGCGTCTGCTCGTTATAAAACAGGTAGTTACCCGTAATCACGCGGTTGTCTTTCTTGTCAACAATCTTCACATTCCCAAAGCCTTCGCTGTCACCTGTAGTCTTATTATATTTCAGGCTGTCACCTTCCACATCCCGTTCTTTGGTCGTTATCGTAGAACGACCCATGAGCTCCATCTTGTCTGTCTTGTTATTATAATAACCGTCCTCGGTATGCACTATCTCACCATCCTTACCCTTGATTACCGATGGTCCGATGACATGTGCCAATTCCGTCTGCGTATTATAATTAAGGTGTTCCGTGTTGATGGTGAACTTGGGACTACGCATTACAACGTCCTCATAGAAATTACTCTCATGGGTATCAAAATAATACTCCCCACGATGCGATTCCACTGTTGTCTTATCACTGACGAGGCGTCCTCCGTCATAGAAATGTGCATATTCCGTACCTGTATTATAGTCAAGACTGTCGCAATGAAGAGAACGACCTGGTTGAGACAATACTACATTCTGTCGTGCTTGTATCAACTGCATGCCACCATCATACGTTGCACGCTGACAGGTCATTGTTATCCCCCCACTCTTTCTCATGTGCACATGACCGAAAGCTTTGAAGGTGTTACGTGTCTGGTTGAAATATGCGCTATCACACGACAGGCTTGTGTCTTGATAGCGAAAACGCACGTGGCCGCGAAGAATCTGAACGTCCGGTCTTACTGCTTGATTGTATGTCAGTTCATCAGCATGGTCAAGATACACCTTGTCATCACCCTTCTTCGGCTTATTATACGAAAGAGCCGGTAACGACATACACAAGGCAAAGATACACAATACAGCTATTGTGATCTCCTTATATCCTATATAATTTCTATAATCTGACAAAAGCTATAAACTATGAACTATAATCACTTCCTCCATCCTTCGTACTCAAAGTCGCAATTGTCATAACGTGGCGACATACGGACATAGGTGTTTTTTATCTTCTTTACCACCCAATCGTGGATAACCTCCTGACGGCGCTTCTCCATAATCACGTCCTTCATTGTCTGGAAATCCTCTGTGATTGTGGCACGATGAGCTTCTGTACGGCTCTTCAGTTTTACTATTGCACAAACTGTCTTGCCGCGATTGTTTTCCATTTGGAAAGCTGGTGACACCTCTCCAACCTGCATTGTCTCGACGACTCTTGCTACTTCTGTTGGCAAGTCTTTCATAGCAAAGCGGGAGGTGCGCGAACTTTCCGTGGAGTTCACCATCAATCCATTACTATTCTTCGTATCCTTATCATCGGACAGATAAACTGTAGCCTCCTCAAAACTGAATTTCCCTGCGCGGATATCTGCTGCGATGGAGTCGAGCCTGTACTTTGCCTGCTCTATCTCGTCTGCATTCACACGTGGTTTCATGAGAATATGACGACAGTTAATCTTGTCACCACGCTTATCAATAAGCTGGATAATATGATAGCCAAACTCTGTCTCGACAATCTTTGAAATCTTTTTTGCATCAGTAAGATTGAAAGCAACAGCAGCAAAGGCAGGATCCAACATGCCTCGGCCAGTATAGCCCAGTTCTCCACCTTGACGTGCGGAGCCGGGATCTTCTGAATAAAGGCGTGCCAATGTGGAAAAGGATGTCTCACCATTAGTAACACGCTCTGTGAAATTACGCAGTTCGTCCTTGATACGGTTGATCTCCTCTTGTCTGACTTTAGGCTGCTGTGTGATGATTTGCACCTCAACAGTTGTAGGTACCATTGGTACACTGTCGGCAGGAAGATGTCTGAAATATGCACGGACCTCTGCCGGTGATACTGTAATATCAGAAACCAACTGCTCCTGCATACGTTGCATAAGAAGCTGATTTTTGTATTCATCATGCATGTCCTGACGAATCTGAGTCATACTCTTCCTATAAAACTCCTCAAGCTTCTCCTTTGAACCAATCATAGGGTTCTGAATCATATAGTTCAGACGTTGCTCTATACCCTGTGCTATCTCAGACTCCGTTACTTCAACGCTATCGAGGATAGCCTGATGGATGAACAGCTTCTGAACGGCGAGCTGTTCCGGTATGCGACAATCAGCATCCTCAGGTACAGTAACTCCCTCTGCCTCCATAGACAGACGCGTCACTTCAACCTCCGACTTTAGGATTGGCTCATCACCAACTACCCACAGTACCTCATCAACAACATTCTTATCGCTATAGGAGGTTACTGCCGCCTTTGTCACCGGGGTAGTGTTATCATCAGGAAGCATCGCCATTGACAACGATGTTATCAATAATGCTACACCTATTATATATATATACCTCTTCATAACCTTCATTCAAGGTCAAACACCAAACATTCAACACTCTTTTCTAATGCTTATTGACCGTTGCAAGGACTGCAGGGTCAACAACAACGGTGTATTTCTTGCGCAGAGACGCCACCCACTCTTTTTCAAGAGCATCCTGATAGTCTGCTGTAACAAGGCTACGGACATCCTCGAAGGACTTTGGTGCCGATAATTTCTTTCCATAGACTGCATCGATAGGATAATTTTTTGTTTCCTTTACTTCCACAGTCTTCTTGAATACCTCACGATCTACAAGGGAGTTGTCTCCTTCTTTGAAGATACCTTTCTCTACACGGATGCGAATGATAGAGTCGTTATTAAATGTCTTACGCAGTTTCTCATTCCACTGGTCAAACGGTATTCCCTTGACGCAATTACGCACTGCCTTTACATCAGCTGCGTCTTTTACATGATAGGCTATACCCTTGAAACGTGGGCTGTCCCATTTGTAGTCTTTCTTATGTTTGGCAAAATAGTTGGCCAATGCCGCATCATCCTTGGCTGCTTTGTCCCATACTTCACGCGTACTGATTTCAAAAAGCAATAAACCGTCATGATACTCACGTACAAGGTTATTAAGCTCACTATCTGCAGCCTGCATCTCTGCCGCTTTGGCATCGAGAATAGACTCCTTCGTGAGTTCGCCATTACTTTCCTTTACCTTGGCTTCCAACTTATCGTCAACAATCTTTTCGCGAATACCCCGCTGTTCCAGATAACGGGTAATGTTAACTCTCAAGGAATCATATGGAGGAACCTGTGAACGCTCATCCATCTTAATGATATGATATCCAAAAGGTGACAGGAATGGCTCACTGATTTCACCTGTCTGTAATGAATATGCGACATCCTCAAACTCCTTAACAGTCTGGCCTGGACCTAACAACGGAAGAGCACCGCCGTTACGGCCTGAACCTGGGTCCTGAGACACAGCCTTTGCCAATTCCGCAAAGTCAGCACCATCTTTCAGTGCAGTATATACGGAATCTATACGCGTCTTCACCTTCTCCTGCTCACTCACATCAGCATTCTGGTCAAGATGAAGCAAGATATGTGACGCACGGAACAAGCCACGTGGACCAATCTGCTGAACTATTTTATCGTAGTAGGCAAGAGCTTCTTTTTCAACATCATCATCCGTAACAAATGACGGACGAATCTGCTGGTCGCGATAAGTACGGAACTCATTCTGGAACGATGTCAGCGTATCAAGTTGTGCATCAAGTGCAGCCTGTACTTTCAGTTTATAATTTATAAACAGGTCAACATACTCTTCTACCGTTTTTTTATCAATGACGCCATCTGTATTGTTCTTGTTGTATGAATATTCAAACTCCGACCTACTGACAGGCTGTCCATTGATAGTCATTACCGTTGGGTCGTCCTGAGCTACAGCTCCTAAACTTATTGCACATTGTAAAATGCTGAAAATTATAATTCTTTTCATCTTCTTATTTTTATTCTGAGTATTATGATTATTCTGGACGGGAATAGTTAGGTGCTTCACTTGTAATGGTTATATCATGTGGATGACTCTCCATAACACCTGCATTGGTGATACGCACAAATTGTGCATTATGTAGTGCGTCTATTGTTGCGGCGCCACAATATCCCATACCGGAGCGCAAGCCACCAACAAGCTGATATATAACCTCCTGGACGGTTCCCTTATAAGGCACACGACCTGCGATTCCTTCTGGAACAAGTTTCTTAACCTCTTTCGTGTCGCCCTGGAAATAGCGGTCTTTAGAGCCATGCTTTTGCTCCATCGCCTCAAGTGAACCCATACCACGATAGCTCTTAAACTTACGACCATTGAAAATGATGGTGTCACCAGGACTCTCTTCCGTACCTGCTACCAAAGAACCTATCATCACACAACTGCCGCCTGCAGCTATAGCCTTAACGATATCACCAGAATAACGGAGTCCGCCATCTGCAATGAGAGGAACACCTGTGCCTTCCAGTGCCTTATAGACATCATATACAGCACTGAGCTGTGGCACTCCGACACCAGCAACGACACGCGTGGTACAAATACTACCAGGACCGATGCCCACCTTGATGGCATCAGCTCCGTTTTCCACCAGTAATTTGGCTGCTGCACCAGTAGCCACATTACCTACCACGACGTCTATCTGCGGGAAAGCAGCCTTCACCGCCCGCAATTTATCAACTACACCTTGTGAATGGCCATGGGCTGTGTCGACAACAATTGCATCTGCGCCTGCCTCAACAAGGGCTGTAGCACGCTCAAGGGTATCTGCAGTCACACCAACTCCAGCTGCCACACGCAGACGACCCTTATCGTCCTTGCATGCCATCGGCTTATCCTTTGCCTTTGTGATATCCTTATATGTGATAAGTCCTACAAGACGATTATCCTTATCAACAACAGGTAGTTTTTCTATCTTATTCTTTTGTAGAATCTGAGCAGCAGCCGTCAGATCCGTCTGCTGGTGCGTTGTCACCAGATTCTCTGATGTCATCACCTCATCAATCTTTTTGTCGAGGTGCTGCTCAAAGCGCAGGTCACGGTTTGTGACGATACCAACAAGATGATTCTCCTCATCAACAACAGGAATACCACCAATATGGTAATCGCTCATCATATCAAGCGCATCCTTCACGGTACGCCCCTTCTGTATTGTCACTGGGTCATATATCATACCATTCTCAGCACGTTTGACGATTGCCACCTGACGTGCCTGGTCTTCTATCGACATATTCTTATGAATAACACCGATACCACCCTCGCGTGCAATCGCTATTGCCATCGATGCCTCTGTGACGGTATCCATCGCTGCCGTAACGAAAGGAACATTGAGCGTAATATTTCTTGAGAATTTTGTTTTCAGCTCTACTGTCTTAGGCAACACTTCCGAGTAGGCTGGGACAAGAAGGACGTCGTCGAATGTTAGACCGTCCATTACAATTTTATCTGCAACAAATGATGACATAGTAGTTATAAAAAATTTATTGCCTGCAAAAGTAGCAATAAAAAACCACAATCTTCTCTCTTAGAGAGAAAATTGTAGTCTCTTAATACGATTTAACTTGATACTAATATTAATTTGCCATTTCAGAAAGGAACTTTATACGAACCAGTCGTATTTCATCCTCGCTATATTCATCACCAAGTTCGCCTTGTGCTGTATCAAGGTCGTCTGTTTCGCTCTCGGCAAAATAATCATAGATATCATCGAGATGATCTTCATCTATCACTTCGTCAATGAAATAGTCAATATTCAGGCGTGTACCACTATATACAATTTCTTCGACCTTATCAAGGAGCTCATCAAAAGGCAATCCTTCCGCCGTTGCAATATCATCAAGCGGTATCTGGTGGTCAATTTCCTGAATTATCTTTACTTTCTGAACGGATTTCTTGGCTACGGTCCTTACCCTCAGTTCCTCAGGACGTTCAATATCGTTTTCCTTGCAGTAGTTTGCAATGAGTTCACAGAATTCTTTACCGTAACGCTTGGCCTTACCAGCTCCTACGCCCTGGATATTCTGCAATTCCTGCTCATTGACAGGATACATTGTCGCCATTTGTTCTAACGACACATCTTGGAATATGACATATGGAGGACGTTCCAAACGACGTGCCACATGCTTGCGTAAATCCTTCAGCATAGCAAAGAGCGGGAGGTCAAGGGCTCCTGTTCCGCCTTCACTGCCCTCATCGATTCCGTCATCACTGAATTCCGTATCCATTACTATCATAAACGACTGTGGATTCTGAATAAAACGATTACCTGCTGCTGTTATTTTCAGCAAGCCATAGTTCTCCACGTCTTTCTTTATATAACCTGCTATGAGTGCCTGTCTGATTACAGGATTCCATATTTTGACATCAAGGTTTTCACCAGCACCAAACTCTTCAAGTTCATCATGGTGATGATCCCTAAGGTCATCGGTAGCACGCCCCCGAATGAAATCCATAATATATTCTTGACGGAAGTTCTCTTTCAAAACACGTACCGCCTTAAGGACTATGAGCAATGCATCCTTACCTTCAACCTTTGTCTTGGGATGTAGGCAATTATCACAATTATGGCAATTGCTCTGCGTATACTCCTCACCAAAATAATGGAGGAGCATCTTTCTGCGACACACAGATGATTCAGCATATGCAGCCGTCTCTTGCAGCAACTGCCTTCCTATATCCTGCTCTGCAACAGGCTTGCCTTCCATAAACTTCTCAAGCTTTTTCAGGTCCTTATTGGAATAGAAGGCTATGCAGCGTCCTTCCTCGCCATCGCGACCAGCGCGCCCGGTTTCTTGATAATATCCCTCAAGACTCTTTGGAATGTCATAGTGTATGACAAACCGTACGTCAGGCTTATCAATACCCATACCGAAAGCAATTGTTGCAACAATGACATCAATCTCTTCCATTAGGAAATCGTCCTGCGTCTTTGAGCGAGTCTCACTATCCAAACCAGCATGGTAAGGAGCTGCCTTGATATCATTTGCCTGCAACACTGCCGCTAACTCCTCCACTTTCTTTCTTGACAAGCAATAGACAATACCGCTCTTACCAGCATTCTGGCGAATATACATTATTATCTGCTTATCAATATCCTTTGTCTTTTGTCTTACTTCATAATAGAGATTTGGACGATTGAAAGAACTTTTAAACTCTCTGGCATCTTCTATCCCAAGACTTCGTTTGATATCTGTACGCACCTTGTCCGTTGCGGTTGCGGTAAGGGCAATTATCGGTGCCACTCCTATCTGCTCAATAGCATAGCGTATCTTACGATATTCAGGACGGAAGTCATGTCCCCACTCAGATATACAGTGCGCTTCATCAATGGCATAGAACGACACCTTCACCGAGCGGAAAAACTGCATATTCTCATCTTTATTGAGCGACTCAGGGGCTACATAAAGCAGTTTTGTCTTACCGGCAATGATATCTGCTTTTACCTGATCTATAGAACCTTTTTTCAGCGAAGAATTAAGATAATGCGCAACGCCGTCTTGTTCACTCATACCATTTATCACATCTACCTGATTCTTCATCAGAGCGATGAGAGGCGACACAACTATTGCTGTGCCGTCCATAAGCAGAGATGGCAATTGATAGCAGAGGCTCTTTCCACCACCTGTAGGCATTAGCACGAAAGAGTCTTTGCCGGCAAGTACATTACGTACAATTTCTTCTTGATCGCCTTTGAACTTGTCAAAGCCGAAGTAGTGTTTCAGTTTTTCGGTTAGATTATATTCTTGGGGCATTGGGGTATGATAATACTTATTTCATAATTACGCTGATTCCAACTTTTGCAGATGGGCCTTGTCAAGCTCCTTTTTGGTATAGTCAAGTGTCACCTTGAAAGTCTTTACCTTTTTTGAAGGCATCTCAAACATTGCATCCATCATGACACTCTCAACTATTGAACGGAGTCCACGAGCACCTAACTTGTATTCCACAGCCTTATCGACCATGTAGTCCAGAGCCTGTTGCTCAAATGTCAACTTTATATTATCCATCTCAAAGAGTTTCTCGTACTGTTTGATGATAGAGTTTTTTGGCTCCAACAAAATACGCTGAAGGGCATCACGGTCAAGAGGGTTGAGGTATGTAAGGACAGGCAGACGGCCTATAATCTCTGGTATTAGGCCAAAAGACTTCAGATCCTGCGGCAATATATATTTCATCAGATTATCCCTGTCTATACTACGTACATTACGCACGGAGTTATAACCTACCACATGCGTGTTGAGACGTTGGGCAATCTTCCTCTCTATTCCGTCAAAGGCACCACCACAGATAAAAAGGATATTACGAGTATCGAGATGGATGTAATCCTGATCAGGATGTTTACGGCCACCCTTTGGTGGAACATTGACAATTGTTCCCTCCAAGAGTTTGAGTAATCCCTGTTGTACACCTTCTCCCGACACGTCACGTGTAATACTTGGATTATCTGCCTTACGGGCAATTTTATCTATTTCATCGATGAATACTATACCACGAGCAGCGGCCTTCTCGTCAAAATCACATACCTGCAGCAAGCGAGAGAGAATACTTTCCACATCCTCACCGACATATCCTGCCTCCGTAAAAACCGTAGCATCCACAATGGTAAAAGGAACATCGAGGAGTTTCGCAATGGTACGAGCCATCAGGGTCTTGCCAGTTCCTGTGGGGCCGACCATAATTATATTACTCTTCTCAATCTCCACACCATTATCATCATGTGGTTGTCCGAGTCGTTTATAATGATTATATACCGCCACTGACAAGAATTTCTTTGCCTCATCCTGACCGATAATATACTGATCGAGATAATCTTTTATCTCCTGTGGCTTCGGAATTTTCTTACTATTAAACTTGCCGGATTCCGCGTTTGCATACTTGGCATTAAAGTCCTCTGCCTCCTCAACAATCCGATAGGCCTGTATAGCACAATCCTCACAGATATATCCATTGATACCTGTGATAAGAAGACTTACATCCTTATCGCTACGTCCGCAGAAGCTACAAACCTTTTTCATTTCTTGCTCTTGACTAAGACCTCATCTATCATTCCATACTCTTTAGCTTCCTCTGCCGTCATCCAATAGTTGCGGTCAGAGTCTGCCCAAACCTTCTCAAATGGAGTATGTGAGTGGTTTGCGATGATGGTATATAGTTCCTTTTTGAATTTCTGAATCTCCTTTACTTCAATCTCCATATCAGAAGCTTGTCCTTGCACGCCACCGAGTGGCTGATGAATCATCACGCGGCTATGCGGCAGTGCCTGACGTTTACCTTCTGTACCGGCAACCAGGAGCACCGCAGCCATTGATGCCGCCATTCCCGAGCATAGAGTATTGACATCAGACGAGATATACTGCATTGTATCATAAATACCCAATCCTGCTGTCACACTCCCACCTGGCGAATTAAGATAGATGGAGATGTCCTTTCCAGGATCAACAGAGTCCAGATAAAGCAACTGAGCCTGAATGGTATTTGCTGTATAATCGTCGATAGGCGTACCAAGAAAGATGATTCTTTCCATCATCAGACGCGAGAACACGTCCATCTGAGTAACATTCAATTGGCGCTCCTCAAGAATATAAGGATTAAGATATTGGTTTTGTGCACTAACAATGTCATCGAGCACCATTCCGTTGATGCCCATGTGACGTGTCGCGAATTTTCTAAAGTCGTTCATTGTATGTAAAAATAGAGGTTATTGACCTTTTTCTTTCTATTCTCTTTACAAAGACTATGCCAAAGAGCGATTCTACGCCCTCGGATTATGTCCGTTTTATGCAAAGATAAGAAAAAAAGTCAATAACCTCTATCTATTTAGAAGTTTTTTTTGAAAATTTTCTGCTTTAATCTTCAAACGACATGATTTCAGCAGCAAACTTTCACCTTTCGACTTAATTATTTTTATTTATTGCTCGCTCAACATCTTGTTGAAATCATCAATGCTGATGCTCTTCTTGTTGAGCTTAACAACACCTTTAAGGGCGATGGTAAGCTTACGGTCGATAGCACGCTCCACGAGATTGTCTACCGTTTCACGCTTCTTCAGCATCTCCTGAGCATAATTATCAAGATACTCATCAGGAACATTACTCATGCCATACTGCGCAAACTGTGCACGAGCCATCTCACGAGCTGCATCTTTCACATCAGCATCTTCCACCTTCACACCTGCTGCCGACGCCAACTGCTCACGAATAATGTGCCATTTCAGTTCTTTAATGCTTGCCTCGAAATTCTTTTCGACGAACTCGGCACCACGATCCTGATTGTTCTGAAGCATAACGCGCTTAAGCAATGCTTCCGGGAATGTCACATCACCGACTTTCTCTTCTGCATACTTACGGATATCAAGCAGGAACTTATAGTCTGAATCTGCTTCCATCTGCTGCTGCAAGCCCTTGGCAATTGTATCACGGAACTGCTTCTCATCATTGATACCTGCCTCAGCGCCATAGATACTGTCAAATAGCTCCTTATTCACCTCAGCCTTAACGAAACGTGAAATCTCTGTAATCTGATAAGAGAAATCACCAGTGTGCTCTGCAAGCTTTTCTTTGTCAATCTTTAAGATTGCCGACAACTCTGCATCACCGTCTGGATAAGCAGCACGTGGGTTCCATGTAATAATATCGCCTAACTTAGCGCCATCGAAGAGCTTCTTCTGGTCGTCGACTTTCATATACTGGGGCATGAGAACTGTTGATTCAACCTCTATACCACCCTCAAGGGTATTTCCTTCTGCATCAAGCTCACGGAGGTCACCCTTTAGCATATCACGTTGTTCCGGATCGTAGTTTTCTGCTTTCTCATAATGACCGGCACGAGAAGCATACATCTCAACCTGCTGATCAATGAGTTTGTCATCTACAGCGATATCGTAATAGTCTATCTTATCTTTCTCTGTCAGTGCAATCTGGAATTCTGGGGCAACAGCGATGTCAAACTTGAACTCGTATGGTGCATCCTTCTCCAAATCAACAGCCTCCTGGCCTTCTGCAGCCATCGGCTGTCCAAGCATATGAATCTTATTGTCTACGATATAGTTTTGAAGCGCCTCTCCCATAACTTTGTTGATGGCGTCAACCTTAACACTGGCTCCAACCTGGCGACGAATAAGTCCCATAGGTACCTGACCAGGACGGAATCCTGGAATGTTTGCGCGTTTGCGATAATCTTTCAAAGTCTTCTCGACTTCATCCTTGTAATCTGCCTCTTCGACAACGATAGTCATCAAACCATTAATCTTGTCGGGGTTTTCAAATGTAATTTTCATCGTCTTTATGTTTTCTTTCTAATATTTCTTTTTGAGCGTGCAAAGTTACGATTAAGTACTGAAAATACAAAATGAATGCATGCTTTTATTTCACTATTCATTCCGTTTCTGTTCATCTAACGCATCCTCTGCCGCCTCACGTATACGTCGTTCTGCATCTAGTTTCTCAAAGTCCTTGCGCTGTAGCACAAAATTCGAACCAAGATACTTCTCTTTTACGATAGGATTTGTAGCCAACTCCTCCGGTTTGCCCTTAAAGAGAATACGTCCCTCGAAAAGAAGATAGGCGCGATCTGTGATATTCAGCGTTTCATGAACATTATGGTCGGTAATAAGAATACCAATATTTCGATATTTCAAATGCCACACGATATACTGGATATCTTCTACTGCTATTGGGTCGACACCAGCAAATGGCTCATCAAGCATAATGAATTTAGGATCGATAGCAAGGCAACGGGCAATCTCCGTACGACGGCGCTCACCACCAGACAAACGGTCACCTGTATTCTTACGGACCTTATTTAAGCGGAACTCTGCAAGAAGTTTCTCTAATTCTGCTTTCCGTTGTTCCTTATTGAGATCCTTACGCATCTCCAATACCGACATGACATTGTCTTCTACCGTCATGGTACGAAAGACACTCGCCTCCTGCGGCAGATAGCCGATACCAGCCTGTGCACGCTTATAAACAGGATAGTCGGTTATCTCTTGGTCATTAAGATACACATGACCGGCATTAGGAACAACCAAGCCGGTTGTCATATAGAACGAAGTAGTCTTACCAGCGCCATTAGGTCCCAACAAGCCCACTATCTCTCCTTGCTTAACATGGATACTGACACCGTTGGCAACAGTTCGTTTCCCATAGATTTTCACAAGTCCTTCGGTGCGTAGCACCATTCCATCTGCCATAATGTCGTAACTGAATAATCGATAATATTTTGCAAAGGTAGTGTAAAAAACTGATATAACGAAAAAAATACGCCTTTTCGCCTCTTTCACCTACCCTTTCATTTCTTCTAACTCCACCTCTTTAACCTTTTTGAACAAATCTGACGCAAATACGAGGTCATTGAGTTTCTTGTTCTTCGAAGAGATAACAGTGTCTTTTGTCCCCTGCCATTCTTTCCTTCCACCAGCTATGAAGATGATATTCTCACCTATTCCCATCACCGAATTCATATCATGGGTATTGATGATTGTGGTCGTGTTGAACTCATGGGTAATACCATGCAGCAAGTCATCAATGACAAGTGATGTCTTAGGATCAAGACCGGAGTTTGGCTCGTCACAGAACAGGTACTTGGGATTCATCACAATAGCACGGGCAATAGCTACTCTTTTCTGCATACCACCAGAAAGTTCACCTGGGTATTTCTCTCCTACATCTTTCAAATTAACACGCTCAAGACATTCATGAGCGCGATGTATACGTTCACGTAGATTCATCGACGAGAACATATCAAGAGGGAACATTACATTCTCTAACACCGAAAGAGAATCGAAGAGGGCCGCGCTTTGAAATATCATTCCCATCTCACGGCGCATAAGCACCTGACGTTGCTTCGACATCTGTACAAAGTTACGACCGTCATAGAGAATCTCCCCACTGGTTGGCTCCAATAATCCCACAATATTCTTCATCAACACGGTCTTTCCAGCTCCAGACTGTCCGATGATAAGATTTGTCTTACCATCCTCAAAGACTGTGTTGATATCTTTCAACACCTCTTTTTCGCCAAATGACTTATATAAATTCTTAACTTCAATCATGATAGGAGTTGCGTAAGGAAGACATCCGAGAACAGAATGAGTACCGAACTACTGACAACGGCTGTGGTAGAGGCCTTGCCCACTTCCACGCTACCACCTTCAACAGTATAGCCACAATAACTCGACACACTGGAAATGATAAAAGCGAAGAAGATACTCTTTATGATACTCATCCATAGAAACCACGGGATAAAATCATGCTGTAATCCCGCAATGAGGTCATCTGGAGTCAACACATGGCCGATGTATGCCGTTGCCATTGCTCCAAGAATACCTGTTGCAGATGAGAAAACAACCAATATCGGCATAATGGTTATAAGTCCAAGTATCTTCGGTAGTATAAGGTAACATGCAGCATTGACACCCATAATCTCCAATGCATCTATCTGCTGTGTTACACGCATGGTGCCAAGTTCTGAGGCTATGTTTGAACCTACCTTACCTGACAAGATAAGACACATTATAGAACTGGAAAATTCCAACAGTAGTATCTCACGTGTAGTATAACCACTTACCCAACGTGGCATCCACGGGCTCTGGATATTCAACTTCATCTGTATACATATCACTGCGCCGATAAAAAATGAAATGAGTAGTACTATACCAATAGAATCGATACCCAGCTGCGACATCTCCGTTACATAGCGCTTCCAGTACATCCTCATACGCTCAGGTCTTGAGAATGTCCTGCTCATCAGTATCAGATAGCGCCCAAGCGCCAGTAACCACTTATACACTAACATCAGTACCCTATTTTCTATTCAATACTATCACTATCTCATAAGCCACAAGCCATCACGCAAAATCATTGGAACAACAATCTGTTCTGTGTCTCCATTGTTAAAAGAAAGCATCAAGAAAGCATCGCATGTCTGTGTTTTCTCATTATAGGAATTTCCATTTACCGATACCTCCTTTAATCCCCCATGTTCTTTCTTCATCTGAGCAACAAACATACGGGTATTATCTACCAACTGCGTACGATAGCTCTCCGGAATAGAGTCTGGCTGATGCATTCCCGCTACGAAATCATCACATTTTCCCTGTAACAGGTACTCATAGTAGGTCTTCGCAGCATTAGCAGCAAGTTCACCATTGTCAGCATTCTTACAACCAACAAAAACAAACCATACACTACAAAAGACTAACATCAAGGCCTTCATATATTCTAAGCTCTTTATCACTTTTGTCTCGTAACCTTTACTTTTGTCTTACAAATACATTGATAGGACATCCGTGAAGATTCCAGTTCTCACGTATTTTATTCTCTAAGAATCGCTTATACGGTTCTTTGATATACTGCGGCAGGTTAGCATAGAACACGAATGTCGGAATTTGTGTATCGGGCACCTGCGAAACGTATTTTATCTTTATATACTTACCCTTGTTAGATGGCGGAGGGAATGCCTCAACGAGTGGTAGCAGCACCTCATTGAGCTTAGTGGTTCCTATACGCATCTTACGGTTCAGATACACTTGTTTGGCTGTTTCCAAAACCTTGAAGATTCTCTGTTTGGTAAGTGCCGAGGCAAAGATTATAGGAAAATCGACAAATGGAGCCATACGATTACGTATTGCCTGCGTAAATGTGTCGATAACGATTTGGGATTTCTCCTCAACAAGGTCCCATTTGTTGACAACAACCACAAGACTCTTGTTGTTCTTCTGAATTAGCTGGAAGATGTTCATATCCTGCGTCTCGATACCACGTGTTGCATCTATCATTAATATACAAACATCGCTATTCTCTATACTACGGATTGAACGCATAACGCTATAAAACTCCAAGTCCTCCGTCACCTTATTCTTACGGCGGATGCCAGCCGTGTCAACAAGATAAAAGTCAAAGCCAAACTTGTCGTAACGAGTATAAATACTGTCACGCGTAGTACCAGCTATTTCTGTGACAATATTACGTTCCTCACCGATAAAGGCATTGATAAGACTTGACTTGCCGGCATTCGGACGTCCCACAACAGCAAAGCGAGGGATATTTTCATCAACATCCGGAGTATTGTCACTTGGTAATGCTGAAAGAATAGTGTCAAGCAAATCCCCTGTACCGCCACCAGTAGCTGCAGAGATACACTGCGGTTCACCGAGTCCCAGCTTGTAGAACTCAGCTGCTTCATAGTACTCGCCACTGTTATCAACCTTATTGGCAACAAGGATAACAGGTAGTTTCGTACGGCGCAGTATTTGTGCCACATCCTCATCCCAGTCTGTCAGCCCAGTCTCCACATCAACGAGGAACAGAACAAGGTCGGCCTCTTCGGTAGCAACAATAACCTGCTTTCTAATGGCGTCTTCAAAGATGTCATCACTTTTAACAACCCACCCTCCAGTGTCAACGACTGAAAACTCACGTCCGTTCCAGCTACATTTTCCATACTGACGATCACGCGTTGTACCTGCAGTATCACTGACGATTGCCTTACGCGACTGCGTCAGTCTATTGAATAAGGTGGATTTGCCAACATTCGGGCGTCCTACTATAGCTACTAAATTTCCCATATCTCTTTTAATCTAGCATTTCTAGTTCTTCTAGTATATCTAGCTTATTCTGTTAATCTGGATTATAACCAAAGGTTTGAAGTTCCCTATCGGATGAGCGCCAGTCCTTGTCTACTTTTACATAAGTTTCCAGAAATACCGGCTTGTCAAAGAAGCGCTCTAATGCCTTACGGCTCTCCATACCGAGTTTCTTCAGTGCCACCCCCTTATGGCCTATGATGATTCCTTTTTGGGAGTCACGCTCCACATAGATTATGGCACGAATATTGATATTTCTGTCTGTTTCCTTGAAACTCTCCACACGTACCTCTACCGAGTAAGGTACTTCCTTATCGTAATATAACAATATCTTCTCGCGGATAATTTCCGAAACAAAGAAACGAGCCGGTTTATCAGTAAGCTGATCCTTGTCAAAATAAGCAGGACTCTCTGGCAACAATTCTTTGATACGCTTCAACAATATATCAACTCCGAATTTGTTTTTTGCAGAAATGGGTAGAATCTCTGCATTGGGTAGCAGAGTGTGCCATTTTTCAACGATAGAAGCAAGTATAGTCTGACTAGATTTACTTGTCTTACTGCCACCTTCGTCCTTCGGGGAGGGGCTTGGACTGAGGTTGTCAATTTTGTTGATGAGTAAAATGACAGGAATCTTCATCTTCTGCACCTTTTTAAGAAAGTCGAGGTTCTTCTCTGGATTTTCCACCACATCTGTGACATAGAGCAACACGTCGGCATCAGCGAGTGCGCTCTCCGAAAAAGCCAGCATCATCTCCTGCATCTTATAGTTGGGCTTCAATACTCCTGGAGTATCACTGAACACTATTTGCATATCATCGGTATTAACTATACCCATGATACGATGACGAGTGGTCTGAGCCTTGAAGGTGGCAATTGAAATACGCTCACCAACCAACTGGTTCATGAGCGTACTTTTACCTACATTCGGATTACCAACAATATTTACGAATCCTGCCTTATGCATATAATCACGAATTATGCATTACTATTTACTTATTTCCATCATACGCCCACTTGTAATAGCTTGCACCATGAACGAATCCGGCACCGAAGGCTGTAAATATAATCTTGTCGCCCTTTCTTAAGTTCTCTTCATGATCCCACAGTGCCAACGGAATTGTTGCCGCACTGGTGTTACCGTATTTCTGTACGTTGATAACAACCTTTTCTAACGGAAACTCAGCACGCTTAGCAACAGCTTCGATAATGCGGAGATTAGCCTCATGAGGTACTATCCATTGCAAATCATCCGTTGTAAGATTGTTGCGTTTCATCATTTCGACGATATCATTACTCATTGATGTCACGGCGAAACGGAACACTGTACGACCTTCTTGATATAGATAATGCAAGTGGTGATCTACCGTAAAACGACTTGGAGGACAAACCGAGCCACCGGCTTTCATATGAAGGAATGGCAATCCCTTGCCATCGGTGCGGAAGAACGTGTTCTGTACACCGATATTCTCCTCGGTAGTACCCTCCACCAACACCGCACCGGCTCCATCACCAAACAAGACGCAGGTCTGACGATCAGAATAGTCAATCATCGACGACATCTTGTCTGCACCGATAACGATAATTTTCTTGTAGCGACCAGTCTGAATCATTGATGCCGCCACATCAAGCGAATAAAGGAATCCACAACATGCGGCTGAGAAGTCGAAGGCAAAGGCATTTTTCAAGCCTAACTTACCCAAAACAATACTTGCCGTAGAAGGGAACTTATAATCGGGTGTTGTGGTTGCAACGATAACGGCATCAATGGTGTCTGGATCAACACCCGTCTTTTGAATCAGTTGCTTCGCAGCCTTACGAGCAAGATAACTCGTACCGAGACCTTCCTCGGTGAGGATACGACGCTCCTTGATTCCAACACGGGCCATAATCCACTCATCGTTGGTTTCTACCATGCGTGACAGTTCCTCATTATTGAGGACATAGTCAGGCACATAGCCTCCTACACCAGTGATGATCGCGTTGATTTTCTCCATTATTCAGCTGTTTCCTTGACGATAGCAACCTTACCTCTATAATAACCGCAGGTAGGACATACGGTGTGATAGATGTAGTATGCGCCACAGTTAGGGCATAATGCCAATGTTGGTGCTACTGCTCCGTCATGAGTTCTTCTTTTGCGAGTACGAGTCTTAGACTGTCTTCTTTTAGGATGTGCCATAATAATTTACTATTTAATAATTTACCATTTTACATTTTGAATTTCTCCAGCGCTTTCCAGCGTGGGTCTATAGCATCCTCCATCCCATTACTGCTTCGGGCAGCTGACAGCTCATTGAGCTTTTTTGTCATGGCAACGTTGCATTTCCCAGGTGCATGAACGTGCTTAATGGGTATGGCGAGAACTATCTGTTCATAGATGAGCCAAGACACATCGAGGATACCATCATCCTCATTAACTGTCAGAAGCTCATCATCGTCTGAGCCTTCGTTTCCAAAGCATGCAGTAAAACGGCTATCAGCAGTGACAGCCTGCGCCATATCGTCAAGACACAGATCGCACGGAATAACCACTATGCCTTCAACATGGAAATCAAGCGTGAAGATGTCTGCAGAACGGTGTATTTGCAATGCTATTTTAACATCTCCCCGACTTACTTCCGGCGCAGCAATAAACTGAAAATAGTCATCTGAGAGGACGAAAGACAGCATATTATTACCCTCTTTCAATGCCTTCAAATCTATCTTCAATGATTCTAAACTGCACATATTGGGCTGCAAAGGTACGAAAATTTCGATTAAGCGAGGAAGAAAAGTTGAAGTTTTTTTATTAGAGCATGAGAAATTTCTGCAATAAGCGAGCAAAGAGCAAAGAAAAAAGATAATTTTTTCATTAACCCTTCCGAGCAGAAGTACATTCTGCATATAGCTCAAGGTTCTTTTTTCTATTTCCTCAACTCGATACGGAACGTAGTACCAATTCCCACCTCCGAGCTCTTAACAAATATCTTACCGTGGTGATACTCTTCCACTATACGCTTGGCCAGCGACAACCCCAATCCCCATCCTCGTTCCTTTGTAGTAAATCCTGGACGAAAAACACTTGAAATGTCTTTTTTCTTAATACCCTTCCCCGTATCTGTCACTTCTATGATAGCACGACTGACATTTTCCTCGGCATGTAACGTGATAACACCTTTATCACCGCCCATAGCGTCAACGGCATTCTTACATAGGTTTTCTATAACCCACTCAAAAAGTGAAGCATTCAACCGTACTATAATATCTTGTTCCGGAAAGTCCTTTATCATCTGCACTTTCTTCGACGTACGACGGTCCATATAATCGATAACATGATCCAAGACCTCATTCAGACTCGTTGGAATCGGTTCTGGCAACGAACCGATTTTCGAGAAACGATCCGCAATAAGCTGCAGACGTTTTACGTCCTTATCCATCTCTGGGATAAGTTCATCGTCGGGATAACTCTCCTTCAGTATCTCTGTCCATGCCATCAGACTTGATATCGGTGTTCCTAGCTGATGAGCAGTCTCTTTGGAGAGTCCTACCCAAACCTTATTTTGTTCAGCTTTCTTCGAGGTCAACAGGGCAAATATCGCCACAACAACAAAAATCATGACAACGCCCAACTGCACAAATGGATAGGTCTGTAGCCGTCTTAACATCAAAGACTCATCATAACAGACATCTATATAATCGTTTGCTTCATGTTCATCCAACTGAATGCGAATATGCTGGCCTGCCCTCTTCATGTTTTGGCCGATAACCGAAGCCTGTTGCAGACTGTCCTCATAAGTCCCAGCCTTTTCCATTTCTACATTACGGAAGAACTGTGCTTGACCTTCTTTGTCCATCACTACAACGGGAATGGTGTGGTTTTCATCAATGACTTTCAAAACAAGATTCATATCTGCTGTCTCATCAGCAGTATTCAATGTACGCATGGCTTCTGCCCACACTGCCATCTTCCGTTGTTCCTCAATAGACAGGTCATAAGTCAGAATATTGGACACGACAAGTGATGCCACCGCTATCAAAACGGCAACGATAACCAAAACTATTTTCACTTGTCTGATTCTATCTGTCCAACGCATACACTATGATGCTATCCGAAGAAGAAATAACTGATAAACACTGCTGCAATCATTCCCGAGAAGTCTGCTGCCAGACCGCATGTCACCGCATATCTATAGCGTCTTATTCCTACACTGCCAAAGTATACAGCAAGGATATAGAATGTGGTATCGGTACATCCTTGAAGAACACTCGCCAAATGACCAATAAAGGAGTCTGGACCGAAATTAGCAAAGCAATCAAGCATCATTCCACGAGCACCAGGACCACTAAGCGGTTTCATCAGGGCAACAGGCAAAGCACCAACAAAATCACTATTAAGACCTAATGCCTCCACACCACTCTCTATCCATTCCTGAAGCATCACCAATCCGCCCGATGCTCTGAATACTCCGATAGCCACAAGAATTGCAACAACATATGGTATAATGCTTATAGCAACCTGAAAACCGCCTTTTGCACCCTCTATAAAGGAATTATACACATTCAGTTTCTTACGCCATCCAGAATATATGAAGATCATTATGACACCAAGAAGGATAATACTCGTCAGTACCCGACAGAATTTCTGCATCTGCTCATTGTCCATTCCCATGATGGAAGCAAACAGTGCTGCCACCAATACTGCCACAACCGTGAAAAGTAACAGGATATACCTGTTAAACAGATTTATTCGTTGATAAATAGAACAAATCAATACGCCGACAAGTGTTGAGAAGAGGGTCGTTAATAGTAATGGTATAAATACATCTGTAGGATCTGCAGCACCAGCCTTAGCACGATAAGCCATGATTGATATCGGAATAATCGTCAAGCCCGACGTATTTATCGTCATAAACATTATCATCGCATTGCTGGCAGTATCCTTTTGCTTATTGACACTCTGCAACTCCTGCATAGCCTTCAGTCCCATTGGTGTTGCGGCATTATCCAAACCGAGCAGGTTAGCAGAGATATTCATAAAAATACTACCTAATGCAGGATGCCCCTTCGGAATCTCAGGAAACAGTTTCGTCAATACAGGACTAAGGAAATTGGCAAGTTTGGAAATTAGTCCGCTATCCTCACCAACCTTCATGATACCCATCCACATCGCAAGGGTGCCAGTAAGCCCGAGGCACATCTCAAAGCCGTTCTTTGACATTTCAAATGTCGAGTCCATCATTGCCGGCAACGCCTCGAAGTCACCGAGGAAAAGTTTGATGATGCCAACGAGAAAACCGATAACAAAAAGTGCGATCCAAATATAATTTAGAGCCATTACTATTTAGTTACTTTATATACAGTATTGTTTAAGAACCACTATCTCCCATGTGCCTTTAACTCTTCCAGTGTCATATTTTTAGTACTGCCACCGGTATTTGAAGCTGCTGCATTATTTCCTATTTCCTCTTCCCCGATAGGAATTTCAGCGTCAGCATGATGGCGTTGTCCTTTCACACGCCCCTGCTCTGCATCAGCCCGTTGTATCTGCTCATTAGTGAGAGTTTTGGAAGGATCGAAATGACGCTTACGCTGTATTTTTTGTTTCTCCATAGCACGAATCTCGAAAGGAAGATCATCGACATTCTCAGCCTTGATAACAACCTTCATTCCTACAAATGCATAATTCTGTCGCAGGTCAATGATATCTTCATCTTTCAGTCGGATACATCCCTCGCTGGCACGACCTGGCACACTCTCACTGTTGTTTGTGCTACCATGAATACCAATTCCCTTATGTCCAGGAGTCACCAAACGTAGGAAATAATCACCATAGCTCTTGATGCTACCACGTCCGTCACCAAAATCATGACTCCAAGTAGAGGCATCTGCAATCTGTGAAATCGAGAATGGGGTCTTCATTGTACAGTGTGGCGTACGCATATCACCCTGACGTTCCTTATTACCTTTCTTAAGTGCGAAACAGCAGTCATAACGGGCCACAAGAACTGTGTCCTCTGCCTGAGCCTCATACACATATAAGTAATAATCTTTTTTCGACATCACGATGAAACACTTCTGCTTGTTTTTCACAAGCTGTGGTTCACTAATTGTTTTATCAGCATCTGTACGTATAGTACGGTTGCCATAATCCATCACCACATGCTCACGCACAGATTCATCAGAATATGGCAATGCCATTACAGCAGCCTGCTCTGCCTGTACTTCAACTACATTACCTTCTACATCTACAGCTTTCTCAGCCTTTTCCTTATTCGATGCCGAACCGCTACATGCCAATAGGACTAGAACAGCAGTTATTGGTACTATTTTTTTCAAAACTTTATTTCTTTGCATAAGTATTATGAAGTCCTATCTGTTAATATTCCAAATAAGAGAACTCCTTAGAAACATAGAATGTGTGACCGAGATATCTCACCTGATACCACTCTCCTGCATCACCAGTATATTCCAAACGTGCGCCCTTAGCCGGAGCACGTGTCTGACCGTTAGACCATGTAAGATAACCGTAGCTCAAACCCGGACCGAAACGCAGACGTACGCCTTGACCATTAATGACAACTTTTGGTGCACCGCCACCAGCACTTACAGCTCGATGTGAAGGCACACTTTCTTTTACTATTACCTTCGCATTCTTTGCAGCCTCTTTAGCCTCTGCTGTTTCTTTTTGCAGCTGCTCATTTTTCTCCACTATGTCCTTCTTCTGCTCCTGCATCTCTTTCTGTTGCTCTTCGAGTTGCTGCTGAAGCTGTTCTACCTGTTCCTGTTTCTTGTTTTCATTAGAGATGTACCAATATGCCACACCACCTATTATCAATACCAACAATACAGCAATAATGGCATATAGGATAGCCTTGCTGTTGCCGTTATCCTGTGGATAAGGCTGATATCTAGGTTGTTGATAACGCGGTTGCTGTGGTTGAACAGGTTGTTGACCAGCTGGAGCATTATAGCTAACGTCATGTCCACAACTCGGACAAAAAGCCACATTCTCAGGCAGTAGACTGCCGCAATGAGTACAATGATTTTGTGCCATAATCTTAGTTTTTAAAGTCTGTAATTTATTATTTTGTGGACAAAGATAGTGCTTTAATTCCTATAATAGAAATAAACAACCGTTTTTTTTCTAAACAAAAAAAGAGCCTTGCTTCATTGCTGAAACAAGACTCTCAAAGAAAAACGGCAGCCTCCTACTCTCCCACATTGCATTGCAGTACCATCGGCGCAGACGGGCTTAACTTCTCTGTTCGGAATGGGAAGAGGTGGAAC
>JAFZVR010000077.1 GCA_017617725.1 Prevotella sp.
CTCCTTCTAACTCCTTTTATCTCCCTTTATCTCCCTTTATCTCCTTTTATCTCCCTTTATCTCCTTTTATCTCCTTTTATCTCCCAAGGCAAGCATAGCTTGCAAAAGTTAAGTTAGATTTTTAGTTTATAGCCGAGATAAAAGTCCGTGCAGTCGGCTTTTGAGAAGGTATGTGCTTTGACATAATAGCCTACGAAAAGACGGTTAGACAGGAATGGGAAGGTGTAGCGAACACCTATCATCTGGTAGAAACGGCCTTTGAGATTCTTGCTGTCCGAGCCTTCTTGTCTGAATATATAAGCTCCCAATGCAGCATGTAATGATATCTGCTTTACTATGAGTTCATGACGGAGGCTTGCTCCCCAGATATTCGGATTGTAGTTATACTCTCGTCCTGATTGTGCCTCCTTGTGTCGTTCAAGGTGTCCGGCATAGGTAGTGTATGTATAATCTACTCCGAAACCTGTGGCATGATGGGCATGATAGCGTCTCATCAGTGACAATGAGAAGGAAGGGTAGCCATACATCGCGAGATTGTCGCGATAGGTGTCGTTGAAGATTGAGCGTATTGTCTTCAGGCTTCCTCCACCCAATAGTTCTATATAATTCTCCTTTTTACATGTTTCCACAGGTTTGGGTTCCTTAACATAGTTGAGTGGCTGCGGATCAATATCGTAAAGTATTGATACCGTAGGACCGATGGTATTGGCTCCCAAGTTCGGCTGCCACATAGTACCATTGCTGTTATGCTTGAAGTCTACACCAAGTGCTGCTGACCAGTGAGGAGAAATACGATAACGCAGGAATGTACCTATATTTATATAGAAATCAAAATGGCTGCCAATAGTCCTGTTGTCTGCATTCGTTCTCATATTATAAGGATGAGTGAATAATGCTAATCCATGAATAAGGTCAAGTCCCATCGTCCAACGCCCGGACTTCCAGTAGTCAATCTCAGCACCACCGTATATTGCTATCTGATGTCCCAGCTCAGACCTGTATGGGCGATCTTCGGTATGCATGTGCACATGACTGAAATCACCATAGGATATACCAGCCTGCATTGTTGGTCTTTTACCCCATTTGGCACGCAAATCGTAATATCCTACTCCATGTGACTGAACCGCTTCACTCATGAATTCCTCATGGGCAATCATATAACTGGGATTATAAGAAACCTGTATGGAGATAGTAGGTTTCTTAACTAACGACAGGGAATCATTTGTCTCAGCTAATGCCGATAATGAAAGCAAGGAGAATAGTATAGTGGTTAGCAGATTGTTCATGATGATTTGTTCACGCATTGGAGAGCTTCATGCGACGCCATATACAATTAGGAATTAATTTCCACAATGCGGTGAGAATTCTCCAGCGCCAGTCGATAACAACAACTCGTTTCTTGCGGTAAATAGCTTTTATAATGTGCTTTGCTACACTTTGGGATGTCATCAGCATTGGGAATTTTGATTGTGTGGAAGTGCTTCCAGACATCGTTGACAGTGTCTCTGGAAACAAGAGCGGAGTATTGACAAAACCTGGACGTATGTCCGTGAATGTGATATGCAGTTTGTGTTCGTGTGATACTTGATCTAAAGCTTGTATATATTTGTTTTGCAATGCTTTAGATGCGGAGTAGGCTGGAGCTGGACCTAAGCCTTTCGTTCCTGCGATACTTGTTATAACAGCTATCTGCCCACCAGCATGTTCTGCAAAATATCGGAATGCAGCACCTACTGTTCTGGTAAACCCAACGGCATTTATCTCCATTGTGCGCAGTTCTTTCTCCGGGTCAAGGTCAGGGTTACGCCATCCCACACCTGCTGCATGGAAATATAGGTTCAGTCCTCCAAGTTCATTGATTAGCTCAAGGATTATTTTTGGAGCATCCTCTTCAGTAACGTCGATACGTCGTGTGTGAATACGATCCGGAGCAATAGCTTTGAGTTCATTCAGAGTGTCGATACGGCGTGATGCCATACCTACATGCCACCCGTCTTGTATCAGCAGTTGGGCCACTTGTCTGCCTATTCCTGATGATGCTCCAATGACTATTGCTCGTTTCATGTTTGCAAAGATAGACAAAAATTTATTAATTTGTCAAAGAAAATAGAAAATTATTGCTTTACGAACTCCAAACACATCCAGTTGTCAATGACTTTACTGCATAATTCTGCCAGATTGTATTGCTTAGCAAGCTCTATCAGCACTGGAGCATCCTCTGCGTAGAACCCGCTGAGAATCAGGTGTGCGCGAGGAGTCATTACGTCTGCGAAATGTGGAATGTCTGTCATTAGGACGTTACGGTTGATATTTGCCACAACAACATCGAAAAAACCACTGACATGACTGAGTACCGAACAGTTTCCCTCAAGAACGGTTATGTTGTCCACATTATTTATTTCCGCATTATGGATAGTGTTTCTTACACTCCATTCATCGATATCATATCCGACAATATCGCTTGCCCCACATTTTGATGCCACAATCGACAGGATTCCTGTTCCACAACCGCAATCAAGCAGTCGTTTGCCCTGTAATGAAGAGTGTAGCAGACGCTCAACAATCATCTGAGTCGTCTGATGGGTTCCTGTTCCAAAAGCCTGCTGTGCCTCAATGGCGACATGCAGCGGATATGCCGTCGTGTCAACAGGTTTCTTGGCATCGTAGATAATACATTCATCACCTATTATTATTGGGTCGAAACCTTCCTTCTCCCATGTTTCGTTCCAGTTCTGGTCTTCAACATCGGAAATAGTATAGTTGATAGCTACATCCGTCATTGGAAAATCGCTGATAATATCCTTCAGCTTCGGTTCATCTAAGAGAGATGTCTGCACATAAGCCAACAGTTGCCCGTTGACGGTGTCAAACGATTCAAATCCTGCCTCAGCAATAAGGGCTGCCAACAGGTCGCTTGCCTCTTCACTATAAGGGGTAATTGCGAATTTTGCCTCTGAATACTTCATGATTTGTTAAATTTTCGCTGCAAAATTATAAAATTTAGGGAAATTCCTACCAAGGAATAGGGATTTTCCTTATTTTTGCGTTCTAAAAGAAGCTACTTTTGTAGCGTAAACACTAAGAAATATGAAAAAAGCATTTATTCTGTCACTCGTAATGATGGCTCTGCCACTGGGTATGTTTGCCCAGGACGACCTCTATTTCACTCCTTCAAAGAAAACGGCGAAGGATCAGAAAACAGAACAGAAGTCGGAAGAGCCAACGTATTATAGCGGTATCAATCGCAGTGTTGACGAATATAATCGTCGCGGTAAGATAGAATCCTATTACCAGAAGATTGGTACTGACTCGTTAGGCAATGATATCATCGAATTCCATCAGGGTAATGGAGAATATGAGCTCAGTGATAGCATTGCTGTCTATCCGGGCAGTGTCACCTATGACGACGGTGATGACTATGCCTATAGTCGTCAGATGAGTCGTTTTGACGGCTATCTGGGTTATTATCCCTGGTATGACCCATACGACTGGGGCTATTGGGGTTATCCTTGGCATCGTTGGGGGTGGTACGGGCCTTATTATACAGGATATTGGGGCTGGTACGACCCTTGGTATGACCCCTGGTATTACAGCTGGTGTTATCCCTATCGCTATTATTACAGCTACGGCTGGACACATCACGGAAACCACCATCCTGGTGGACATCCTGGTGGATATATCGGTGGTCATGGTACCCATAACCATTCGTTTGACGGAGGTAAGAATGATCACGGTTCCAACACTCGTTTTGGCGGCACTCGCTCAACAACACGCAGCAGTGGTAACGACAGAAGCGTAGGATCACATTCAAACACACACTTTGGTGGCACTCGCAACTCCGACTCTAACTTCGGCAACAGCTCGCGTAGCGGCAGCTTCAGCAACAGCTCTCGCAGCAGCAACTCCAGCTTCGGAGGCTCTCGTGGTAGCTTCGGCGGTTCACACGGTAGCTTCGGTGGAGGCTCTCGTGGCAGCTTCGGCGGAGGCTCTCGTGGCGGCGGAGGCCATTTCGGAGGCAGACGATAATAAGAGTAATCGGAAATAATTAATTCAAAATATGAGAAAACTATTTTTAGTAGCAGCACTTATGGGAACAATTTCCCTGGCTGCGCAAGAAACTTATGAGAATGCCAAACTTGTTGGCGATGACCTCAACGGTACAGCTCGCTATATAGGTCTGGGTGGCGCTATGGAAGCCCTCGGCGCTGATCTGTCAACCATCGGTAGCAACCCTGCAGGTCTCGGATTGTTCCGCCACTCTACGGCAAGCCTCTCTGGTAGCCTTGTTATCCAAAGCGGTGCCCCAGGGTATGCTTCAGGCGACAAGACTCGTGCAAGCTTTGACCAGGCAGGTTTCGTATATGCATTGAAGACAGGTGATAACTCGTTTCTCAATTTCGGTATCAACTACCACAAGAGCAAGAACTTCAGCTATATACTTGCAGCTGCTGACGGACTCAATAATGCATCACAGAACAAGCTGTCTTATCAGAAGGCACGCAATGGTGTGAGCTCTAATCGCGACGACCGCTTCAACCAGGTGGATTACCTCTACAAGAATACCGATTTGTACGATCCGCAGAATGACGTGCTGTATAACGAGGTAGCTACTGGCTACTGCCTGAATCGCGAGCACAAGGGATATATTGCCGACTACGATTTCAATGTCAGCGGTAACATTCACGACCGCGTTTATCTTGGTGTCACCTTTGGTGTCAAGGATGTTAATTACAAGCATTATGGCACATACAGAGAGTACGGCACTCACGACATCACGCTCTACGACGACCGTGAGATTGAAGGTACAGGCTTCAATATTAAGGCAGGTTTGATTGCCCGTCCGTTTGACAACTCACCGTTCCGTTTTGGTTTCTATGTACACACACCTACATGGTACGATCTGGAGACAAGCAACCGCACTCGTCTCGAGGGACTGCCACTCAATGAGAAAGCGAAAACGAACAGCAACCACGAGTACTATGAGTACAATATCAACACCCCATGGGTTTTCGGTCTCTCACTCGGTCACACTATCGGTAAACAGCTTGCCTTTGGCGCCACATACGAATTTGCTGACTACGGCAGCACAAAGACGCGCATCAAGGACGGTCGCTATTATGACGGCTGGAACTCCTACGATGAGACATCCAACGATCACCTCATGAACCACCACACCAGCGCTACCCTCAAGGGTGTATCTACACTGAAGCTCGGTGCTGAGTATAAGCCTGTTAAGGACCTTGCTCTGCGCGTTGGTTACAACTTCGTATCACCGAAGTACAGCAAGGACGGTTTTAAGGACGGTACCATCAATTCACCTGGTTCCTATTACTCCTCAGCTACCGACTACACCAACTGGAAGGCTATCAACCGTTTCACCTGCGGTGTGGGTTATCAGATCAAGAGTTTCAATATCGACCTCGCATATCAGTATTCTGCACAGAAGGGTGACTTCTATCCATTCATGAGCTATTACGACAACGAAGACCCTAATGAGGACAATATCGCTGGCGCAAAGGCGGTAAAGAACAACCGC
>JAFZVR010000078.1 GCA_017617725.1 Prevotella sp.
AGAGTGAAGAGTGAAGAGTGAAGAATTTACTTCTGCTACATTTTTTACAGCCCCAAATACCAGGTCGGGAATCTGAGCAAGTTCTTTCAGCGCGTATGGTGGGTCGGCAAAGATAAAGTCGAACTGCTGCTTACATGTCTTTAAGAACCTGAACACGTCACCCCGTATCAGTATGGCAGGAACATTCTCGCTCCCTCGCTCTCTCGACTCTGACCTGCGGTCCACCTCTGTCGCGACTCGGCATACAGAAAGCGAGCTTTCGCCTGCCCTCGCTGCTCCATCGGTTCGACCCTCGACCAACTTCCTCAGGCATGCCTGAATAAATCGATGATGGTCGCGGTCTAATTCCACACTGATGACCTGTTTACAGCCGCGTGAGAGCAGTTCCAACGATATGCTACCCGTACCTGCGAAGAGGTCTAATGCCGTAGCATCATCGAAATCAATATATGCATTAAGCACGTTGAAGATGTTCTCTTTTGCAAAGTCTGTTGTTGGACGGGCTTTGAAAGTGCGTGGTATATCGAAGTGACGGCCTTTATATTTTCCGGTTATAATGCGCATTTGGTGGTTTGGTCGTTTGGTCGTTTAGTGGTTTAGTGGTTTAGTCGTTTGGGCGTTTAGTGGTTTAGTGGTTTGGGATCATCCCCCTCCTCGTAAATGCGAGCCACATATTGTTTGAGTTCCTGAATAAGTGTCTCTGGCCCCTTTATAATATGCAACTCATCGTCAGCGGCGCTCAGTCCCAGCTGCTTCCATACATTTAGTATATAGTAGATGGCATCATCCGTATATGTGGCAGCAAAGGTATTGTTGAAGCGGAAACGGTTGTGGGCAAAACAGAAAATGCTTACTTGTTTGTCGTGGAAATATGTAAACAGCTTGGTACGCACTCCGGAGAACGCACGTTTGTATGTATGCTGCCAAACGGGTTCCATCACTGACATAATACTCACATCAGGGAAATGGTCTTCGACAACCATTTTCAGATCCTTGTTCACAGAGAATACCGCTGCAACATTGAGGTTCTGGATGATGTTACTTTGCAACTGTTCTCCTGTGCGCAGTGTGAAAGAGTGGCGGTAGAGAGTTTCTATATCTGTATCTGTTTGGTGCTCTTCCAATGGTATTAGCATTATGTCGCTGTCGATAAGCAGTAATGCATTCGTGGAGCCACCCTGTAGCAATGCCGATGTAGTAAAGGCATCACGTAGGTTGGCTGCGGCAGAGATACTTTTGTTCAGCACATAGCGTTCTGTTTGCATACCATTCTCTGTCTGAGGTGACTTCATAGAGATAATCAACTCATCTGCACCAATGCGAATAGTTAATCTTTCATCTTTCATTTTTAATCTTCTTATTCCCAGTTTCCTGCATTATTGTTAGGTGTTGTCAGGTCTCCGATTCGCAGGCCAGGATAGAGACCGGCATTATTGGCATCCTCAATGAGGTTTGCCACACTGTTTTCGTTCAGACCGTCGAGATACTGCTGATACTGTGCGCCGCATTCCATCAATGGTACTTGCCGTCCTGATTTACCGACAAAGGTGGTGGTGCGCAGTTCGAAATGCTCATCAACAGAGTAGGGTATCAGCGTTTCTTCCTCACTGAGCAGTCCGCTGCGTATCAGCTCGCGGAAAGCATTTGTGTATGTACCGTGCTGCTTACGATACTGCTCCTCCGCATTACGGATGTTAATCAAGCGCTCTTTTACTTCTGCCTCGCGCTTGCTCCGTTCCTTATCAAACCTTATGGGTGAGTAAACACTCATAAAGCAGAGTAGTGCCAGCACCAGACATGCAACACCCAACACCTGATTTATATTTATTCTTGGTTTCACTTTGTTGTGTCTCGCTTTTTACTTACTTTTGCTAGCAAAAGTACAAAGTTTTTTTCAAACAGCATGCTTGTTGACGAATTAATATATCAGATACGACAAGATTTTCATCTTCCTCCTACTCAAGGGCAGGATGATGTGATGCATACGTTTGCCCGTTTCGTATGTGACAGGCACAGTCATGTGGCAATGATTCTCCGTGGCTCGGCAGGAACGGGAAAGACTACTTTGGCTGCTGCTATTGTGCGTACAATGCTTCGTCTGGAACAGAAGGTGATACTCTTAGCACCCACCGGTCGTGCGGCAAAGGTCTTTGCGTCATACGCCGGCACCCAGGCATCAACAATCCACCGTAAGATATATGTGCAGCGTACCTTTGATTCTGGAGGCGGCACCTTCCAACTGAATTACAATAAGCATCGTGACACCTTGTTTATTATAGATGAGAGCTCTATGATATCCAATCAGTATAGTGGCTCCCCCTTTGGCAGCGGTTGTCTCCTTGATGACCTTATGAGTTATATCTATCAGGGTGAAAACTGCAGAGCGATGTTCATTGGCGATAATGCGCAGTTGCCACCAGTAGGGGAGGAGGAGAGTCCTGCATTGGCTACATCATTTATTGAAAGCTATGGTATGACTGTCTATGAGGGTGACCTGACAGAGGTGTTACGCCAGGAGCAGGAGAGTGGTATCCTTTGGAATGCGACGAGGATAAGAGAATCGAGAGTCGAGAGTGGAGGGAGCCTCACCCCTAACCCCTCTCCTCAAGGCGAGGGGAACATTGCAGTCGAGAGTGGAGGGTCGCTGAGTGTTGATTTTGGGTTCCCAGACATCCATCGCGTGCCAGGCAATGAACTCATCGAACAGTTGACAACAAGCTATCAGCAGGTAGGAATGGACGAAACGATTGTCATTACGCGTTCCAACAAACTGGCAAAAATCTATAATTTAGGAATCAGGAATACCATCCTCGACCGTGAGGAAGAACTGTGTCGTGGCGACCGCCTGATGGTGGTGAAGAATAAGTATATGGTCGAGAGTGGAGGGTCGAGAGTCGATAGTGGAGGGGGCACCCTCGACTTTATCGCCAACGGCGACATTGCCATAGTGCAGCGAGTGCGTAATGTGCGTGAGCTGTATGGCTTCCGTTTTGCTGACGTGACACTCTCCTTTCCCGACTATGATGATGCGGAGTTACAACAAATAGTAATCCTTGATACTTTGCAGACAGAAGCTCCAGCGTTGACACGCGAACAGCAGGAGCAGTTGTACCTCGCTGTCATGGAGGACTATGCAGACATCCCGTATAAGCGTGAACGCATAAAGAAGATAAAGGAAGACCCTTATTATAATGCGCTACAGGTGAAATACGCATATGCCGTCACGTGCCATAAGGCACAGGGCGGTCAGTGGTCACATGTGTATGTCGACCAGGGATATGTAACGAAAGAGATGATGGGCGAGGACTATTACCATTGGCTATATACAGCCCTCACCCGTGCTACGGAGCAGTTGTTCCTTGTCAACTGGAAATGATTAATCTCCTTTTATCTCCTTATAACTCCCTCTATCTACAAGGAAAATAGAGTATTTACAGTTTATAGCCCTGCCAATTCCACGACCTTGTCAACAGCGGCAGAGAGTCCGTCTGTATTCTTACCACCGGCACTTGCATAGTGTGGCTGTCCGCCGCCACCGCCCTGAATGAGCTTGGCAGCCTCGCGTACTATCTGTCCTGCGTGGAGACCGTGGTCTTTCACCATGTCATCGCTGAGCATCACATTGAGCATTGGCTTGTCGTTACCATCAGAGCCCAGTACACATACCAGGTTCTCAGGAATTGCTTCGCGTACTTTGAATACGATGTCCTTTGCTACGTTTGGCATAACGTGGAAGATGCCTTTGACAACCGTAACGCCGTTGATTTCCTTTGCATGACTTACGAGATGTTCGCTGATACGTTGTACGTTCTGTGCTTGGAACTGCTCAATGTCCTTCCTCATGCTGTCATGCTCCTCCATGTACTTCTGAATAACGCCGAGGAGATCTTTGGAATTATTGAAGAGAGCTTTCAGGTTCGTCATAGTGTCTTCCATCAGGTAGATTGCCTCCTCGCAGTTCTTACCTGTGATAGCTTCTATACGGCGGATGCCGGCAGCAACACTTGCCTCACTGACAATCTTGAACATACCGATACGACCGGTAGAACGGGCGTGGATACCACCACAGAACTCACATGACGGACCGAAGCGTACCACGCGTACCTTATCGCCGTATTTCTCTCCAAAGAGTGCAATGGCACCCATCTTCTTTGCTTCCTCGAAAGGAGTGTCGCGATGCTCGTCCAGAGGCAGATCCTCGCGAATCATCTCATTTACCAGTCGCTCCACTTCGCGTAACTGCTCTCTGGTGACCTTTTCGAAGTGTGAGAAGTCGAAGCGCAGAGTATCAGCACTGACATACGAACCATTCTGTTCTACGTGGTCGCCCAGCACCTGCTTCAGTGCATAGTCAAGCAGGTGAGTAGCAGTATGGTTAGCGGCACTTGCCTCGCGCTTGTCGGTATCTACACATGCCATGAAGTCGGCAGTGAGATTCTTCGGCAGCTGTTTCACGATATGCACGCTCTGGTTGTTCTCGCGCTTGGTATCGATAATCTCTACCGTCTCATCTTCGCTGACAAGAACGCCCTGGTCACCGACCTGTCCACCCATCTCACCATAGAACGGTGTGTAGTCGAGTACCAGCTCATAGAATGTGTTCTTTTTCTGTGTTACCTGACGGTAGCGGATGATATGACACTCATATTCGGTATAGTCGTAGCCTACAAAGACCTGAGACCCTTGACTCTCATCTTTCGACTCTTGACTTTCGACCTGTATCCAGTCTCCATTCTCAACGGCGGCAGCGTTACGAGCACGCTCTTTCTGTTTCTGCATCTCAGCGTTGAACTGCTCTTCGTCAACCGTAAACCCGTTTTCACGACAGATGAGCTCCGTCAAGTCGAGTGGGAAGCCGTAGGTGTCGAACAGGCGGAAGGCCTGCACGCCGTCGAGTACTAGTCGAGAGTCGAGAGTCGAGGGTTGAGAGTTGGCTGTCGCCTTCTCCCTTATCTCGTTCATAGCTTTCTCCAAGAGTTGGATACCCTTGTCCAGTGTGCGGAGGAATGAGTCCTCCTCTTCTTTCATCACGCGCGCGATGAGTTCCTGCTGAGCTTTCAACTCCGGGAAGGCGTCGCCCATCTCCTGGACGAGAACAGGCAGGAGCTTATAGAGGAAACCATCCTTCTGACCAAGGAAGGTATAGGCATAGCGTACAGCACGGCGTAGGATGCGTCGGATGACATATCCGGCCTTGGCATTGCTTGGCAGCTGACCGTCAGCAATAGAGAAGGCAACGGCACGCAGGTGGTCGGCGCATACTCGCATGGCGACGTTGATTTCTTCTTGCTCCTTGCTCCCTGCCCCTTGCTTCTCTTCTTCTTCGAAGGTGGTGTATTTCAGTCCTGTTATACGCTCCTCCTCCTTGATAATCGGCTGGAAGATATCGGTGTCGTAGTTGGAATGCTTGCCCTGTAGCATACGTACCAGGCGCTCGAAGCCCATACCGGTGTCGATGACATTCATCGCAAGCTTCTCCAATGAACCGTCAGCCTTGCGGTTGTACTGCATGAATACAAGGTTCCATATCTCGATAACCTGTGGGTCATCTTTGTTGACAAGCTCACGGCCAGGCAGCCCCTTTGCCTTCTCCTCCTCAGGACGGGAGTCCACATGGATTTCTGAGCAGGGACCGCATGGTCCTGTGTCGCCCATCTCCCAGAAATTGTCATGTTTGTTACCGTTGATGATATGGTCGGCAGGCACATGCTTCAGCCAGTAACCCGCAGCCTCGTCGTCGCGCTCCAGTCCTTCCGATGCGTCGCCCTCGAACACTGTTACGTAGAGGTCTTTCGGGTCGAGTTTCAGCACATCGACAAGATATTCCCACGCCATATCGATGGCGCCCTCTTTGAAGTAGTCACCAAACGACCAGTTGCCAAGCATCTCGAACATGGTGTGATGGTAGGTGTCATGACCTACCTCTTCCAGGTCGTTGTGCTTACCGCTGACGCGCAGACATTTCTGTGTGTCGGCTCGGCGGCGTGGTTCCGGCTGTTTTGTGCCGAGGATGATATCCTTCCATTGGTTCATTCCGGCGTTGGTAAACATCAGTGTGGGGTCGTCTTTGATAACCATCGGAGCTGATGGTACGATGACGTGTCCCTTCGACTCGAAGAATTTCTTGTACGATTCGCGTATCTCTTTTGCTGTCAACATGATAGTATATTTATATTTGATTTATTCTTTTGTTGTATTCTCTTATGACTACCTTTATGTACTCTTTTATCTTCTCATAAAGGACACTTGCGTTTGTACTAAAACGTCTGCAAAAGTAGGCAAATATCCGCGAACCACCAAAAAAGCACCGCAGATTTTCTATTTTGCTTCGCCTCCAAATAGGCCGACATTCAAACAGACCGACTTATAAGGTGCACCATGCGAGAGACGGATTTACTGTCAATGTTTTTCGTACATTCACTAATAAACAAATTTATTTTTCATCAAAAATCGGTTTGAACCGTCATATTTTGAGTTAACTTATTGCTGCATAATGGGTTATCCTATGACAGTTTGTTCGCGAACTGTCAGCAACCGTCAGCAACCGTCATATTAGCCGTCATCCGTGTTTGGAAAATTAATGATATTCCAAACAGATAGTTTGGTATCAGTAAGAAATAGTCTGACTAACAGTTTGACTATATCTGACTGACAGTTTGACTGTGTCTGACTACCAGTCAGACTAATATTTACTATTTACCAACTACTTGATTTATAGGTATATAAGTTGAAAACATGTCATAAAAACTTACTTTTTGTCAATCTATAAGAAAATTATGACGGTTATATGATGGTTCAATCGCATTACCTTCATGCGTTAACATGCTTATTAATAGTTAGTTATTGTCATATATGACGGTTTAAGGCAATATTCACATCTTTTTCTTTTGAAGTTTAAAAACCAAATGATTGCCTTCGCGGAGTGAATTCAATGAAATGTTATCGCTTAGATAATTGTCAGTATTATGGGGAAGCTAACTGTAAAGAAAAATAGAAGTTTACAAACTAATTATTGAAAAAATTAAATGGTATGTTTTCTTGCAAGATAGAACAGAAGTTGCCATCTTTGCACATAATATTGTATGCGTAAATTCTAAATTTGCAGTTTAAAGCATAATATCTGATGCGTATGAAGTATGGTAGCAGAGGCTGTTAAATTTAGTAATGTACGCGCACGCGAGTAATTTTAACATTTACGTAATCGTTTAAGTAGATTTACATTAGGTTTTTTTTAATTATTCCTTTGTTTTTACCAATTAAATTAATTAAATTTGCGGCGAAAATGCAAAATTCTGCTAAAGACTAATCAATAATAACCAATTAAGTATAACTAAAACACAAATTTATGTATCTACAAATCAAGAGAGCCACAATGGCTTTGTTCCTGAGTTTGTTCTGCTTTATCGCATACGCACAGCAGACAATCACAGGTACAGTGAAAGATGCTACGGGCGAACCGCTGATTGGTGTCACAGTCCTCATGGACGGTCAGCCGGCAGCGATTACCGACATTGATGGTAACTTCACCATTGAGAATGCCAAGCCGTCTTCAGTGATTAAGGTCACCTACGTTGGTTATAAAGACCAGCAAATCACAGTCGGAAGTACTTCAAACTTTAATGTTACGATGAAAGAAGACAGTGAAGGTCTTGACGAAGTCGTTGTTGTCGGTTACGGCACAATGAAACGTCGTGACTTGACAGGTGCTGTTGCTTCTGTTTCTGGTGACAAACTGGCTGCTAATCCAGTGGCTAATGTAACACAAGCTCTACAAGGACAGTTACCTGGTGTCAGCGTAACATCACAGGACGGTCGTCCAGGCGCAAGCATGTCTATCCGTGTACGTGGCGGTGGTTCTATTACCCAGAGTAATGAACCTCTCTACATCGTTGACGGTGTTGCAGTTAGCGACATTAGCGACATCCCTGCAGACAACATCGAAAGTATTGACGTACTGAAGGACGCTGCATCAACAGCTATTTACGGTGCACGCGGTGCTAACGGTGTTATCCTTGTAACAACCAAGGGTTCTAAGGGCGATGGAACTGCTCATGTTAAATATAACATGTATTACCAGATTAAGACTCTGCCTAAGAAACTGAAGCTGCAGAGTGCCTATGGATATGTCCGTCACAATTGGGCTTACGCTGAGGCTTTGAACAACAATGAGGCTGACGGTATTGCTGAATACTTCGGACTGGGTTCTCAGTATGGCAACCATTTGGACGAGTATAGAAACATGGGTGTACATAACTACTATGATGACATCATGCGTACAGCAGGTACATGGAATCATGACCTGTCACTCTCTGGTGGTAACCAGAATACTAAGTACTATGCTTCTGTAAACTACATGAAAGACGAAGGTATTCGTATCAAATCAGGTTTTGAGCGTTGGAATGCAAACTTCAAGATCAGCCAGAAGATTACCAAGAACTTGACATTCGATGCTGACCTTCGTTATAGTGAGACAAAGAACGAGGGTTACTATAACCAAAGTAACAAGCGTTATACAATGTTGTGGCCTTACCGACCAATAGACACACCACTGGGCAATGATGATCCTTCTCTGTTGAGTATGGGTTCTGCATCTGTTGAAGCATCAAACAATCCTGTGGCTCTGCTTGACAACTATCAGCAGATGACAAAACGTCAGCGTGTTCGTGGTATGGGTACCTTGACATGGAATATCATCGACGGACTTATTGCTAAGACAGAACTTTCTTTGAGCCGTAACTGGACTGAGACAAGAAAATGGGACGGTGGTCTGGGCGAAAACCCATACAACATGGCTACACTGACAAAGAGTAATGGTCATGGTCTGCGTTGGGCGACAACCTTGAACTATACCGTTCAGGGATTAGGCGATGACCACAGCCTGTCATTCCTTGCAGGTAATGAAATCCTTTCAAGCAAGTCAAATAGCAGCACTATGATTGGTGCCGGCTATCCTGCTGAGTTTACTATGGCTGATGCTTTTGGTAAGTTCACTATGTACAACATGCTTGGTGATGAGAACGTGCTTGCTAAAGCAATGACAAATACTGACATGACTAATGAGATTGGTGAGCCTTCACACACAGTATCTTGGTTCGGTCGTGCAAACTACAGCTATCTCGGTCGTTATCTCTTAACAGCAACATTCCGTGCTGATGGTTCTTCTAAGTTCGCACCAAACAATCACTGGGGGTACTTCCCTGCTTTTGCTGCTGGTTGGCGTATCTCTGATGAGTCGTTTATGGAAGCTACAAAGAACTGGTTGAGCAACCTGAAGTTGCGTTTGTCTTACGGTACATCAGGTAATGATGGTATTGATGCAAGCCTCTGGCGTGAGACGTGGGAGCCACAAGTAACTTGGGCAAACGGTAATCGTATCGTAACCTTCGTACCAGGTGAGCTTCTGGCCAACCCAGACTTGAAGTGGGAAACTACTATCTCTCGTAACCTCGGTCTTGACTTCGGTATCTTCGATGGTCGTCTGCATGGTAGTGTTGACCTCTACTGGAATACAACCAAGGACATTCTTATGAAGGTTCCTGTAGATCCAACAACAGGTCACAGCTTCCAGTTCCAGAATGTAGGTGAGACAAGAAACAAGGGTCTTGAGGTGGCACTCTTCTATGACATTATTCAGAAGAAGGACTTCAATCTCAGTGTCAATGCTACTTATAACTTTAACTTGAATAAGGTTACCAAAGTTCGCGAAGGTGTAAATGCTGATACAAATACGACTTGGGGTTCAAGCATGAAGATTCCATACGACGATTATATCATTCGTGAAGGTTCTCCAGTCGGCACCATTCGTGGTTTCAAGGCTGACGGATTCTATACTGTTGACGACTTCATCGTAGATAACGGTGTGTGGACATTGAAGGATGGTGTAGTGGATAACCAGATTTCAGGAGGTTATGCAGGTGGTCAGAACTATCAACTTCCAGAAGGTCAGAAAGCATTCCCAGGTATGGCTAAGTTTAAGGATGTGACTGGTGACGGTGTCGTTGATGATAACGATGTTGATGTTATTGGTCATGCTATGGCTAAACATACTGGTGGATTCAATATCAACGCAAGCTATAAGGGCATAGACTTCTCTATGGGCTTCACCTATCAGATTGGTGGCAATGTTTATAATGCCACTGCAATGTACTCTATGATGGGTGACAAGAATACCAGTTTCGGTTGGAACCGTTTGAGCATCGTTGATGACTGCTGGCAGATGTACGACTTTGATGCCAATGGTGATATCTATGCAGTTACAGACCCAACAGAGCTTGCTGCTCTCAACGTTAACGCCAAGTATGCATTGCCATACAAGGAGTACGGTATTGTATCATCACAGTTCGTTGAAGACGCCTCTTATCTGCGTTTGAACACTCTTACTTTGGGTTATACCTTCCCGAAGGTATGGACAAAGAAGATTGGTATCAGCAATGCTCGCATTTACTTCACGGGTAGCAACCTCTTCTGCATCACAGGCTACAGCGGCCTTGATCCAGATGTTAATACACAGCCAAACGGTAACGGTGGATTCCCAGTTCCAAATTATGATTGGAACACCTATCCAAAGGCTCGTACCTATACATTCGGTCTCAACGTAACATTCTAATCTAATAAGGAGTAAAGAAATTATGAAAAAGATATTATATTCAGCATTGTGTATGGCAGGTTTGCTTGCTGTTACATCGTGCAACGATTATTTGGAGACCAGTTCACCGTCAACAACAGACACCAAGTTTGTCTTCTCCACAACCGAAACATCACGTGCTGCACTTGATGGTGCATACGAGGCTTGGCGCCAGGCTGCCCAGAATCAGGTCTTCGGTGACGGTCTGTTCTATGCCTCAGACGTTCCAGGCTCAGATATAGAGCGACACCCAGAGGGCTTTACGGCTCAGGAGGCACGCCATTATCCAGAGTGTTTCTATCAGAACGGAACATACGCTGGAACTTTGAATCTTCTGGGTTATCAGAAAGACGATGACACAGGTGCTTATGCTATGTTATATTCTGTCATCAATAAGGCAAATATCATAATCCAATTGGTAAGAGCCTCTGATGCCTTTGAACCTATGATTGAAGAAGGACAGCCTGCACAGATGGGACAGATTTATGGTGAGGCTGTTGCTCTTAAGGCAACTGCTTATCGTGAACTCCTAAGATATTTTGGCGATGTTCCATATATCAGTGGTAATCCAACCGATCATACTGGTCTTGTTGGTCGCGATTCCATCTATGATGTAGTAATTGCAGAACTCATTGAGGCTGCTCCTGTAATGTACAATGTTGGTTCCATTCCAGGTGTATCAGGCAAGAACTATTTTTCTAAGACATACGTAAACGGACTTATCGGTCGTATGGCGCTTGAGGCAGGTGGTTATCAGACCCGTCGTGGAGACATCGCACGTGTTGACGGAAAGGGTAATCCTCTGACATTTGAACAGATGGGTACAGCGAACAACGGTGCAACATACGCTCGTCGTAGCGATTGGAAAGACCTCTATGCCATTGCTCGTGACCACTTCAAGGCTGTAATTGAAGAACCAGGATCCGCTAAGTTCATCGAAACTGACCCACGTGCTGCTGAGAGTGGTCGTACATACGGCAATCCATATCAGTACTTCTTCCAGCAGATGCATGATGACGACAACGGCTTTGCCGATGAGTCTATTTATGAGTATGCTATGACGCAGGGAGAGAAGTTGAATGATGCTCGTCCATATTCCTTCGGTCGTCCAACAACGGGTGCTAGCAAAAACAACTATCCATGTAAGAATTATGGTCAGGGACGTATTAACCCTGCATTCTATTATGGTATGTTTGATCCTAAGGATATGCGTCGCGATGTTGCCTGCACTGTAACAGCAACAAATGGTGCAAGCGGTACTGAGATTCTGCTTCCGTTCAAGCCAGGCTCACAAGGTAAAGGTGGTGGTATCGCATATAACAAGTGGGATGAGAACCGCCAGAAGACCATTTGGACAGCAAATCAGCGTAAATCTGGTATTAATGGTCCTTACATGCGTATGTCGGAAATCTATCTTGGTTATGCAGAGGCTTGCGCAGCCCTTGGACAAGATGGTGAGGCAAAGACATATCTTGCAAAAATCCGAAACCGTGCTTTCGGTGGCAATGGCAATGTTGATGCATTCATCGCCAAGGAGGGCTCACTTCTTGAAGCTGTCATTGATGAACGTGGCTTTGAGTTTGCTGGTGAAGGTGACCGCCGTATGGTTCTCATACGTACAGGTCTCATCGGCAAGAAGATTAAGCAGATAAAAGACTTGACAGCTCAGATGATTAGTGGTCTGAAGTCTAATGGCTATTATCAGTTTGAGAACGGCAACGTTATCTCAAGCTACGTATGGACAAAGTCTGTTGATGCCAAGAAGGATTACAAGCATCGTCTTACCGCACAATGCCCTGCAGACAAACAGAATGACCCTATCCTCTTCCCAGGATGGCGTGGCGTTAATGATGATTGGTCTGCATACGGACTGACAATAACAGATACTTATGCACCAAACCTTGCTATCAAGGGACTATTCACCAAGCTTACTGATTCTGAGATTGCATCACTTGAAGCAGATGGATATAAGAAGCAGAACTGGGGTATAGATATCGCAAACAACGCCGATGAGTACAGTAAGTATCTCTTCTATGACTATGACTACGTTAAGGCTCCTATCTATTTCTGGCCATTCACTCCGAATACGCTCACAAATGGTGGATTCCTCAATGGTTATGGATTCAAGAACGAATAAACAATAATGATGCGTCCGTGAGTGTGGTTTCCACACCCACGGGCAATCATTCTTTATGACAATTATTATTAATCAATTAAAACGTTTTAATTTATGAAAAAGATTTTTACTCTTATCGCTGTCGCTATGATGGCAGTTGGTGCTTCTGCACAGTCTTACATGGTTCAGAAGGATGATGCTCCTACTGCAGGTACTAAAATCACAAGTGTACCGAACATTACAATGACCTATAGTGTTGCAGGTCAAGCCGCTTTTAAAACAGCAAAATCACTTGGCGATGCTCTTAAGGAGGTTTCTGGTTATTTAGCAAAAACTGATGGTAATGGTGTAAATCCAACTGATAACAACGTATCAGAGAATTACGCTAATGGAATGGGTTTTGACAAGAGTGGTGAGCTTCCTACAAAAGGAACCTTCTATGTGTTTGAGCCAACAGTTGATGACATGCTTGAGGTTTTCATGATTTGTAATGCAGACAAAACTTTCGTAATTGCGGAAGATGGCGTAAATATTGCTACAAGACTCGATGCTCTTAATGTTAAGGCATATGGTGAGGATGGTGTTGCAATTGAGGGCTTGACTTTTGAAACCGTTACACTTAACAACGTGGTTGTTGGTGGAAAGTTCAATAATAAGGTTTATGGCACAGTAACATTCCCAGTAAAAGCCGGTAAGACATATTATGTATTTGTTTGTGGATCTAAACTTGGCTTTGGTGGTTTCACCTTCCCTGCTCCAACTTCAGGCATCAGCCCTGTTGTAGCAGCTTTCCTTGACAACGCTAACGCTCCTATCTACAATCTCGCAGGTCAGCAGGTAACAAAGGCTTACAAGGGCGTTGTTATCCAGAACGGTGTAAAGCGTATCCAGAAGTAATATCTATTAGATATTAACATGATTCAAGGCAGTCCGCAAGGCTGCCTTTTTTGTGTCCTTTTATTTGGAGATTAATAAATAATATGTATTTTTGCAGTGTGAAGCAGATAACCACAACATTGTAAGATGATGATAAAGGTACAAAATCAAATAAATGAACAGGCAGTCATTGATAATATTAAACAGTTGGCTGCAAAGGTATTGCCTAAGGGTAGTACCGTGTATCTTTATGGTTCGCGTGCCAGAGGAGACAGTCACGAGGATTCAGACTGGGATTTATTGGTTTTGTTGGATAAAGAAAAACTGGAATATGGCGACTTTGACAAATATTCGTACCCTTTTGTGCTAATGGGATGGGATTATGGACAGGATATACGTCCCCATGCTTATACCAAGAACGAATGGTTCAATGGACCTCACGCTATGTTTTATTATAATGTAGAAGAAGACAAGGAGGTTTTATATGAGTCTTAGCGATAGTGAACGCAATATAATCGTTGAAAGGGAGTTGGAAAAAGCCCAACGTACATTTCAGGATATGGAATTCAATGCAAACGAAGGAAAATGGGAGACGGCAGCTAACCGTATATATTATGCGTTGTTTCATGCTGTTTCTGCACTTCTTATCAATGATGGTCATCAGGTGAAAAGCCATCGAGGAATCCTTGCACTTTTTGGTCAGTACTATGTACGTACAGAGATTTTTTCAAAACAGGATGGCTCTTTATTGTCGGATCTGGTTATAATGAGAGATAATGCTGACTATAATTGCTTTTACGAAGCAAATGAGGAAAAATTAAGTCCATATATAGAGCCGGCAAGGCAGTTTGTCGCCAAGGTAATACAATATATCCATAAGTAATATCCATTAGATATTAACATGATTCAAGGCAGTCCGCAGGGCTGCCTTTTTTGTGTCCTTTTATTTGGAGATTAATAAATAATATGTATTTTTGCAGTTGGATATAATGTAATTGCTTATGAGTACTCAAGATATGACACAGACGATTGCCGAGTATTTCAAGACAAAACCTGTATTGAAAGCTTGGCTGTTTGGATCATATTCGCGGGGCGAAGAGACTCCAGATAGTGATATTGACATATTGGTCAGTTATGATACAGAAGCTAATGTCAGCCTCTTTACGATTGGAGGAATGTATATGGATTTACGCCGCTTGACAGGGAAAAATGTGGAGCTGGTGGAGGAGGGTACACTGGAGCCTTATGCTGAAGAATCCGTAAACCGAGATAAAAAGCTGTTTTATGAGAGAGCCAATCAGGGATAAGGGTAGATTGATGCATATCATCCAATATGCAGAAAATGTTGAGCAGATGTTGCATGGAGTAACATTCGAGAAATTCGACAACGACAAGGTTCTGTATTTTGCAATAATGAAAAATGTGGAAGTCGTAGGCGAAGCTGCGTATATGCTATCCAAAGAGTTTATTGTGATGCATCCCGAGATGCCTTGGCAACAGATTATTGGTATGCGGCATGTTCTTGTACATGGCTATGCAACTATTTCCAAGATGAAATTATGGAATACTGCTAAAAATGATATTCCAGTATTGAAGGAACAAGCAATAAAATATCTCAAAGACTTCCCTGATGATTAGAACGCTCCTATCTGCAACCTCGCTGGTCAGCAGGTAAACAATAATAAAACGGCAGTCCGCAGGGCTGCCGTTTTGCCTGCAAAGGTATTGCCTAAGGACAATAGTCATTACCACACTCTCTTCGTAATTGCATCTATTACAATAAGAACCCCGTCTTCTGTTCCTACGGACGTGTGGGGCGGAGTGAAGCTATGGATGCCATTATCGTATTCACCGATGAATATCTTATGTCCTGTTGCTGCGTCCATCCACCACACCTTCTTCTTTGTACCTGTAATCTTACGCAGGTCAATCTTCATGGTCCGGCCAGTGTAATTATATACCAAAAGATAGTCGGTGCCGCGTGTGGCTATCAGCCTATCGTATTGCGTACCATTGTCAAGGATGACCGTCTGGTCGGGAACGCGCTCGTAGTAAGGCAGTGAGAGCATAAGCTGTTTGAGATGCTGCATCTGGTTGAAGCCGGGATCGCGGAGTGCATCGTACCACTGCTTGGTGTTGAAATATGCCGGAGGGTAACCCTCACGGTAGAACTGCATGATTGCATTGTTGCCGTAGGAGTGACCGCAACTGCCGGCAAAGACACTCCAATAGGCATAGCGACGCACATCAGATGCCTGCCACAACGGCTCGTTGGCATCATGGAGTCCTTTGGGAATACCCTCGTATATGGGTTCATCGTCAAGAACGGGCTTCAACGGATGGTAGTTCCATGTGGAGTCAACATACATCCAGTTGTCTTCTTCAGTATTGTCGGGGATAGGGTATGTCTTGTCATTCATCCTCTGCCCATATCGACGGTGACCACTCTGGAAGCAGTGAAAGTCTATCCACTCTGCCTGACTCCACCAATGTGCTGATGTATAACGCCCACGTGGATGAAATGTCATCAGGTGGTTGTGGTCTATGGCTTTTATTGTTGTTGCAAGCGTCTCCCATACTTCGTGCTTTATGTCGCCTTGTATGTCGCCTCCTATTATCCATACGATATTCTTACGGTTCTTATAACGCTCAGCAAGGAAGGTGCCGTATGTCTTTGCCTGCTCCACGTTCATCTTACCTGCTTTCACCACACTGCCCCATACACATACCATAGCTATATATATGTCATTTTTGGCGGCAGTATCGATGATGTAATCAAGGTGGTCCCAATAGGTATATATCTGAGGGGCGAGAGTCGAGAATTGAGAGTCAACTAACTTGCCGTTACTGTCGTGCGAGGGTTGTCCGTAGATATTATATGTCGGCACATCGTTGAGCACCTGAATCTGGACCACATTATAGCCTGCATTATGGCACGTGTTGAGATAACACCCCACCTCCTCACGGTTCAGACGCTCAGGCATCAGCCATGCCGTTTCACCCAACCAAAAGAAAGGTTCCCCGTCTTCATGCTGCAGAAACCGCTTATTGTCTGACACTCGGAGACGACCGTGCGAAAAGATGTCACCTGCCGACACTTTGATTGGTGTCAATACCATTAACAAGGTGACAAACTGCAATATCCTAATGATTCTGTTCATATACATAACGTTGTCATATTCTCTGCGAAGGTACAACATTTTCTGGATAACAGAAAATCTGCAGCGCTTATTTGATGGTATGGAAGCGACACGCCGGTGCCGCCTCCGTTTTTTTGTGTCCTTTTATTTGGAGATTAATAAATAATATGTATTTTTGCAGCAGATAATAGTATTGGCATTATGGAACAGACAATATTGAATGAAGCACAGTTGGGCATATTAAGACTTCTTGGACGAATGAAGAACGTTGAACAAGTCAGTGAATTACGTCAGGTAATATCCAACTACTATGCTCAAAAGGCAACAGAGGAGATGGATAGTCTATGGGAGTCAGGACAATGGAATGAAGTAAAGAATAAAGGCATATTAAAAGAACATCTTCGTACTCCATATAAATATGCAAAATAAAAGGATTGTTCTTGATACTAACTGTCTGTTGGCTTGTATCTCCTCAAAAAGTGAGAACTTCATAGTGTGGAGAGATTTTCAGCTTGGAAAATTCATATTATGTGTATCAAATGATATCTTAGAAGAATACCATGAGATAATTGCCCGTAAAGCTTCTCCTACAGTTGCCGAAGGGGTTGTCAATGCTATTATTGAAAGTGAATATGTAGAATTCATCGACCCACAGTTCCACTTGGGACTTATAACGGTAGATCCAGATGACAATAAATTTGTGGATTGTGCTTTTGCAGCAAATGCGACATACATAGTGTCGGAGGATTCGCACTTTGATGTTTTGAGGGATATTTCCTTTCCACACTTGCTGGTGATAAAACTAAGACAGTTCATAAATATGTTAGAAAGTAGATGAGTATCAACACTCCTGTCTGCAACCTCGCTGGTCAGTAGGTAACAAAGGTATATGGCAGTCCGCAGGGCTGCCTTTTTTTGTTATTAATAGCATAGAAAGAATTGGCATTTGTTAAAAATAAACGCTTTTGTTGGTAGGTTCTAAAGAATATTGTAATTTTGTCTCCAGTAACAGATAAATGACTATGCCATTAAATACGAATAAACCAAAGAAGCTGTATTACTCCATCCGCGAGGTGGCGGAGACAATAGGAGTTAGTGAGAGCTTGCTGCGCTATTGGGAGACGGAGTTCCCACACCTGAAGCCGAAGACTACAGGTAATAAGGTGCGCCAGTACACCGAAAAGGATATCGAACAGATAAAGGTTATCTATAACCTGGTGAAGGTGCGCGGATTTAAACTCGCAGCAGCACGAAAGATGATTAATGCAAACCGCAGCGGTGCCGACCAGAGCGCTGCTGTGTTAGAGTCGCTTATTTCTGTCCGTGATCAGCTCAAGGACTTAAAACTTCATTTAGATGGATTGGTATAATAAAGAGTCGAGAGTAGAGAGTAGAGAGTCGAGGGGCAAGAGTAGAGAGTCGAGAGTCGGGAGCTTTGTTTTTGGGTTGATAGTATGTTTCTTCCTGTTTTTACCATTCACGGTTGCGGCGCAAAACAGTAATGCGCGACAGGCGCGGCACATGTTTGACCAGACATACAATATGGTGTTTGGACCACAGGGATCCAGCCTTCACTATGACGTTAATATAATAGGTGTATATAAAACAAACGGTACTATCTGGTATAAGGGCAAGAAGAGTAAGTTTCAGGAGCCGCGTATGACGGCATGGAATGATGGTAACACATACATCCGAATGGAGCCGAAAAAGCAACTTGTCACTATCTATAATGCTAATGACGAAAATCGTGATAAGTATGCAAGTAAATTCACTTTCGTTCCTGACAACTATACATACAGCATAGCATTAGACCCGAAGGGCTATGTAATAACACTACGCGCAAAGAAGGGTGTTAGCGGTATCAAGGAGGGACAGATATTACTGGATAAACATACCCGATATCCTATCCACGTGCGTATAAAACTGGGATTTATGTGGACAACAATAAAAATTACCAACTTCAAGAGCGGTGGTATCAGCGATGACCTTTTCGTATTTCCACGCAGCAAGTATGCTGGATATAAAGTGGTGGATATGAGGAAGTAGGTGTTAAGTGTTGGGTGTTAAGATCCATTCGGTATCACCACCAAATACAGAAGCTGGCGTTATTGCGCTGGCTTCTTCTTTTGTGAGCTGACGGCTCCAGCGTACTCTCTGCTGTGGTTGTGCTCCGGGACCACTGTTGTTGTATTCCTCATATCGCACAGTTCCTTCTGCTGCAGGGTCGTGATAGTCGGGCCAGTTTTGCCATCCCTCCGCTTTAATGTGGCTATCCATCTCGCAATTCATGAATAGCGTATGAGCATAAGCGCGCCAGGGGCGACCTAAATATACTTCCGTCACTCCGTCATTGGCTGTCAGGTGACAGTGGGAAAAGACATATCCGTATGCTACATTCTTAGGAGTGGAGGCTGCAGTGATGAAGGAGTTAACCTTGCTATTGATGGTACACTTCTCAAACCATGCTGTTGACGGACCGAAGATAAAGTCCGTAGTCCCTTCTATATAGCAGTTCTTGAAATAAAGCATCGTCTCTGCTGCACCAGTATATACCGTATCTTGATTGCCAAGAAAACGGCAGTTCAAAAACAACAGCCTGTTGCCCTCCGTATGGAGTGCCACTGCCTGCCCCTTCATAGGGGCGTTGTTTTCAATGGTCAGGTTTCTCAGAGTTATATTACAGCCCTCTATCTTCATAGTATAGGTGCGGAAAGTTCCAATCTTTCCCTCGACTCTCGACCCTCGACTCTCGACTCTCGACCATTAAAATATTTGCGTGGTCATTGTATGTGATGATGGTGCTGTCGCGGTCCTCACCGATCAGTTCTATGTTGGTAAGCCATGAGGGGATAATGACCTTCTCCTTGTATATACCTTTCTTTATGAATATTACTTTCTTGTATTCCATAAAGGCGCGACAGACTTCAATGGCTTCGCATACGGTATGAAACTCTGCTGTTGTGTCATGGGACACGAACAATGTGTCGGTGTTGTCGTACTTACCGCGTGCATTGGATGGTAAAACGGCAAGAATAGAAAAAAGTAATAATAGTAAATGATGTGTGCGCATGTCTATAGTAGTAATTATCTGTAAACCGTAAACTGTAAACCGTAAACTGTATCACACTATCCTGGACACTTCCTGTAGGTCGTTGACGCTCTTGAGCTGTTCAATAATCTCTTTCACGTCCTCACGGTCATGAACACGGATTTCTATAGAACCATCGAAGACACCACGGTCGCTGGAGATTGTTATTTTGTGGATGTTTACTCCGAGTTTGTCGGAGAGCACCTCACTGACATCGCGCAATAATCCCTTGCGGTCGATACCGCGTATGCGTACTGTTGCGTCAAAGAATAACTTGCGGTGCATATCCCACTTGGCATCAAGGATACGATTGCCGAAGCTGGCTTTCAGCTTCGAAGCAACATGACAGGTGCGTTTGTGAATCTCTATATGGTTCTTGTTGTCGATATATCCAAGTGCATCATCGCCAGGGATAGGATGGCAACAGGTAGGGAATACATATTTGTTGATGTTCTTTTCCGAAATGAAGATAGGCTTTTTCTTATTGAAGTCCTTACCTATTACTACAAGGCCATTTTGTGTTGTTTCTTCCTCTTTCTTTATAGGCTCACTCTTAAGGAATGGTACGTATTTCTTCCAACCTTTAGATGCTTTCTTATTTTTTCCTTGCAGTGCTGCCAGGTCGTTATCGCCAAGAATCACGGTCTTGTCGCCGATAGCAAAGAGGAGTGCATCGTGCTTCTGGATGGAGTGTAAATCGCAGAGACGGTCGAGCACCACGTGTGTCAGTTCCATGTTGTTTTGCGTGAGCCATTCCGTGAGTATGCTTTCACCTTTCTTCTGTATCTCGCGGACATTGCGTCGCAGTATGGCCTGTATCTTACTGCGTGCCTTTGCTGTACTGACGAAGTTTATCCATGTCGAATCAACATGTTGCGACATGGAGGTAAGTATTTCCACTTGGTCACCACTCTGAAGCTTGTGGCTCAGTGGTACTATTTTGTGGTTGACCTTGGCTCCGATGCTGTGGCTGCCAATGAAGGTGTGTATCTGGAAAGCAAAGTCGAGAACCGTACATCCTGCAGGCATTTTCTTCATTTCACCCTTAGGAGTAAATACGACGATTTCTGATGAGAAGAGGTTCATTTTTATGGAGTCGAGGAAGTCCATAGCATCTGGCTGTGGGTCATCGAGAATCTCCTTGATGGTGCTCAGCCAATGATTCAGCTCGTTGTCATTCTCGCCTGCCGGTGTGTCGCCAATCTCTGGCTCTTCCTCATTCGGATTTGTCGCATCTGTATCCTTCTCTTTTGCTTCACTGTCTTGTTTCTCTTTTGCTTCGCTGTCTTGTTTCTCTTCTACTTCGCCGTCTTGTTTCTCTCCTACTTCGCCGTCTTGTTTATCTTCTACTTCGCCGTCTTGTTTCTCTTCTTCTGCATCCTTCTGCTCTTTGTATTTCCAGTGGGAAGCAAACCCGTTCTCGGCAATTTCATCCATGCGCTCAGAACGGATCTGTACTTCAACCCATTGTCCTTGCTTTGACATCAGTGTTACGTGGAGAGCCTCGTATCCGTTTGCCTTTGTATGTGATAGCCAGTCACGCAACCGGTCTGGGTGACTTTTATATATCTTTCCCATGGCAAGGTAAATATTGAAGCACTCCTGATGCTCACCATCAACATCCTTGCTTTTGGGGTGGAATATTATCCTTACAGCAAGGATGTCGTATATCTCATCGAAAGTGACATGCTTGTTCTGCATTTTTGCCCAAATGGAATAAGGACTCTTTACGCGTGCTTTCAACTTGTATTCATACCCCATTTTGTCAAGGATAGCGCGAATCGGTTCCGTGAACGTTTCGAACTCCTTGTCGCGTTGTTCCTGTGTACGCTCCAACTTCTTTACAATGCTATTGTACTCCTCTGGATGTTCGTACTTGAAGCTTAGGTTCTCGAGTTCTGTCTTGATACGGTTTAGTCCCAGACGGTTGGCAATCGGAGCATAGATATAGATCGTTTCTCCAGCAATCTTATACTGTTTGTTCGCTGGCTGCGACTGCAGTGTGCGCATATTATGCAGACGGTCACAAATCTTTATTAGGATGACGCGAATATCCTCGCTCATCGTCAAGAGCAGCTTCTTGAAGTTCTCCGCTTGGGCTGATGCTTGCTCCCCGAAGATACCACCACTGATTTTTGTAAGTCCCTCAACAATCTGTGCTATCTTTTCCCCAAATATATTTTTAATGTCTTCAACCGCGTAGTCGGTATCCTCCACAACGTCATGGAGTAGGGCACAGCAGATACTTGTAGAGCCAAGGCCAATCTCGGAACAGGCTATCTGCGCTACTGCTATGGGGTGCATAATATATGGTTCCCCAGATAGTCGACGCACACCTTTATGAGCCTGTCGTGCGAAATTGAAAGCTTTCGTAATGAGATCAACCTTTTTTCTGTGGTTTGATGCAAGATAGCTATCCAGAAGCTGTTGGAACGCAATGTCAACTTGTTGTTCCCAATATTCTTCGCTATGTTGTTCGGTAGGGGTGGAATCTTGTTTCATGGTGGTATGGGGTTGAAAGTGATTATCTGTAAACCGTAAACAGTAAACTACAAACTAAAAATTAAGGCTACATCCAAGACCAATTGCTTTTGACTTGGCTGGGTTATTCGACATTTTCGAGTCTATTATCGTTGGTTCTATCCGCAGACTCAAATCGTCAGAGATATCGAATTCTGACAACGAGGCATCAACATAGGCATCAATCACTGACAGGGCATATACGGCGACTGCAGCAAAGATACTCAGGTCGCGATAGCGGCGATAGCGGTCCTTACGTTTGCGGAACAGTTCCTGATAGCGTGCTTTATTGCTCTCTGTAATGGTATTGCCGAGGTGAAGGAAGGAGTTGTAGCTTTGTGTGTTCGGGTCATCATCCATAATATCCATATATGCCTGCGCATAGTCATGATACATCTGTCCGTTCCAGTTGATGGCATAGGCGCAGCCTACAAAACCTCCGTAGAATAGCGGCAGCTTCCAGTATTTACGGTTATATATCTGTCCTCCGCCAGGTATTACTACCGCTAACCATAGTGCGCGTTTGACGTTTGGTCGCCATGTTTTCCAATCGCGCTTGGCCTTTGGTGCCTTAACCTTCTTGGCTAATTGTTCGATGCGCAGGGTGTCCAGCGTAGCGTCCACAGCATCTGTGGTGTCAGGATATATAATAGCTGTAGCGTCATATCCTTGCGAATATGCCGTGCCTATCGTTGCTATCCATAGGATGGCCGTCAATAGTAGTCGCTGTATGGTCTTACCCTCAGTCATTTACGATATAGCTATCCATCAACACCCAGCACTTAACTATTACACGAGTTTGTCAAACACATGCATGATATGCTCCAACTCCTCTTCCGAAGCAAAAGGAATACTGATTTTACCTTTGCCCTTGTCGTTATAGCTCATCTGTATCTTTGTGTTGAAGAATTTCGACAGGCGGGTCTTCAGGAGGTTGAACTCCTCAGGCAGGCGTGACTTCGATGCAATAGTCTTCTTTGCGGTCTGTATGTCCTCACCGTTGTTCAACTGGTGACACAGCTCTTCTACCTTACGCACGGAGTAGCCGTTCTTATGTATTTCCTTAAAGAGTTTCAGCTGGAGGGACGGACTGTCCAAGGAGAGCAATGCACGTGCATGTCCCATGTCAATCTCTTTCTTCTGAAGAGCCATCTGTACCTGTGCCGGCAGCTTTAACAGACGTATGTAATTGGCAATGGCAGCACGGCTTTTTCCTACACGTTCACTGATTTTCTCCTGTGTCATACCGCTCTTGTCGAGCAGATGTTCATAGGCGAGAGCAATCTCAATGGCGTTGAGGTCCTCGCGTTGGATATTCTCCACCAGCGCCATCTCCATGACATTTTCGTCTTTGATAGTGCGGATATATGCAGGGATTGCAGTCAGACCTGCGAGCTGCGAAGCACGCCAACGGCGCTCACCGGCGATAATCTGATATTTGCCATCTTCCACCTGGCGCAGCGTGATAGGCTGTACAATACCCAGCTGCTGGATACTATTTGCCAGTTCTTCCAGTGCTGTCTGGTCAAACTCACGACGCGGCTGATTTGGATTGGCTTCAATCTGATTTATAGGCACCTCATTGATTGTTGAGCTACCCTGTGTACTCACGTCATCTGTTGAGATGAGTGCATCAAGACCACGTCCTAATGCTGCGGTCTTCGTATTACGGTTATATTTCTTGTGTACTGCCATTTTATTCTTTAGTAGTTAAGGGAGTTAAAGTAGTTAAGGGAGTTAAAGGACGTTAGTCTGTTCTCCTAAATAACTATCTTGCCCCAGGTTCTTATTTTTCTATCGCGCTATGATTATATATACCTTTACTATATGAGTTTAAGAATTTGCTTGTTTCTTCCGTCTTTTAACTCCTTTATCTCCCTTTGTCTCCCTTTATCTCCTTGAGATTATCCCTTTGGATAATTTCACGGGCTAACGCCAAGTGGTTCTTTGCACCGGTGGAGTCCGTATCATAGAGGATTACCGGTAGTCCGTGGCTCGGGCTTTCACTGAGTTTTACATTACGTTGTATGACGGTCTTGAATACAAGTTCCTGGAAATGGCGCTTCACCTCATCATAGATTTGGTTGGCAAGACGCAGACGGGAATCATACATGGTAAGGAGGAAACCCTCTATCTCGAGCTTCGGATTGAGTTTGCCCTTGATAATCTTAATCGTATTAAGGAGTTTACTGATACCCTCAAGAGCGAAATACTCACACTGCACAGGTATGATTACCGAGTCGGCAGCAGTTAAGGCATTAACTGTTATCAGTCCTAATGACGGAGAGCAGTCTATGAGGATGTAGTCGTAGTCATCGCGGATAGGCTCTATGAGTTTGCTTACCACCTTCTCACGGTTTTCTATGTTGAGCATCTCTATTTCAGCACCTACCAAGTCGATATGGCTCGGAAGGATGTCAAGACCATCTATATCTGTTGTATATATGGCATCGCGCACATCAGCATGGTCAATGATACACTCATAGAGTGAGCAGTCCACTTCCTTAATGTCAACACCAAGACCGCTGGATGCATTGGCCTGCGGGTCGGCATCAATGACGAGTACAGATCTCTCAAGTGTGGCGAGTGATGCTGCGAGGTTTATTGATGTGGTCGTTTTTCCTACGCCACCTTTCTGGTTCGCTAATGCGATTATTTTTCCCATTGTTGTTTCTTAATTATACTTATTATCGCACCTGTCGGACTATTCCGGCTGGTGATTTTGTGGGCAAAATTACAAATATTATTCGATATAGCACCTAATTAAAGCTTTTTTCGTACTTTTGTCCTCAAATTTATTGATGATGAACAAACCATTCATACTTATTTCCAATGATGACGGCTATCAGAGCGGTGGCATCCGCCAATTGGTGGAGTTCCTCAGTGATATGGCAGACATCCTTGTCTGTGCTCCTGACGGAGGCCGTTCAGGTTATTCATGTGCCTTCTCTGCTGTTCCCACATTGTATCTCAAGAAGCGTGATAGCTATCTTGGTGCTGAGGTGTGGTCGTGCAGCGGTACACCGGTGGACTGTGTGAAATTAGCCCTTGACCAACTCTCCGGTGGTCGTAAACCCGATATTGTTATAGGTGGTATCAATCATGGTGATAACTCCACGGTCAACAACCACTATAGTGGTACTATGGGTGTTGCTATGGAAGGCTGTATGAAATATATTCCGTCAATAGCCTTCTCTACATGCGACTATAATCCCAATGCTGACCTGTCGGCTCTTCGCCCATATATACGTAAAATTGTGAAGCGTGTATTTGAAGAGGGATTGCCAAAAGGTATCTGTCTGAATGTCAACTTCCCCGTGGCAGAGGAATTCAAGGGTATTAAGGTTTGTCGTATGGGCTATGGCAGCTGGATTAACGAAGTGGTGAAATGCAAACACCCACGTGGTAACGACTACTATTGGCTGGTGGGCAACTATCGCGACGATGAGCCTGGCGCAACGGATAACGACCGGTGGGCTCTTCATAATGGTTATGTGGCAGTAACACCCACTACGATGGATGTGACTGCCTATGAGATGATGGATAAAATGAAGGAGTGGGAAAAGTCATGAAATACTATTTGATAGTTGGTGAAGCCAGCGGCGACCTCCATGCCTCGCGTCTGATGCGTAGCATACAGAAGTATGACGCCAATGCAGAATTCCGTTATTTCGGTGGAGACAATATGTTCTCCGTCGGAGGCATACGTGTAAGACATTATAAGGAACTGGCATATATGGGGTTCATTCCCGTATTGCTACACTTGCGTACAATCCTACGCAATATGAAAGTGTGTAAGACGGATATCATTAAATGGCAACCAGACGCCTTAATCCTCGTTGATTATCCGGATTTCAATTTACAGATAGCCAAGTATATCAGAAAACAACTCTCGACTCTCAACCGCAATGTTCCCCTCGCCTTGAGGAGAGAGGTTAGGGGTGAGGCTCCCTCGACCAAAATCTTCTATTATATCTCTCCCAAGATATGGGCATGGAAAGAATGGCGCATACGCAGCATCAAACGCGACATTGACGAGTTGTTCTCCATCCTGCCTTTCGAGGTGGACTTCTTTGAAAAGAAACATCATTATCCCATCCATTATGTGGGTAATCCAACGGTAGAGGAGGTGAATACGTTCCTCTCGACCCTCGACCCCAATGTTCCCCTCGCCTTGAGGAGAGGGGTTAGGGGTGAGGCTCCCTCGACCAAAATCATTGCTCTTCTCGCAGGCAGCCGTAAACAGGAGATAAAAGACAACCTGCCGGCAATGATTGAGGCGGCAAAACGGTTTGAAGACTACGAACTCGTACTGGCAGGTGCTCCGGCAATAGAGGATAGCTTCTACCAGAAATTCATTGAGGGTACACGTGTACGTCTGGTGAAAAACCAAACCTACGAACTGCTGTCACAGGCTACTGCTGCACTCGTCACCAGCGGTACTGCCACGCTTGAGACGGCACTGTTCAATGTGCCTCAGGTGGTATGCTATAAGACGCCGTTGCCTAAGCTTATGCGTTTCGGCTTCAATCATTTCCTAAAAGTTAAATACATTTCCCTTGTCAACCTCATCGCTAACAGGGAGGTAGTAACGGAATTGTTTGCCGACAGGTTCAAGGTGTATAATATTGCCAATGAGCTATATCAGATCCTTCCTGGTCAGCCTGGTCGTGAGGAGATGCTCAGCGGTTATGCTGACGTACGTCAGCGATTAGGCAATGATATCGCACCGGATAATGCAGCGAGGATAATGCTGCAGCTGTTGAAGAAGAATCATGACGTGTGACGGAGGAAAATAAGGTCAAGATGAAATACTATTTGATTGTTGGTGAAGCCAGTGGCGACCTCCATGCCTCGCGCTTAATGCAGAGCATACAAAAGTATGACGACAATGCCGAATTCCGTTATTTCGGTGGAGATAATATGTCTGCTGTAGGAGGCACACTCGTGAAACACTATAAGGATCTTATGGTGTATATGGGCTTCTTGCCGGTGGTATTACATCTGCGTACCATACTCCGTAATATTAAAGTTTGTAAGGAGGATATCTTGAAATGGCAGCCCGATGTTGTCATCCTCGTTGACTATCCGGGCTTCAACCTTACGATAGCTAAATATATCAGAAAGCAACTCTCGACTCTAAACCGCAATGTTCCCCTCGCCTTGAGGAGAGGGGTTAGGGGTGAGGCTCCCTCGACCAAAATATTCTACTACATATCGCCACAGATATGGGCGTGGATGGAGTGGCGTGTACGCTATATCAAACGCGACATTGACGAGTTGTTCTCCATACTGCCTTTCGAAATAGACTTCTATGAGAAGAAACACCATTATCCCATCCATTATGTGGGTAATCCGACGGTAGAGGAGGTGGATACGTTCCTCTCGACCCTCGACCGCAATGTTCCCCATGCCTTGAGGAGAGGGGTTAGGGGTGAGGCTCCCTCGACCAAAATCATTGCTCTTCTCGCAGGGAGCCGTGAAAAGGAGGTTGAAGACAACCTGCCGGCGATGATAGAGGCGGCAAAACGGTTTGAAGACTACGAACTCGTCTTAGCTGGTGCTCCGGCAATAGAGGATAGCTTCTACCAGAAATTCATTGAGGGTACACGTGTGCGTCTGGTGAAAAACCAAACCTACGAACTGCTGTCACAGGCTACTGCTGCACTCGTCACCAGCGGTACTGCCACGCTTGAGACGGCACTGTTCAATGTGCCTCAGGTGGTATGCTATAAGACTTCGTTGCCTCGCCTCACACGTTTTTGTTTCAACCATTTCATTACCGTGAAATATATCTCCCTTGTCAACCTCATTGCCGGCAGGGAGGTGGTTCCGGAGTTGTTTGCCGACAGGTTCAGGGTGTATGACATTGCCAATCAGCTGTCCCAGCTTCTACCAGGTCAACCGGCTCGCGAGGAAATGTTACGAGGCTATGCAGAAGTACGGCAGCGTTTGGGAACAGACATTGCTCCTGATAATACAGCACGAATAATGGTAGGAAAATTACGACATCATAACGAAAAAACAAAGAGCTGTGAGTAAAGAATTAGTAATCCTTTTCTGTATCTTTGCGCCAGTACTTATCCTCTGGCTTACCTATCGTTTCAAGGTATTGAATAAGGTAGGGAGTATCATCATCGCGTATATCATCGGTTGTGCATTCGGTCTTACGGGTTTGATTCCTGATACCGAGGAGATGCATGGCGTGCAGACAACTGTTGCTTCGGTCGCTATCCCGATAGCGATTCCGTTGTTGCTGTTCTCATCAGACCTGCGTTCATGGGTGCGCCTCGCTCCAAGCTTCATCAAGTCAACGCTATGTGGCATTGTTGGTTGTGCCATTGCCATCACTATTGGTTTCTTAATATGCGGACGCCAGACGCCGGAGCTCTATGCTAATATCGGCGGTATGCTCACAGGTTTATATACCGGTGGCAATGCTAATCTTGCTTCGCTAAAGATGGCTTTGGGCGTTGATGACTCAACCTATATTCTCGTCAGTGCCTATAGTACCATTATGAGTGCTCTGTATCTATTCTTCGTTATTATAGTCGGTAAGAGGGTACTATTATGCATCTTGCCGGATTTTAAGAAGCAGGAGAGTGAAGGAGAAACGGAATGTGAGAGTGAGGGAGTGAAGGAACGAGAGGACGAAGCAGCGAGAGGCAAGGAGCAAGTCCCCCTCTCCTCGAGGGGAGGGGTTAGGAGTGGGGCTCTCCTTTTCATCTGCAAGGCTCTTCTGCTGACAATAATCATCATTGCTGCTTCGGCAGGTATAG